>JAZRPS010000015.1:0-50886 GCA_045649345.1 Candidatus Enterousia sp. | reverse complement strand
AAATTTTGTCTTCCTAAGACCGCTTGGCCTCCGACTTATACCCAGTGCCTGGTTTTCAATATTTCGTGTTGCATCAACCATCAGAATAACAACGTCTGCCTTGTCAATTGCGTCCAACGATTTTAATGCAGACAGCGTTTCAACGTCATCTGTCACGCCGGCCTTGCGACGCAGACCAGCCGTGTCCATCAGCACAATATCACGACCATAGAATTTTGTCGGAATCTTGACCGTATCACGTGTAATTCCCGGGGCATCCATAACAATTTGACGCTTTTCGCCCAATACGCGATTTACAAATGTGGATTTTCCAACGTTTGGCTGACCCAAGATTGCGATTTTGATACGCGTATCAGTTGGTTTTTCTGGTATATCGATTTGTACTGCGTCAACACCTGCAATTTTATCAATAAATTCGAATATTTCATCAAATCCGCGTTTATGTTCGGCAGAAACAAATACAGGCGCGCCAAAGCCCAACTTATAAAAATCATGAACGTTTGCCAGACGCTTTTCCGATTCGCTTTTATTTACCAGCAACAATACCGGCGCACGTGTTTTGCGTCGTACCAGTTTTGCCCAATCTAAATCTTCTGTGGTTAAACCGACGCGTCCATCAACAACGAACAATACGGCATCTGCACCGGCAACTGCATCAATTGCCATATTTGTTGAATCCAGCGCAATCCCAGAACGCGCATTTTCCAGACCAGCCGTGTCGTACAGCATATATGGACGGTTTTTAAATTGTCCAGAAATTGTATCACGTGTGACCCCCGGTCTGTCATGAACCAGCGCGTCGCGTGTTCCCGTCAAGGCATTAAATAATGTAGACTTTCCCGTATTTGGTCGTCCAGCAATTGTTATTTTTATCATCACTTTTTCCATTGATTTTTTACCATTATAAAGCAAAAATAGAAATAAGCAAATGAAGGTGATAATTATGAAGAAAAAGAAAGTCGGGATTTTTGGGCATATTCGAAATATCATTGTAAATCCACGTCGCTATTTTACAAAAATAGTTGCAGATGGAAATATGGAAGAATCAATGTTAAAGGCGTTTATATACGGCTTGATTGGTGGTGGTGCCGTATTATCAATACGGTTGATTGGTGGCGCAACCTTTACAATTGGGTCACTGTTTACGTCATTTGTTGTTATTCCTGTACTGGCGGTGGCACTGCTGTTCGTTATGGGTGGCTTGCTGATGTTGGTATCTGAAATTACAGGCGGCGAACGTGACTGGGAAATTGCGATAAAAGGTTTGGCATCGATATTCTTTATATACCCAGTTATACTGATACTGAATGCATTGGCGTTTAACTGTACATCTCTTTGGATAATCAGTATATTGGTTGATGCGTATATTTTATTTTTGTTTTACAATATATCGCTTTATTGCATGCGTGGCAAAAAAGGTAATGTTTTGATTGTTATTGGTATTCTGGCATTGTTTATGATCACAGTATATATTTCTGATTTTCGTATTGGTTGGTTTATGTTAAAAAATACGGGTGCAGCCCTGGCGTGTTTATTGTAAAAACACCGGCAAATGCCGGTGTTTTTTATTTGTGGTGCCGGTGATAGGACTTGAACCTACGACCCCCTCATTACGAATGAGATGCTCTACCAGCTGAGCTACACCGGCGAACGGTGTCAACTATAATACATATTTTTTCTTATTTCCACAGTTAATTTTAAATTGTTTTCATAGGATGACGCGCCATGTCAATAAACATAATTAATTGATAAATGCTGGGGGTGTGGTTATGTTTTATAATTCGATTGTATTCTTTTTCGTCGACATTTAATGCATTGCAAACGTCAATAATTGAAAATCCATGTTTCTGACGCAGAAATTCTATTTCTTGTGCAACTGTCATTTATAAACCCCTTTTTAAAATAAAAAACCACTTTTTAAAGTGGTCGGGAGTTAGTCAGTTTACGTAGAAACCTCGTTGCCTTCGATAAAATCTTATAACAACGACATCCCGACCATCAGTCGGGAATACTATTGAGTAGCTACGTTTTTGGGTGACTAAGCCCGTCCACGCAATAATAAACATGAGTCTTTATTTCATTGACTCGGCATTTAGTATAGCATAACACCATATTTTTTCAAGTTTTTGTTCTGCATACAATTTTATTTGCAAATCATAATTTAGATGTTATAATGCGCAATGTTTTGGGTGGTTAGCTCAGTTGGTTAGAGCGTTACGTTGACATCGTAAAGGTCGTTGGTTCGAGTCCAATACCACCCACCAGAAATAATAATCCCATGCAATAGCATGGGGTTTTTATTTATGGTTTTTAAAACGCACCTATAATAATAAAAAACAAGGACAGCGTATAAATTACCGCCCTTGTTAATGCGACTATTTATCACGTATACGCGCGTTGCACTTCTTTTCAACCGAACTTATAACAGCGTTTTGAATCGCCAACAAATCAGAATCTGACATGTTATCTGTTGGTTGAATTGTTATTGTAAATGCAATCGATTTTGTGCCGTCATTCATATCAAACGAGTCAAATACAACCGCATTTGTTATACGTGCGTCTGCCGAACACGCAACAGATGTCAATTTTTCAGCCGGTGTATCAAAATCTACGATAAACGCAAAGTCACGTGTTATCGGCTGAAATTCTGATAAGGTTGGCTGCTTTGCACGACGTGTCCCAGGCAGATTTTTAATATCATCAACAATCGCAATGACAACATTTGTCTTTATGCGCAACGCACGCGCAACAGACGGATGCAATTCACCAAATTCTGCAATTTTCTTTTTGCCTTGCATTAATGCACCATAACGATACGGATGCGCCCAACGTGGTGCGTTTTCTGTCGATACCGTGAAACGCTGACCAGCCATCAGTGCAATTAAATCAGCCTTAACATCATAAATATCAACATCACGATTACGTGATGACCAATGTTTTGGTGAATTACTGCCAGTGCGAACAATGCAAACAGATGTATGCTGCCCGCCCGGCATATCGCCATCAAATACAGTTCCCAGTTCAAATAAATTCAAATCTGGATATCCACGCTTTTCGTTATTTGAAACCGCAATCAACAGATTTCCCAATAAATTATTTCGTGCGGTATTCAAATCTACAATTATAGGATTTGCAACAGGAATTATTAGTTTATCAGTCAACAATTCTTCAACAACAGAATTACCAAAACCAAATGTTACCGTTTCGTTTAATCCACGATTTGCCAATTTTTGTTTTAATTCTAAATCTATGTCTTTATGAAAAGTGTTTGTTACGGTGTCTGACATTTTTTTAAGACCAACTTTTTCATAACCATATATACGAACCAAATCAGCAACAATTGTTTCTGGAATTTCAACATCAACACGTGCAGGACATGGTGTAACAGTCCATGTATCACCACTGATTTTTATTGTATACCCCAAACGTTCTAATATAGATTTTTGGGTTTCTGGATCCATATCAAAACCAATTTTTTGTGCAAAATATTTTGGCGTATATTTAATTTTAACATCTGGGGCGGCATCTGTACCGGCGGCAAATGTAGAAACAATTTCACCACCACACGCGTCCATAATTATATGGGCGGCATTCATTGCAGCCACACCTGTTATCGTTGGATTAATACCGCGTTCATATCGATATGACGCGTCTGTTGATATACCCAATCTTTTTGCAGATTTACGAACATATACCGGATCAAAATACGCAGATTCTAAGATTATATTCTTGGTATTATTCGTCGTTGAACCGCGTGCACCACCAATCACACCCGCCAGTGCTAAAATACCAGACGCGTCTGTGATAACCATATCTGTATCAACCAATTCATGTTCGTTACCAAACAAGTCTGTGAACTTTTCACCATTGTTTGCCATGCGTACGATGATATCGCCATCAATTTCGTCTGCATCAAAACAATGCATTGGTTGTGCCATATCATAACAGATATAATTTGTCGCATCAACCGGGGCATTCTTTGGATTAATACCAATTGCTGATAACCTTGATGCAATTTTTTTATCACTGGGGTTAACTGTTATACCATGTATTTCAATCATTTTATACGCACGGCATTTATCTGTTTCCAGTTTAACACTGCGTGTGCCAGGTACAGATTTAAATTCGGCATCTTTTGGTGCAATATATTCGCCAACACCCGCCGCAGACAGGTCACGTGCAATTCCACGAACCGATAAATAATCTGGTCTGTTTGGGGTGATACCTGCATCAAATACAGTTTTTGTTTCCAAAACATCTGAACCAATCACAGAATCATCTGGCAATTCGATAATACCACTGTGGTCATCATTTATGCCCAATTCTTTGCCGGAACACATCATGCCGTTTGATAAAACGCCACGCAGTTTACCAGACTGAATTTCATGACCATCAATGACACACCCAGGCGTCGCCAAGGCAGACACCAAACCCACACGTGCATTTGGCGCGCCACATACAACCTGGCGAAGCGTGCCGGTGCCATCATCGACCATTAAAACGTGCAGGTGGTCGCTGTTTTCATGTGGCTTGCATTCGACAATACGCGCCACAATTGGCGATTTTGGGGTGATAACGTCATCAACCTCTAGTCCGATTTGGGTCAGTGTATCGGCGATTTCGGATGCAGTTGCATCTGTTTTTAAATATTCTTTTAACCAATCATATGTCCATTTCATTTTTTATTCCCCCGTTTTAGAAACCAGCCGATTTCAACCAGCGAACATCAGAATCTGTAAACGCACGTATATCGTTCAAACCATATTTAATCATTACCAGACGTGCCCAACCGAATCCAAATGCAAAACCCTGATATTTATCTGGATTAATATTACAATTTTTTAATACATTTGGATGAACCATACCACCGCACAATAATTCCATCCATTTGTCACCAAATTTCATATCTATTTCAATTGATGGGTCCGTAAATGGAAAGTATGATGGACGAATTCTTAGTTCCAGGTCATCCTTTTCAAAATATTTAGATGCAAATGTTCGCATTGTTGCCAACATATCAGACAAATTTACACCTTTTTCAATTGTATCAATATACAAACCTTCTATTTGACCAAACATTGCAGAATGTGTTGCATCTAATTCTTTGCGATAACATTGACCAACAGTAAACATTTTAATTGGTACACCATTTTTTTCCATCGCACGAATTTGTACCGCAGACGTTTGTGTACGCATTACATTGCCGTTTGGTAAAAAGAAAGTATCCTGCATATCACGGGCAGGGTGATGCATTGGTGTATTTAATGCGGTAAAATTATGCCAATCATCTTCTATTTCTGGACCCGTCATATATGTATAACCCAAAGATTCAAAAATATTTACAACTTCTTTGAAACTTTGTGTCAATGGGTGTAATGTGCCATTGTTTTCAGGCAATGGATTTAATGAAACATCCAACTTTTGTTTCTGCAAAGATGCCATCAAGACTGCATTTTCAATTTCAGCCTGGCGTGTTTTAAACAATTCGCGCAGTGTTTGGTTTTCCATATTCAATGCGGCACGCGCATCGTTATCAAGATTCTTCATTTCTTTCAGGCGTGCGGTCATTGTACCATTTTTACCAAAGATAGACGCATATAATGCCTGTAATTCTTCTAATGTATTTATATTTTTTATTTGTTCGTGCATAACTTCTTACCTTAAAAAACTTTATAAATTAAAAAGCCGTCATCTGACGGCTTTTATTATTACAAAACAGATACCCCGCCGACAAGGTATTATTTACTTTCGGCGTTGTTAAATCGTTTCGCTGTATCAACCAATTTGATGAAGTTTGCATCGCCTGCATATGCCATTTCAGCCAAAACCTTGCGGTCCAGGGCGACACCAGCCTTTTTCAAGCCATTCATAAACTGGCTGTAAGTCATACCATTTGCGCGCACAGCGGCGTTGATACGAACAATCCACAAACCACGAAATTCACGTTTTTTAACGCGACGGTCGCGATATGCATACTGTCCTGCCTTTTCCGTTTTTTCACGGGCGGCACGATATGTTGAATGATGACGGCCCAAATAACCCTTGGCACGCGCCAAAATCTTGTTATGTTTTTGTTTTACGGTTGTTCCGCGTTTTACTCTTGCCATGACCTATACCCCCTTATTTCAAACCATATGGTGCCAGGATTTTTGCCTGTCCGACCATGTTATCGTTCAAATACTGTGGCTTTGCACCTGCCTTGTTTGCACGGGCAGATTTCTTGCGCAACAGTTTCTTGTGAGAGTTGCGTGCAACACGGATTTTACCAGTTGCGGTCATAGACGCACGTTTTTTTAAGTACGACTTTGTCTTTAATTTTGGCATTTTATATCCTCTTGTTATTAGAATAAAATTACAGCCTGATGGCAATGCCTTGCCACTTTGACTGATGCAATTGTGACATAAATAAACGAAAAATCAAGTTTTTATTGAATATCTGACTTTTTAGGATTAAAGTAGGCGCGATGAACAATAACAAATTATCTTCCAAAGTATACCCTGTGATAAAGGCAGTGTGTGCAAGCGCGCTGTTGCCGGTGCTGTTTATATACATAATGATTGCAAAGCCAGATTATAAAATTATGAATGCGATGGCACACGTTGTTGTTCCTGTTGCACAGGCTGTTGGAAATGTTGTCACATGGCCAATTCGTGTCGTGGGTGACGCAATCGGCGGAATTACAGAATTATCAAATCTGCGTGCAGAAAACCAAGAACTGCGCGCCCGATTGGACAAGGCATTGATTGATAAAAATGTATGCGACCTGGCCATTGCAGAAAATAAAAAACTGAATCATGAATTGAATATTGTTAATTCACAGCCACGCAATACAATTATCGCAGATGTTATACATGATAACAGTGCACTAGGTCATAATACATATATTATTAACCGTGGTGCAAAAGATGGACTGACATCTGGTATGGTTGTCACATCAACTGATATGATTCTGGCAGGCGTTATTATTGATGTTGCAGAAAATTTTGCACGCGTACGCGCATTAACAGACGCAGATACAAATATCGCCGTGCGTGTCGTCGGGTCAGAGGTTTACGGTTTTATGACCGGAAATGGTTCCAGCCGACCAACCATGGGATTTTTTAGCGACCCTGAATTTCAGGCAACAAAAGGTATAAAATTAATAACCAGTAATATTTCTGGAATTTTACCAGGTGGTATTATGGTTGGCGAAATGACAGATGATATGGATGTAAAAGTATTGGCACCATCAAAATTATCGCGCGTGTTAATATTAAAGTTTGACGAGACAAATAAATATAAATGAATGTAAAAATTGTTGATTTTCTGCGTGGGGCGTTTCCATTCTTGATAACCGTCGCTTTGTGGCGATTGTCTGATTATTTTTGGAATCCCGCAGGAATATTGGCAATTATTCCAATATTCTTTTGTTCGTTTATACGACACGTTCCGGGTTTTACACTGTTTTCAATAATAATGTGTTTTGTCATTGATTATAAGTTTGAAACTGTTTGTTTTTGGGTCGCAATGTATTGCTTGTTCTATGCAATTAATGGTTTCCAAAGTCTGATTGATTTGACGCGTATGGATAAAAATGGACTGGGTGCATTTATGATATTCTTTGGGTTTACCGTACTAATTCAGGTTTTAACTAATTTTACATTTATAAATCTGGCACGTGGAATGTGGATGTTTGTGTGGACATGCGCACTGTACATACCAACGACGGCATTAATCAAAAGGATTCAGCATGATTGATACCGAAGTTGCACGTACATTTGACCGACGCAGTGCATTGTTCTTGACCGGTGGGGCGGTGTTAACATCTGTATTGGTGTTGCGTATGTTGCAGATGCAACTGTTTAATTACCGTGACTATAAAAGGAAAAGTGAAAATAATTCATTTCGTATTCAAATTAATATGCCAGAACGTGGTAAATTAATGTCGCGTAATGATACGCCTATTTCACGCGATGCGCCAATTTATCGCATATACATCATTCCAGAAGAAGCAAAAGATATAGAACAATTAATCGCGATTGTTGAAAAAGATTTAAAATTAAAACCAAAAAAAGTTGAACGAATTCGTGCAAAAATAAAAAAACAATTAAAGTTTCAACCGGTATTAGTCAGTGAAAATACAGATTGGAATATGTTGGCAGGATTACAGGCAAAAAATCTGCCCGGGTTGCACGTGGAAAGTGGTTATGCACGTATTTATGAACTGGGACCGGCGGGCGCACAAATATTTGGATATGTCGGCGAACCAAAAAAACCTGTGCCAAATGCACCATTTTTAACAACAGGTATAACTGGTCTTGAAAAAAAATACGATGACCAGATGAAGGGTATTGCCGGACAAACCGTGATGATTACAAATGCGGTTGGACGCGTCACAGGCGAAGATAAATCACAATATGTCGCACCTGTTGTTGGTGAAAATATAAAAACAACAATTGATGATAATGCACAACGCGCGTTGTATGATGCGTTAACCCAACATCGTTCGGGTTGTGGTGTTGCGCTGGAAATCGAAACAGGCGATATTCTGGCCATGGTTTCAACCCCCAGTTTTGACCCAAATATGTTCCGTGAAGATGACGCAGATGAATATCTTGATACACTGCGTGATGATATTGCAAAACCATTTATGAATAAAACAATCGAAGGATTATATCCACCTGGTTCAACATTCAAAATTGTTGTGGCGTTGGCAGGTCTGGAATCCGGTGCAATTAACCCACGCGAAAAAATATTCTGTCCTGGACACTGGGACTATGGCGATAGACGTTATCACTGTTGGGAAGACAAGGGACACGGATGGGTCGATTTGGCTGGCGCATTAAAACATTCTTGCGATATTTATTTTTATCAAATGGCGTTGCGTATTGGTATTGACGCAATAAAAAATATGGCACTGCGTTTGGGATTTACAGAAAAATTTATGGACGATATTCTGTCGCGTGAAATGACAGGCGTTATGCCAGATAGATATTGGAAAGAAAAAAATGTCGGTGTACGTTGGGTTCATGGTGATACTGTTATTTCTGGAATTGGTCAGGGATTTATATTGGCAAACTGTTTACAATTGGCAGTTATGATGGCACGCGCATCATCAAACAAGGCTGTTATGCCACGAATTATCGCCAGTGATAAAAAACCAAAATTTGACAGTATGAATCTGCAAGATAAAAATATAAAATGTGTATTAAAAGGACTGGAACAGGTCTTGGAACCAGGTGGCACCGCCAGTGGCAGTGCATTAAACATAAATGGTATGCGTATGGGCGGAAAAACAGGAACATCACAGGTGCGCAGTATATCAAAAAAAGAACGTTTAAGTGGTGTTCTGACCAACGAACAATTAAAATGGCATATGCGAAATCATGGATTATTTGTCGGATACGCACCAACAGATAATCCAAAATACGCTGTATGCGTTGTCACAGAACATTCGGGTTCCAGTGGACCTGCGGCACGCAGTGCCAGCGCATTAATGCGTGAACTATTGAAACGAAAAAAATAAAAACGATGGCCAGACAGACACGTGTTTCAAATGCAAATATGATGACATTCCATGAAAAACTAAGCCGATTTTCATGGGGTATGTTTGTGCCAATGTGTATGGTGTTAACAATATCGATTGTTGTTCTATATTCCGCGGGTGGGGGTAATTGGAAACCATTTGCGCTGTCACAACTGATGAAAATCGTTCTGGGGTTTGGTGTGTTTTTTGTCGCGGCATTTTCAAATATCAAAACGTGGGTTAAATCCGCCTATCTAATTTATGCAATTGCGCTGATTATGATTATACTGGTGACATTTGTTGGACATACGGGTATGGGGGCGCAAAGATGGCTTAATCTGGGATTTATCCATGTGCAACCGTCTGAATTAATCAAAATTGGTTTGGTTGTGGCGTTGGCACGGTATTTTGCGTGGTTTAATTCCGTAGAACTGGGGCAATTTAAAAACTATCTAATACCTGGGTTAATGTTATTGATACCGTTTGGTTTAATTGTGGCACAGCCTGATTTAGGAACCGCGTTATCACTGGGTATGATTACGGTGGGTGTTTTCTATATTGTTGGTGCAAATAAAAAATGGTTTATTATCGCAGCAATTTTAGGTTGCATGGCGGCGCCTGTTGTTTGGTATGGCGGATTGCATGATTATCAACGTGGACGTATAATAACATTTATAAATCCAGACAGTGATATCCAAGGCGCAGGTTATCAAATTAACCAGGCAAAAATCGCGTTCGGCAGCGGGGGTATGACCGGCAAAGGATATATGCAAGGTTCACAATCACAACAATCATTCTTGCCAGAAAAACAGACTGATTTTATTTTCACAATGTTGGGTGAAGAATTTGGATTTATTGGTGCGTTCATACTATTAATGATTTACACTTGGATTGTTGTTGTGCTGTTTTGGTGTGCAAAAATGTGCCGAAATCGATTTGGACAATTAATCTGTTTTGGTTTTATGTTGAACTTTTTTGTTTATTACTTTATAAATATCTCTATGGTTTTGGGATTGTTGCCAACTGTTGGTGTGCCGTTGCCATTGATGTCATTCGGGGGCAGCAGTTTATTATCACTGATGTTTGGTTTCGGACTGTGCCAGAACGCGTATATTCACAAAGACCAACAATTATCTGCAAAGGGGAGTTAGGGATATGAATTTGCTTATCGTGGAATCACCGTCTAAGGCGAAAACGATTGAAAAATATTTGGGGCAGGGCTGGCGTGTTATTGCGTCTGTTGGTCATGTTCGTGATTTGGTGCCAGAAAATGGCAGTGTGGATACAGAAAATAATTTCAAAATGAAATGGCAAATTATGCCAGGCAAAGAAAAACAAATTAAATTAATAACAGACGAATTAAAAAAAGCAGATGCAGTTTATCTTGCAAGCGACCCTGACCGCGAGGGAGAGGCCATTGCATGGCACTTGTTGGACATTTTGAAAAATAAAAAACTGTTAAAAGATAAAAAAGTTTATCGTGTCGCGTTCCATGAAATTACAAAAAAAGCAGTGCAAAGCGCAATCGAAAACCCACGTGAAATTGACCAAAATTTAGTTGATGCCTATTTGGTACGACGCGCATTGGATTATCTGATTGGTTTTGGTATTTCACCATTATTATGGCGCAGAAATTTGGGTAAATCTGCCGGGCGTGTGCAATCGGTCGCGGTTAAATTGGTCGTCGACCGCGAAAAAGAAATAGAATCTTTTAAACCGGTTGAATATTGGTCACTGGAATCGCTGTGTACGGCAGAATCTGTGGATTTTAAGGCAATGCTGACAAAATTCAATGGTCAAAAAATTGAAAAAATGACCATTGAAAACAAAGAATTTATGGATAATATTTTATCGTCAATTGGAACGCCTGAAATCAATGCCAGTGTCATCAATATAGAAAAGAAAAAAACACAGCGAAAGCCAACTGCACCCTTTACCACTTCAACCCTGCAACAGGAAGCGGCACGTAAACTTTACTTTGCATCAAAACGTACAATGAGTGCGGCACAAAAACTATACGAACAGGGTTTAATTACATATATGCGTACAGACGCAACAAACCTGAACGCAGATGCAGTTAATGAAATTAGAAACTTTATTGCACGTGAATATGGTGAAAACTTTGTTCCAAAAACACCAAATATATATGCAACAAAATCTAAAAATGCCCAAGAAGCACACGAAGCAATTCGACCAACACATTTTGATGCACCTGCAAAGAATCTGGGTGGGGATGAAGCAAAGTTATACGATTTAATTTGGAAACGTACAATTGCATGTCAAATGTGTAATGCAGAATTTGATTCGGTCGCCGCGGATATTGAAACAGAAAACAAAGTTGGTATTTTCCATGCCGTCGGTACAACGCGTACGTTTGACGGGTTTATGAAGGTTTATACCGAAGATAAAGATGATGAAGAAGATAAAAAAGATTCGAAATTACCACCGCTAAATATCGGTGATAAAATTATAATCAAAGAATTAAAACCAGAACAACATTTTACACAGCCACCTGCACGATATACCGAAGCGTCACTGGTTAAAAAATTGGAAGAATTGGGAATCGGACGTCCGTCAACGTATGCAACAATTATGTCAACAATTGTTGACCGTGCATATGTTGAACAAGATAAACAAAGACGATTCCACCCAACAAATGGTGGTTGGGTTATTGCATCATATCTAAATAAGTATTTTACAGATTTGGTGGATGTAAACTTTACTGCGAAAACAGAAGATACACTGGACGATGTTTCAAATGGCAAGCAAAAGAAAATCACCGCCCTGGAAAACTTTTGGAAACCAACCAGCGAAATGATTGATGGTGCGCGTGGTATTAAAACATCTGATATTATCGATGAAATTAACGAATTTATGAACAACCACTTGTTCCCAGATGGAAATAATATTTGTCCAGAATGTGGTGGTAAATTGGGTATAAAATTATCAAAATTTGGTGCATTTATCGGTTGTGAGAAATATCCAACATGTAAATATACAAAACAATTATCAAAAAATGATAATTCTGCGCAGACCACAGAATCCGCCGTACAAAACGTAAAATCAGATACAGTTGAACTGGGTGATGGTATTGAATTCCGTGTTGGAAAATTTGGTCCATATGTGACAGATGGTGCAAAAAATGTTGCAGCAAAACAGTATAATAGCGAGAATATTACACTGGAAATTGCACGTGAATTGTTGGCAAATGCCGGAAAAAAAGCAGAACCAATTAAAATCGGTGAAAATCCAGATACGAAAAAAATGATATTCTATTATCCAACCGGACGATATGGCGCGTATATTTCATCAAATCGTGTTAATGTTTCTGTTGCAGAACAACCAGATTTAGAAACAGCAATAAAACTGATAAATAACAAGGCAAATAAAAAATAATGGCACCAGACAGGTTTAGTTATAAAAACTTTACTGATGAATTACGTGAACGATTGTCAATCGTTGATGTTGTGGGCAGACGCGTGTCACTAACAAAAAAAGGGCAAAATTATTGGGGATGCTGTCCATTTCATAATGAAAAAACACCCAGTTTCTGTGTCAGCGAAGAAAAAGGCTTTTGTAAATGCTTTGGTTGTGGTGAAAGTGGCGATATTATTTCGTTCACAATGAAAATTAATAATATGGATTTTAAGTCCGCAATCGAAGAATTGGCAAATATGGCGGGCTTAAAAATGCCAGAATATAAACCACGCGACCCAAAGATTGTTCAACGCGAAGAATCACTGTTTGATATTTGTGAAAAAGCGGCACAGACATATGCCGAAAAATTATTTGCGCCAGAGGCATCGCACGCCCTTGCATACGTTAGAAATCGTGGCTTTGACGATGATATGATAAAAAAATATCGTATCGGTTATGCACCAAAAAATAATATAATTGCAAATAAATATGCGGCATCAAAAAATCTGATTGATTCAGGACTTTGTCGTCGTGGCGAATTTGGAATGTATGATTTCTTTCGCGATAAGTTAATGTTTCCAATCTTTAATGCCAAGGGTCGTATTGTTGCCTTTTCTGGACGTTCGCTGGACGGGTCAGAACCAAAATATATTAACACAACAGATACAGAAATTTTCCACAAACGTAAAACTGTATTCGGGTTGAATTTCGCACGTGATGCAATTCATCGCGCAAATCGCAGTATCGTTGTCGAAGGACAAATTGACGCAATAAAAATGCAGGTAAATGGTTTCCCAGAAACAGTTGCGCCACTTGGAACTGCATTAACCGAAGACCATATTGCACTGTTATGTAAATCAAACAGAAATATAACATTTTGTTTTGACGGTGACGGGGCAGGGCAAAAGGCCGCCGGGCGCGCGTGTGGAATTGTTATGCCATTCTTGCGCGATACGTCTGATATAAAATTTGCGTTTGTATCGGGGGGTAAAGACCCAGATGAAATCTTAAAAACCGGTGGTGTGGACGCCATGCGAAAAATAATAGACGATGCAATGCCATTGGTTGATTTCTTGTGGGAATTGGCAAATAAAAATTATATTGTTTCAACGCCGGGTGGACGCGCCCAGGCAGAAAAATTCATAGACGCACAATTGGAAAAAATCGCGGATGCTGATTTACGTAAACACTATAAACAAGAATATGACAAGCGGAAATTTCAAAACTGGCAAAGTTGGAAAAAGCCGGCAAAAACCGTAAATATAAAATTGCCTGATATTGATGCAATTACAAAAAATACACTGATTTATATTGTGAATACTTTCCCAGAGTTGGCAGAACGTTATTTAGAATTCTTGGGTACATTGGGGGTTGATTTTGATGGGAACGCACCGGATTTAAATCTGGACGTTGCGGCGGCAGAAAAGTATATCGTTTCATTAAAATTGCAACGGTATCTGGAAAAATTAAATATGCAAAAACGCGAACTGACCACACAAATGTTATCTGGGGATGAAAGTGTACGTGATGAAATCAGCCGTATAGATGATGAAATTGAAAAATATAGTGAAAAGTTAGAAGTTTTGATATCTATTTAGTGGATTATTATAAAATATATTTTCCCGGCTTTTTTGAACATTTTTATCAAAAAAGCCGGGATTTTTTAACAATTAATTATTAAACAAGAAGTGGCAGATGTCGCCGGGTTGCATTATATAATCGCGACCAACCAGACGCATTTTGCCGGCTTCTTTGACGGCAACTTCGCCCCCCAGCGATATAAAGTCATCAGGTGAAATTACTTCGGCACGGATAAAACCTTTCTCGAAATCAGTGTGGATTTTACCCGCCGCCTGGGGTGCCGTCATGCCAGTTGTGATTGTCCAGGCGTGTGCCTCCTTTGGGCCAATGGTATAATATGTTTGCAGCCCCAGTGTTTTATAACCTGTCTTGATAACCTGGTCCAGACCAGATTCAGTCAGTCCCAAATCATCCAAAAACATTTTGCGTTCGTCTGGGTCAACAATCTGTGAAATTTCCATTTCTATTTTTGATGAAATTACCAACACATCATTTGTTGCGCCGAATTTCTGTTTTACCATGTCTGAATATTTATTGCCGGTCGCGGCAGATGCTTCTTCGACATTACAAACATATATCACAGGTTTGGTTGTTAATAAATTAAAAGGCGCGGAATCAACATCGCCCAGGCGCGCCGGTATTGATTTTTCCAAGTTTTCTTTTATAACATTTGCATCTGCCAATAATTTAATGGCGTCTTTGTCCAGACCGCGTGCCTTTTTTTCAAGATTCTTTATCTGTTTTTCAATGCTTTCCAGGTCTGCCAGCATTAATTCTGTTTCAATTGTTTCAATGTCAGACAATGGATCTATTTTTCCATGCACATGTACAATATCATCATTTTCAAAACATCTGACAACGTGAATAATCGCGTCTGTTGATAAAATATTGCCCAAGAATTTATTTCCCAATCCTTCGCCACTGGATGCGCCCTTTACAAGACCCGCAATATCAACAATTTCCAGTTGTGTTGGCAGTATTTTTTGAGAGCCAGCCACACGCGCCAATTCGTGCAATGTGCTATCTGGTACAACAACGCGCCCCGTGTTCGGTTCGATTGTACAGAATGGATAATTTTGCGCGTCTGCTGCCGCACTTTGTGTTAATGCATTAAATAATGTAGATTTACCAACATTTGGCAATCCAACAATTCCACAATTGAATCCCATTTTAAAATCCTTTATAATGGGCATAATATGTCATACCTGTGGAACGAATTCAACATAAAAACCTTTCCGGCGGAAACAATTGTTTACCGCGATGGGGTGTATTGCCCAGAATTATCAACACTGACCAATGACCCGATAAATGATACATTTGATTTACCGGTACACATTATATATATTGGCGAAATTGCCGGGAAAAACGATTTAAATATTAATGTCGGTACAGAAAATCAAAAAGTCGTTTTAAGTGTTAATATAAAAAATAAAAAGCCGGCTTTTTTGAACATTTTTATTAAAAACGCCGGGAAAAATTCTGAAATAAGTGGTACTGTTTTAATGGATAATCATTCTGAATTAACATATGATTGTGTGGCACATCATTTAGATAAAAATACCGGCATTTTGATAAAAAATAAATTAATTGGCCGGAAAAATTCAAATTCAAAATTATCAGGTACTGCGATTATTGATAAAGATTGTGAAAATTGTAATTCTGATGTCGGTTTCGTCGCAATGGTGGAACAAGATGCAAAAATTGACTTTATGCCGGCACAAAGAATTTCATCTGTTCCTATTTCAGCAGAACATAGTGCCAGTATCTATAAACCAACAGATGCACAAATTTTATATCTGCGTCAGGCAGGACTGGGTACCATCGAAATCGATAATGTTTTAAAAGAAGCATTTTTACAGGATTAATAATAAAAACCGCCAAACGGCGGTGTTTTTATTTTTTCTTAAAGCCCTGTTTTGCTTTGAACTTTGGATTGCTAGGGTCAATTAAGATAACTTGTTTACCACGACGGATTTGTTTTACATTACCGCGTTTCTTCCAAGCCTTTAATGAACTTAAAAATTTCATGACTTAATCCTTTTTACATGGCGATTATAAACATATTTTTTGAAAAATCAAATAATAATATTATTTATTGTTGTAGTAGTAGGCCCTGTTGAAACTGTTGAAAACTGTTTTTAGTTTTTTATTAACAGTTTTTTAACAAAAAAATCCAGGTTTTCTGCAGATGTTTGTTAAAATTGTTGAAATTTAGTCAAAATAATTAACTGTTGATAAATTTGCACTTTTTAACAGAATTTAACAATTTTAATGGGATGTTTTTTATGCTTGTTGAAAATTGTTGAAATTGTTATAATTGTTAACAGGACGGATAGAGAATGAAACAGCAAGTATTAAAAGCATTGGCAAATCCTGCACATATTTTTTATGTGCCGTATTCGTTGGCGGTTTTGAATTTCGCCGTTCAATTTATTATTTTTATGGTGGTTTTTTTTGCATCATTGGCATTGACCAAGGGTAGGGACCCAGTATCACCATTATATTTTTTAATATCTGTTATTGTTGTACATTCGATAATCGCAGTTTTTTCAAAACGTGACCCACAGTTGGGACAGATTATTTCGGCAAAAATACAGTTGTTTAAAAGAAAAATACCAGGAAGATTAGCAGCATGAATAATATGAAAGGATTTTTTGATTATTTCGCAGGAAGCGGTTTTCCAATCACTTTGACCGTGATGGCGATGATAGTTATTTGTGTTTTCTTGGTATTATTGATGTATATTCCTGTGTTGACCAAGAAAGTTTTCCCACGTTTTGGTTATGCAAAATATGCGAATTATATGCCTTTTAAAACTGTTTTTAAAGATAATTCAATGTCTTTGGAAGATGGCAGTTTGTTGCGCGTTTATCGTATCGCAGGCATTCAGACCAGTATGCAAGATGATGAAACCAAGGCAAAATTCTTGGATTTACGTACACAGTTATTTAATCAAATTCGTGATCCAGGGGTTGTGTTGCGTTTCTATATGGTGCGCGATGCAGCTGATGAAAATACAGACTATGAATTTAGACAGCCGACATTACAACGTATTTATAATAAATGGCGTGGTCAGGGGTTGAAAATTTTCTTGAATAGTTATTATGTGGTTGTTTCTGTTTATGGAAATGATGCACGTGCAAAATTAAATCAGTATTGTAATTATATAGAATCAATATTGGCGGCATATAGACCACAATTGTTGAAAAATGATAAAGAAGATAATATGGCGCGGTTCTTTGGGCGTATTTTATCCCCAATTTCAAAACCAGAACCAAAAACAGCAGATAATGATATTGCAAATTTGGTGACTGTTGATGATGTGGAATTTTTACGTAATGGACTGGTTAGATATATCAGTGGTGGAAATCAGATGTATGCGTCTTTGTTATCATTTAAAATTTCACCAGATTATTTAGATGAAGAATTTTTTGATACTGTTGGAACAATCCAAACTGAAATGATAACTATGAATGCGTTCCGTATTATGGGGGCGGCGGCAGTTGAAAAAACAATTCGTCAAAGACGTATTACATCTGAATCAACACAAACATCAACAGATGAACAAATCGCCGAAGCCGAAGGCGCAATGGATGAAAATGTGTCCGGAAATCAGAGCTTGGTAAACTATTATCCTGTATTTATTTTGTTCGGGGCAACACCAGAAGAACTGCAAAAATATGTTGATGAATTTAAAAAGATTGCCGCGACATTTGGTATTTCGCCAATTAATGAAACATTTGCATCAAAGGTTTCTTGGTTTTCACAAATCCCAGGGTTTGACGTATTTCCACGCAGTTTTAAGTTATTATCACGTACGGCGGCGATTTCAATCCCAATGTCCAGCCAACCCCGCGGTATTGAAAATTCTGATTGGGGGCCGGGACCATTGGTGGTTTTCCCAACAGCCCAGGGAACACCATATCAATTTCAATTCCATGTTTCTGATAAGCCAGTGGCGGTGGGACATACGCTGACAATTGGTCCAACAGGTGGTGGTAAAACAACATTATTCTCGTTCCTGATTGCGCAGAGTTTAAGACATCAAAAGTTAAAGGCATTCTTTTTTGACCGTAATAAAGGGGCAGAAATATTTACACTGGCGGTGGGTGGTAAATATATCACAATGAATGGTAAAGAGAAAAATACCAAGAAAGAAGAACAGGATTTCTTGGCGCATTTAAATCCATTAAAAATGTCTGATACGGCGGCAAATCGTGCGTTCTTGCGGCGTTGGTTTGCAATTATTTCCGGACAGTCTGATACGCAATCAGCAGATGAAATCGCACGTGCGGTGTCTGTGAATTTTGACTATTTATCTGATAATGACAGAATGTTGAAAAATCTGTGGGAAAGCTGTTTTTCATCGGCTGGGAATATGCGACCAGCGTTGAAAAAGTGGGTTGACCCATTGCAATATGGCGATATGTTCAATGAAACAGAAGATACACTGGATTTGCAATCAAGATTAACAACGTTTGATTTTACAGATATTTTACAAGATGAAACATTATCGCCAGCGGTGATTTCATATATATTGCACAGAATTAATAATACAACTGTTGCCGGCGGTAATCCGTCGCTGATTATGATTGACGAAACGGCACCTATGTTGGAAAACAAGATGTTCCGTGATAACTTTATAGTTGGTTTGCAAGAAGGACGCAAAAATCGTCAGGCATATATGGTTGCGTTCCAGCGTGCAAATGTTTTAGATAAATTGGGAATTGGCGACGTGGTGCGTGGTCAGGCACAGACAGTGTTGTTCTTTCGTAATCCGGCGGCAGATGCACGTGATTATGAACATTGGAATCTGAATCCGTTGGAAATGGCATTTATTCAGGGCAAGGCATATCCAAACCTGAAACGTGCGGTGTTGTTGTCACGTCCGGTTAATGGGGAATCTGTGATTTTAAATACTGAATTAGGTGGTTTGGGTAATATGTTGCGATTGTTTGAATCAGGGCGTTCATCTGTGTTATTGGCCGAAGAATTATATAAACAATATGGTAATGCGTTTGTAGATGAATATCTGAAAAAGCAAGGTGCCATGGAATAATATATATAAATGTTAAAATATTTGTTTTCGGTCTTGTATATTATGATTTCATTGCCAGTGATGGCAGATGATTGTTTAGAATATAAAAAAATACCACGGATTTTGTTAAATACGCCTGATTGGGGAAAAACAGTGGTTCAACCACGTACCCCAATGGATTTATGGCATGGAAATGTTATTGCAACGTTAACAGATAATTATGATATTGTTGTTGATATAAATCCGGTTGATGGGGGATTTTGTGTCGCATTAAAAATGGTTGATGCGATTGTTGGGTATAATGATTTTTTGGTTCAGATTGATATTAGACATATTCCAGAAACATGTACGTACAATGCGATTTTAAAACACGAAGATAAGCATATAAAAACGTATCTGTCGGTTATTGATGATTTTAAGCCAGAATTACAACAGTCTATATTTTCAGCGGCAGATTCAATAATGCCTATATTTATTAAAACAAAAGACGATGTTGATAGGGCCGTTGATATGATGAATTCAGAATTTCAAGCACACCCTGATATGATTTTGGTTAAACAAAAGATAAAAGCCGCCGAAGAAATAAAAAATAAACAAGTCGATCATAATGAAACTGGTAATGATTTAAGTAATTGTTTATAGTATTTTTTAGGTATGTTTTCCTATGTTTTTATATGTTGCAAATGGTGTATTTTTTCCGCTAATATCAAAATATAATATTAATCAAGGATTTTGGTATGAAAGGAATTATTTTGGCTGGGGGCAGTGGCAGCAGACTTTATCCATTGACCAAAACAACATCAAAACAATTATTGCCTGTATATGACAAGCCGATGATTTATTATCCTTTGTCAACATTGATGGCGTTTGGAATTCGCGATATTTTGATTATTTCAACACCCCAAGATACACCAAATATTGAAAAGTTGTTCGGTGATGGGGGAAAAATTGGTCTGAATATTCAATATGCAATTCAACCAGAACCAAAAGGTATTGCCCAGGCATTTACAATTGGGGCTGATTTTATTGGGAACGATGATGTATGTTTAATTCTGGGGGATAATATATTCTATATGGGGGGACAATTCCCAATCTTTATGGACGAGGTTAAAAAGAATACCGGTAAATGTGCAACAATTTTTGCATATCATGTTTCAGACCCAGAACGATTTGGTGTGGTCGAATTTGATAAAAATTTAAATGCAATTTCAATCGAAGAAAAACCAAAAAATCCAAAATCAAATTATGCATCTGTTGGTTTGTATTTTTATCCAGGTGATGTTGTTGCAAAGGCACGTGCATTAAAACCGTCGGCGCGTGGGGAACTGGAAATTACAGATTTAAATAATATGTATTTACGCGAAGGACGCATGTCTGTCGTTCCAATGCGACGTGGGAATGCGTGGCTGGATGCGGGTACACCAGACAGTCTGATGGAATCAGGACAATTTGTCCAAATTATTGAAAAACGCCAGGGGTTAAAGATTGCGTGTATCGAAGAAATCGCCTATAAACAAGGGTTTATTAATGATACACAGATGCGTGCATTGATTGATGAATTAAAATCTGGTACGTATAAAAATTATTTAGAGAAAGTATATGGAGAAAAACATGAACTTTATTAAAACAGAAATTGATGGGGTTATTATCGTAGAACCGCGCGTGTTTTCAGATGCGCGTGGGTACTTTTTCGAAAGTTATAATGCCGCAGAATTTGAAAAAAACGGTATTCCAAATGTATTTGTCCAAGATAATCAATCAATGTCATCGTATGGTGTGGTGCGTGGATTACATTGTCAGACCGGTATTCATGCCCAGGCAAAATTAGTGCGTGTTTTACATGGTACTGTTCTGGATGTGGCGGTGGATATCAGAAAAAATTCGCCAACGTTTGGTAAATATGTTGCGGTTGAATTAAGTGCAGAAAATAAAAGACAATTATTTATACCACGTGGATTCTTGCATGGGTTTTCTGTGTTAAGTGATACGGCGGTTTTTGCGTATAAATGTGATAATTTATATGCACCACATTCAGAATTCGGTATCAGGTTTGATGACCCAGATATTGGTGTCGATTGGCGGGTGCCGGCAGATAAAATAATCGTTTCAGATAAAGATAAAATTGCCAAGGGGTTGAAAGATGTTCCTGATAACGGGTTGTAATGGTCAATTGGGGCAAGAGCTGGCAAAATTATTGCCAGATGCAATTTGTGCAGATGTTGATATACTTGATATAACAGATGAAATGGCGGTGCAGAATTTTGTACGTGATAATAATATTGATGTAATTATTAACTGTGCGGCATATACCGCCGTGGATAAGGCAGAAGATGATATTGCGCTGGCAACAAAAATTAATGTTGATGGACCGCGAAATCTGGCGAAAACAGGCGCAAAAATAATCCATATTTCAACAGACTATGTTTTTGATGGCAATGGTTGCAGACCATATGGTGCAGATGATGAAACAAATCCAGTGTCTGTTTATGGTAAAACAAAGCGTGCCGGTGAAGTCGCAGTTCTGGAAAACGCAGATATGGCGGTTGTTATCAGGACTGCCTGGTTATATTCGGTAAATGGTAATAACTTTGTAAAAACAATGCGTCGGTTGGGGGCGGAAAAAGATTCAATTAATGTTGTTGCCGACCAAATTGGAACGCCAACATTTGCAGGAAATCTGGCACAGGCGATTGTTAAAATTATTCCACAAATGACACATGAAAACAGTGGTATTTATCATTTCACAGATGAAGGCGTGTGTTCATGGTATGACTTTGCATGTGAAATTATGGAAATGTCGGGTTTGCATTGTATGGTAAAACCAATAAAATCAAGTCAATATCCAACACGTGCGTCACGACCATTTTATAGTGTATTAGATAAAGATAAAATAAAACAGGTTTTTGGTGTTGAAATTAATCATTGGAAAAAGGGGTTAGAAAAATGTCTAAAACAATTCTGATAACAGGTGGGGCAGGTTTTATTGGTTCAAACTTTGTTCCGTATTTTTGTGAAAAATACCCAGAATATAAGATTATAAATCTGGATAAACTGACATATGCAGGGAATTTAGATAATTTAAAAGAATGTGAAAACAGTTCTAATTATACCTTTGTCCAAGGTGATATTTGCGATGCGGAATTAATCGAAAAAATATTCAATGAATATGATGTTCGGGGTGTTATTCACTTTGCCGCAGAAAGTCATGTTGATAATTCTATAAAGGGACCAGGTGCATTTATTAATACAAATATTGTCGGTACGTTTAATTTGTTGGATGCGGCGCGTCGTCACTGGATGGAAAAACCAGGTGTTGTTAAGTCGGGATATGAAAATGCGCGTTTTCATCATATTTCCACAGACGAAGTTTATGGTACACTGGGTGATACAGGTATGTTCCGCGAAGATACACCATATGCACCAAACAGTCCATATTCTGCGTCCAAGGCATCGTCTGATTTCTTGGTGCGTGCGTATCATCATACATATGGTATGAATGTGACAACATCAAATTGTTCTAATAATTATGGACCAAAACAGCATAATGAAAAATTAATTCCACATATTATTGCCAAGGCATTATCACTGCAACCATTGCCAATTTATGGAACTGGTGAAAATATTCGTGACTGGTTATATGTTCTGGATCATTGCAAGGCAATTGATTTGATTTATCATAATGGTAAGTCCGGCGAAACATATAATATTGGTGGGCGAAACGAAAGAAATAATATCACAATTGTAAAAACAATTTGTGCAATTTTAGATGAACGCAGACCACGGGCGGATGGTAAAAAATATGAAGACTTAATTACCTTTGTTGCAGACCGTGCCGGACATGATTTCAGATATGCAATTGATGCGACTAAATTAGAAAATGAACTGGGGTGGCGGGCAGATGAAACATTTGACACCGGTATTGTAAAGACGGTTGAATGGTACTTGAATTAAACAAAAAAATATGGTATTATCACCGTATCAGAAAGGAGTTTTATATGAAAAAATTATTGTTAAAGTTAAATTTTGCAATTGTTGGTATTATGGCAACAGGTGTTGCAAACGCGGCTAAGGAACTTAAAATCGACGAAAGTGCATTATGTGAATTGTTTGAACAATTTGGTGGGATTTTTAGTATATTGCGTACATTGTCGTTTGTTGGTGCCGCCTTTGTTTTGGCAGGTTGGGCATGGAATTGGATTTCTGGTGGTAAAGATGGTAAATCGACAGTTAACCTGGACGATGTTAAAACAAAGGGTATTGGCATGTTAGTTGGTTTTGTTGTTTTGTTCGGTGTTGGTGCAATTGTGACCGTGTTTATGAATATGGCAGGTGCCGGTGGTAGTTTGGGTTGTGATATGGGAAATTATTTCTAAACGCAACATATTTTATAAAAAACGCGGATTATTCCGCGTTTTTTTGTTTTTATAAAATTAAAATATATATCGTGCGCCAATTGAAAATTCAGACATTGTATGAAACAGTGTGTCGTTGATGGGGATATACTGATACTGTAATAACATTGATACATCGTCGCCGGGGAATGTAAACATAACACCAATGCCCAGACGGGTGGTGACGTTGTTTTCTGATTCTTTGGTTGATAATTCTTCGTATAAATTAATGTATTCGATTTTATTATAAACCTTGTAATTACCAACACCAAATGATGTAAAGAAATCAAAGTCACGATTTATGCTATAATATGCGAATATATCAAAACCGTATGCCATATAATAAATTTCGTGATTAATCGTGTCGGTGGTTGATATATATTCCATGTCATTTGTGCTGGAATGAGTGAAAAATAATTCAACACCGAAATTATTGCCAATGCGTGCGCCGGCATTAATTGTCCCAGAATAATACTGGTCGTCCAGTTCTGTGTCAATCGTGTAATCTGTGATATTTAATCCGGCATCAATCCCAATATATGGCTTAAAATTTGAATATGCGTTTGTCGTACCGCATATCAGTACAGGTAATATAAAAAATAGTTTCTTCATGGTATTTGTCCCCCATTATGATTTTATTGTAGTATTTTAAATATCATACGCAAATGTATTTTGTAATAGATTGATTTTATGATATAATATGTAAAAAAATAGTAGGAGATTTTGTAATGGCAGAAAATAAAAAATTGATATATATCAAGACATTGTCTGATTTAGAGCATTTGTATGATTTTGAAAAAGAAAATGTTTTTCGTGATGAAAATCATGTTTTTCCAATGGATTTTGATATTAATATATTCTTTTCAGCGCGTTATAATCCGTCAAATGATAAAGATGCACGTTTTTATAGAAAACTGATAGATAATACGTTAAAGACCTTGAATAAAAAACAAAAAGATGAATTTGCAAATCGTTTGGCAGATGCATTAATGTATTATTGGAATCAGGTTTACAGGTTTGGTGGTGCAGAAAAATGGAATGCACAAGATTTGCAACGCAGGGCAGAATATACACCACATCATATAATAATTAATCATGCGGCGTTTCGTGGATTGTTTGGAGAGGAGGGGTCTTTTAAGTTTAAAAAATCAATTTCACCAGATAATCAAGTTTTGTTAGATAAATCTGGTTTTACGGGTTTGGATTATAATTATAATTTTTCGAATCAACGTTTAGAAGATGTTAGAATAATTACGCCTTTTATACCGAAACAAAGTCACGTGTTGTATGGTAATGACAAGGCATTATTTGATAAATTTGAAAAAGATTTTGGGCGTACTTTTGACCCAAAGACTGCATTCAAAAATGCAGAAAATCCATATGTGTTGTTTGAGTTGCGTTCTGGAAAAATTCACCCAACCTCGGCAATGCCAAAACTGAATTCGTCTGATTTTAAGTATATTATTCCAAGACATGATTTCATGGATTTAGATTCGGGGCAAATATACGATATGTTGTCATTGCGTAATGTTCGTTGGGAACAATGGCAGGTTGCGTCAATGATGGAAATGATGGTTGATAAGATACCAAGTGTTGATAATACAGCATACTTAAACCAAATAATGGAAATTGTTAGTGCAAATAGACCACTGTTTTTGAAAGATACGGCTGATAATCATAGATTATGGCTGAAAATCGAAGATAAATTTAGGGATGCGGCACGACAAAACAAGGAATATAAGGAAATATTAAAGGGGGCAATTGAAAAATTGCGCGCAGATATCGAAAAAGAAGGTAAAAGTTTAGATTCTTTGGTTAGAAAGCGTGAATATTTGAAATGGTCTGAAAAGCGTAAGAGTGAAACGTTCCAGGCAAGAATGGAAAGTGTGCGTGACTTTGGCGGTGATTACTATAAAAAGAATGCAGCAACTATAAAAAAAGCCTTAGATGATGTCTTGAATGGAAATTTTGAAAAGTTATCAGAACCTGAAAAACCGTGGAAATTATTCGCGTTTGATAAAGAAAAAAAACAATACGAAGAACTGTTGGAACTGATAAACGACGTTAATTTGTATATGGATTATGTCAAAGATATGCGCAATAAAGAATTCGGTCGGTATGATTTTAATTCATTGTCAATGCAAAATGAATTACAAACCGATATCAATAGAACACAACAAAAAATAGATACTGCTATATCTGATATTCAGAATAACGAAAATATAATTCGTGTAAAAAAACCGGTGGAAACCGCCAAAGAATATGCAGATAAGCAACAGGAAGCAAAAAAAGCCCGTATGGAAAACTATCAAAAAAAACTGAAAGAAAAGGGGATTGTGCTGGGGCAGAAAAGTGGTGTAGTAAAGGTAGATGAAAAAGCTCGTGCAATTTTATATAATAAAGCTGTTCGTGGTATTATGAAAAAACTGCGTGCGACATCTGCAAATGCAAATAAATCAGAAGAAGAGCTGATGACGATTGCAAAGAAGTTAGTTGCAGCTAAACAAATATAAAAGTCCCCCAATTTTGGGGGATTTTTATATTTGTTTTTCTTTTTTTAACATTTCAATTAATAGTCTTTCTTTTGTTAACTTTTTATAAAAGTTAGCATTTCCAGTACTTTTGATAAAGTATCTTAATCCTTTGCGTGCAGCATGTTTAGGCTTGTTAAAATTGTAAACACCGCGCCAAACTGGGGTTGCTGGGATTATTTTTCCTGTTTTTTTGTCTTTAAATACGATTGTTCCGATAATATTTCTGCTGCGTTCTTTATATATAGGATAGTATGCAATTCTTGACCAACGTGGATAATATTCTGTTCCCATTACAACGAATGCATGAACTTTCAGGTCTTCGAAACCTGGTAATGCTTCTATTTTATGTTTTACATCAAAAGCAAAATTATCTGGTTTTTCAAAATCTTGCAAGTTATTAATTTTAAATCGCATATATGTGTCACGATTTATAGTGTATTCTGTGTCTGACACGAATGTTAAACTTAAAATACGATTGTTATAATTAGGACCAAAAATTTTTTCCATTGCTTTATGTGATTTAAACCATGAGAATATCATTTTATTTACCTTTTGATAATGTTTTGTTTATTAATTCTGTTAAGAATTTTGGGTTTTTGTTGGACGCGTTATACATAAATGATTTCAGCGCATCGTTACCTTTTATATCGATCCATTGTAGTGGTAAAATTTTTCCGGTATTGGTATTGCGTACAATTAATGTTGCAACATGATGTGTGGTTGCTTTGTCGGAAGTTGGTGTTTTCTTTAATGCGAATCCCAACAGACGATATGAATCAAAATTTCGTAATGAACGTATATCTGTTTTCATTTGCAATGCAGCCAATGTGTTATAATAGGTATCTTGTTCTTTTGGTGCGTGTGCTTTGTAGTTTTGCGCATAATTCCAAATACATTCATTATTAACAAAAATTCCATGGGTTACTTCTTGATGATAGTTTAAGCCAAATAATTCTGTCATCTTGTTAAAAGTAAGTTGTTCGTGATTGCTTTCGTCAATAATTACAAACAAATCTGGGTCATCTAATTCATCCAAAATAGATTTTTCTTCAAAGTTGATTATACGTGTTTTTTCTTGTTTAGAAGAATCATTTGTTTTTTCTGATTTTATAGCATTTGGTGAAGCAAAGATATCTTCTGCATCTAAAACAGGGTTCACTTCGAAGTTGATTGTATGTTGTTTAGGTTCATCTGATTTTGTAGTCTTTATTGATCCAGATGCATTTTCTGGAAATACATCTTTTGTAAAGTCGATGATTTTATTTTTTTTCATAAAAAATCCCTTGTGTTATGTTTTTTTTGCAAAAATTATAACCCAAAAAAATATATTGTCAATTTTTTTTAAAGTTTGTTTTGTTGTGTTTGTATATAGTATGGAATTGATTTGCAGTGTAATTTTTGATACACTGTATATTATTAAAGTATGGAGGTATGTGTGGGAGGGGTAAAAACACAGAATTTTTGTTTTATAATGCCCCAAGATTTCAAAGTTTTATACATAAAAAAGGAAAGGAAAAATGAACAAAAAACTAATATTAAGTAGTCTTACTGTCCTGGGTTTGGTTTCGCCAGCCTTGGCTGCACAATATGCATCATTTCCGTCGGACAAGTTAATGAAAGAGGATATGGTATACACAAATGCAGCAACGAAAACAAATATGGGGGTTTATGAAGGTACGGTGACTGCCGAAGCAATATATGATGTAAATAAGTATTTACTTAAACCAGGTTTTTATCTCCCGGGGACTTTAGAGGCTCTGGAATCATGTCCCGCGGATAGTTATTGCCCCGGTGGATATGATGTAGAATACAGTGAACAGGATCAGGGTATTGAAAGCTGTCCAGGTGATTATCCTTTTGCAGATGTTGGTTCGTCAAGCGCAATCCAGTGTTATAAACCGTGTGATGATTCTTTGTTCCAAAATGCCAAAGAACTTGTAAGTGGTGGTAGGGATTATTATTCATCAGGCGAAGATACCTGTCAGATAGCGTCTTGCGAGAATGGGTATTATGTTTCTAAAGGTAGCAGTTTCAATATTTATGGTTTGATAAGCAAAGTTAGCGATCGTTCAGGAACAATTAACAATGATGAAAACGGTTGGACGGTGGATTATGATGGGACTGGGATTGTCCTTTCTGGTCAAGCTAAACTCAGCAGTCAGACCGGTATTATTACAGAAGCCTTTGATTATATTGCCGAAGATAGCGGAAGCAATTGTTTTTGTAATATAACTGAATATAAGGAATATGGTTATAAGCCTTCGCGTATAATGGCCTCAAAATGGGTGTATTTAATGGATGGATTTTCTTCTGATAAAGCATGTGGAGAGGCATGCGCTGAAGCCATGGGTAGTGGTGATGGTGGCAGTGCTAGGGAGTTCCGTTCAACTTTATTGGGGAATATCACTTATGTTTCAGATGCTTGTATGCCAAATACCATCATTATTAATTGGGAAGGTGCAGCAGAAGAAGATGTTTTGTCAAGTGAGGCAGGGTCAGTTGAATACGGTGGTGATATCAAAACACCGCTCAAGGCGAAACCTGTACCAGGTAAGACCTTTGTGGGCTGGAAGTTCCAAGAAAATGTATCGCAATAATGCACAAAAAAATCCCGAACCGCACATGCGGTTCGGGAAATGAATTGTCTGTTTAAAAGAAAAATATTTATGCGATTAAAATGCTGGATATTTTTACTGGTGGGTTCAATAACGACAAATGCATTTGCCGGTACGATGGGTCAATTTATATCAGATTTATTTCCATCAGATGGATTGATGTTGGAAAATCATGTGTATAAAAATGCCGCGATTTTTGAAAATCTTGGTGTGTATTCCGGAACGGTTTATGCAACCGCGATATATGAAAATGTTTCGTCGTATTGTGAACCCGGATTTTTCTTTTCAACAGATACATCAGAATGCGTAATTTGTGATGAAAATCATTATTGTGTTGGTGGTGAAAATGCCGTCATGGAATCGTGTCCTGATGGGTTGATTTCGCCAACTGGGACGGTTGTCGCAGATAATTGTGGAAAATTAATCCGCATTGGTGACGGTATGTTGTATTTAACACAAACACAACAGACGACGCCTGCATTGGCCGTCAGAGTTGATGGCAAGGTGTATTATGCAAAAACAACACCTGTATCCGAAGGCGAAAAATCGATGAGTGCAAATACAGAATATTCAATGCGAACAAAAATAGATGGAATTGAATATTCTATACACGATAACACTATTTAATGGGGAATTAATTATGGCAAAAAACAGATTTCTTTTATTTCTTTGTGTGGTTGTGATATCAACTAATGCCTTTGCAGTTCCAAGTGTAAAAGTTTTGGGGAATGATAAATCTGAAGTTTCTGTGGCAAAGCCGATTGTGGCAATGCCAAAACTGGGAATAAACAAGACAGCGGTTGCAAAATCTGAAGAAAAACAAGCAACAAAAACAAGTTTGTCACGCGCCGCCCGTATGCCATCAAGCAATAAATTATCTAATTTAATAACTGGTAATAAAGCCTCAAAACCGTCGAAACCTGATTCAAGCACAAAACCAGATGTTGGGGACGTTTCCCAAGGCGATTTTGATGCAATTGTTAACAGAATAGAAGTATTAGAAGAACGGACTGAAAATATAATAACTGATGTGGTTGAAACGGAATCTGGTGCGTATGTGACAGATGTGTCCGTTGATGGAAATAAATTGAATGTAAATAAAACGCGTGCACTGTACGCCCCAATCCGCAGTGGTACCAATGGTAATATAACCGGCGAAGCCGAAATATGGATTGTAAAATAGTAAAATTTGCAATTATTTAAATCGACAAACTCAGAACTTTTTTAACAAAAAATACCCCAATCGGGGCATTTTTCATTTAACTGGTTGCGGGGAATGGATTTGGCTACGCTCCAACTGCGCGAATCAACCAGTGGTTGACCGGCATACTGCCGTCTGCCTTTCGCTGGCTGTGAACCATCTTTGTTCAATGGTTCAAATCCAGCAACACATTAAAATAAAAAAACACACCACAAGGGTGCGTTTTTTCATTTAACTGGTTGCGGGGAATGGATTTGAACCATTGACCTTCAGGTTATGAGCCTGACGAGCTACCGGGCTGCTCTACCCCGCGATAAGGTGTGTGCATTATATAGGACTATTTATGTATAGTCAATAAAAAAATGTTTTTTATCTTTTTTGTGATGTTTTTCCTGGTCTGTCTTGAATTATAGATTTTTTATTGCTAAGATTTGCGAAAGTATAAAATATAAGGGTTGGTTGTGTTTCAAAATAAGACTTTTAGAAAAATTTGGAAAGGTTTTTGGGAACCTGTATTAAGTCTGGGAATTTTCCAGTGGATTGTGGCGGTCTTTATGGCAATTCCAATTTGGTTTTCGTATTTTACATCAATTAAGAAAATTACAAATATTGATGTATTTTATAAATACCGCAGAAAACCAGCGATTTTTGTGTTCTGGCATGGGCGCAGTTTGATGTTGAGTCCTATTATTTGTTTGGGTGGTATGCGTGCCTATGCCGTCGCCAGTCGTCATAAAGACGGTCGTATGATGGCAAAATTACAGCATTTATTTGGATTGCGCGCAATTTATGGGTCAAGTCACAAGGGGGGCGTATCCGTTCTGCGCGAAGGATTACGTGTTTTGGCACGTGGTGACCATGGTATTTGCATGTCGCCAGATGGCCCGGGTGGACCATCGTTGCGTGTGCAAGAAGGGGCGTTGTATTTCGCAAAAATGTCAGGCGCGCCGATTATTCCGGTGTGCTATACATCGTCGCGTGCATGGATTCAAGACAGGTGGGATAAGTATTTGTTGTCTTTGCCATTTGCCAAGATTGTATGCAATATTGGTAATCCGGTTTTTGTGCCAAAGCGTGCAACCCCAGAAGAATTTGAAAAAATTCGCAAGGATTTAGAAGATTTTATGGTGGCGCAAATGCGTGAATTAGATGCGGAATTTGATTTGCCATATATTGAACAGGATTTGACTGCGTCTGAATACAAAAAGGCAAAGCGCGAGGCGAAATTGAACAAGAAAAAGAAAGGAAAATAAATGAAAACACCATGGTGGTTTGGTAGTAAAAATCCATTTGCGTTGATTTTGGTGCCGTTTTCATGGATTTATTATTTGATTGGACGTGTTGTTTTTATGTTTCGTCGCTTTGGTGCGTTAAAATCACGTCGTCCAATCATATGTGTTGGTAATATTTTAGCGGGGGGGGTTGGAAAAACACCGGTTGTGCGCGCAATCGCAAACTATTTTGGTGCGCCGGTTGTTATGCGGGGGTATAAGAAAAGTGATGCAACCGGTAATGTCGGGGACGAGGCAGCGATGCTGGCGCGGACGGGATTGGCGGTACATGTTGGTGACAGAAAAAGTAATATAATTTTACTAAATAAACAAAAAAAAGATAATAGCCCAATTGTTATGGATGATGGATTGCAAAACCCATCAATAAAAAAAGATGTTTCAATTGTTGTCTTTGATGAGGGGTTGGGAATTGGAAATGGATTGCTGTTGCCGGCGGGTCCCCTGCGTCAGCCAAAACGTGCAGTTAAAAAGGCAGATGCGGTTATTGTTATTCGCAGCAAGAGTCCAAAAAAGAATTTTAAATTGCCCGATGGTGTGCCGGTGTTCTATGCCAAAAATCAAACTTTTTCGCCGTATGATGAAAATCAAAAGTTAGTTGCGTTTGCGGGTATTGGGTATCCAAAAAAATTCTTTAATGCATTGCATAATGTCGTGGCACGTCGCAGTTTCCCAGACCACTATCAATACACAAATGATGATTTGGAACGTTTGTTTGCATTGGCAAATAAAAAGGATGCAAAATTAATCACAACAGAAAAAGACTGGGTTCGGTTGCCAGTCGAAATTCGTGATGAAATCAAATATGCGCGTCTGGATACAGTTATTGAAAATGCATTTTATGATTGGTTAAAGGAGAGGATTAAATGACAACACTGAAAAAAGAAGTAAAATTATCAGGGTTGGGTATTCATTCGGGAACGCCGGTGAATATTGTTGTAAAGCCGTATGAAAAACAAGGAATTTTCTTTCGTCGGGTTGATATGGTGGGGACTGATTTAATACCTGCGACATATGATAATGTTGGTGAAACAAAAATGCGAAATACAACAATTGGTAAAAAATCAGGCGCGCATGTTCAGACAATTGAACATCTGATGGCGGCATTGTTTATTGTTGGCGTTGATAGTGCGATTGTTGAAATTGATGGGGCAGAAACACCAATCTTGGACGGCAGTGCAGATGAATTTATTCGTGCATTTGTTGATGTGGGTGTGACAGATGGAAAACTGAAACGTATTATTGTTAAAAAGCCTGTTGTTGTTAATGCGCGTGATGCGATAAAACAATTGCCGTTGGTTGAACGCGTGAAAATATGGTTCTTTGGAAAAATTACGGGACGCAAGCCAAATAATGGTTTTGTAAAATTGGAACCAAATGGTGGTAAAAGTTTGGACATTATTGCAACGTTGATTTATCCAGAAAAAATTATTGGCAGTCAGTCTTATTCTTATTCGTTTAATGGGACAAAAAAGTCTGTAAATGATTTTGTTAAAAATGTTGCGCGTGCGCGTACGTTTGGAAAGTATTCTGAATGGGAATATTTGAAAAAACATGGTATGGGACGTGGTGCAAACGAAGGTAATGTTATCGCGTTAAATGATGCAGGTGATGGGACGTTAAATGAAACAATCTGGCCAGATGAATTTGTTAGACATAAAATTGTTGATGCGGTTGGTGATATGTTTACATCTGGGGGAATGGTGTGTGGAAAACTGGAATCTTATAAGGGTAGTCATGCGTTGAATAACCTGGTTTTGAAAAAGTTGTTTAGTGACCCGGCGAATTATGATATAATTAATGCAAAATAACAAAGGAAAGGAAATATGAAAAAAATATTCGCGTTGATGTTGGTTTTGGTTTCTGTTGCGTCGTGTGGCGGTATGATTAAAAACGAAAATGGCAGTCAGTATATTACACAACTAGAAGCAGAACCAATCGGATGTACTTTCTTGTATAAACTGGAATCTGAGGTTTCTGTTTATGATGCAGATGATGCGCGCAGATATTTGGAAAATCGTATCGCAGATCAGGCGCGTCCAGGTAATGCATATTGGATTACCAGTCAACGTACAAAACCAAATGAATGGGTAATCTTTGGGCCAGAACGTGCATTTGTTTTGGTTGCAAATGTTTATGATTGTCCACATCCAAATAATGTTCGTACTGCCAAAGATGGTGGCACGGTGACAGTATCTGTGCCGGTCGTGTATGATGGGTGCACATATGGAACATGTTATTAAAAAAATCCCCGGTTGGGGATTTTTTAATGGACAATGTTTGTGAAAGTGTTTGCCATGGATTGGGATTTTGTGTTATAATCACAAGGAATGTAATAGAGAGAGAATTTTTTGACCGGGAAAACAATATTTGTTAATCGTAAAAAGTATGCCGTCGGATTGTTTTGGCAACCGCTGGGTGCGGGATTTGTGCCACGAAATTATGCCCGTATTTTGGCAAAAAATATCGATAAAAAATTAAATCTGTATGTTGATTATCGTTCGATGATTGGGTTGGGGTCGCGTCGATTTGGTCAGCGTGTCGGTATGCTTAGTGCAGCAGCAGAAGTTATGGAAAGTTTTTCTGAATATACTTCTTTTTTGGCGGTGTTTCAGACAGGAAAATATTTTTATCTGGTTGCAGCGCGTAATGGTATTATTCTGGAAGATAAAATTTTTGATTCCGAAGATGCAGCACGTGCAGAATATGTAAAGTTGTCAGAAATTCCAGATTGGGGTGCGTTTTTTGCGCCAGGTTCGTGGGCAATGCCACGTGCAGCAGAAAGAAATTTGGCTGATTTGTTAAATGGGCATTCGCATGCAAATTTACATTCAGTTAGTCATGTAAGGGCAGGGGTCTTTTCACTGATTTTATTGGGTGTTTTTGTTTCAGTGTTGTTTATATTTTTTAATGATTCTCTTAAACAGGCGTTCGCGCCCAGACCAAAAACAGCAGAATTAGATCCAGAATTAGTTGCAGAGTATAAGCGACAAATCGAAGAAAAAAATAAAGAACTGGATAAACAATTCGAAATTGAAAAACAGCAACCACCAGAACCAATCATTATGCCGTATGAATTGTTGCCTGATGTTCAGGCGCGTGCAAAACAGTGTTATCAGGCAATTGGTTTTTTGATGCAACCAATTGTTGGTTGGAATCAAATTAATGCTGATTGTGGTGAAACGCATGCAATCGCAGAATTTAAACGCAGTTTTGGTACATTGGGTGAATTCTATAATGTCGCAACGGAATTAATGCCGGGTGCGTTTGTACAAGAAGTCAATGATGATACACTGCGTGTTCAGGTTGCGTTGCCAAAACTTGAAAAAATATCATCACAAGATGAACGTGATGCGGAAACAGTTGAGCGTGATATAACAACGGCGTTCCAGGGTATTGATACATCAATTGAAACGCAAATTGTGACGGATACGCTGACAAATGGTGTTGATGTGGCGAATGTTAATGTTGTTGAAATTGCGGTGGATTCAAAGTTGATACCAATGCAGTTTATGCAAATATTCGAAGAATTTGGTGGCGTCTATATGGTGCAATGCGCATGGAATGTGGCGTCGCGTACATGGAACTATGAGGTGATTATATATGCAAAATAAAAAAATGTTTTTATTAGGTACAATTTTTTGTGGGCTGATGATGGTTTCTGGTGGTGCGTATGCCGCGGATGAGATTGTTGTTGAAGAAGTTGTTGATATGGAACAAGTGTCGGCAGACGCAGTTGCGAATTACGATGTGTCTGGGTCATTGTTTCAGCAAATTACAGACCTGGAACAGGAAAAGATATTAATGCAGTTGGAAAAGGAACGCGCCCAGTTGGATTTGGAACTGGATAGGTTGGCTGCGGAAAAAATAAAACTGCATATGGAAATTGATACTTTGTCGGGACGGCAAGAACAGCAACAACAAGAAATTGAAACACAAAAGGCAAAGTTGGAAGCAGAAGCAGCACGTATCGAAAGAGAAAAAGAAAATTGGCTGGCAGAGGCAGAAAAAAAAGCAACAGCGCGTGTTGTAAGTGACACAAGACCAACAGAAGATGGTGAAACACCAGAGATAGATATTGCAAAAAAATATCGTCTGGTTAATGTTATCGGGGCAGGTTCACAATTACAGGCAACAATTGAAGATTTATCAACAGGACAAAGTAAACGTATCAGTGTTGGACGTGATATAGATGGATTGGTTGTAAAATCTATTTCATTGTATGATGGTGTTGTTTTTGTCGGATCTGATGGCGTGACACAAAATCTGAATGTCAGTGGTGGAAGATAAAAATGGTTCGTTCAAAAGAATCTTTGGAAGATATCAGCAAATTGCCATCTATACCGGCAGGTATGGAAAATGGTGATAGTAAAGATATAATTGATTATCTGTTCGCAAATGGTAATAAGTTGTTGACTGCGACGGGTGCAATGTTGGAACTGCCACGTGATTCACAAAGTTTAATTGCGTATTTTGCAGGCGGTGAAATTATTATTTCACGTACACATCGTTATGATGGTCGTGTGCTGGCGTTCTTGGATTTGTTGGCGCGTCGTGGACGTCCAATGCGTGAACCGTTTTATTCTGATTTGGGGTTGGTTTCAAATATTTATAAATCGCATGAAATGCGCTTGGGCGGTGGTGCGCGTTCGCGTGTGGATTTTGATAACCAAATGCAAAAGGACTTTGTTGATATTATCGCCAAGGCTGCATCACAAAAAGTTTCGGACGTTCATATAGAGGTTGCAGACCAAACAACAATTTATTTCCGTGTTGATGGCAGTATGCAACCAGTATTGGAATATAATTCACAGTGGGGTGAATCGTTTGTTCGTGCCGCATTCGCATCGGCAGATATGTCAAATGCAAACTATGCCCAGAATGAATATCAATCTGCACAGAAAGACGGACGTACCCCATTACGTGGAACCAAGGATTTATATTTGCCATCGGGTGTGTTGGGTGTGCGTATGCAATTTAACCCAATCGCGTTCGGCAGTCGGTATGTCGTTATGCGATTGCTGTATGATAATCCGTCCGAAGGTATTAAAATTGAACAGGAATTTGGCCCATATGAACAACGTTTGTTGGCGCGTATGCGTTCGTTCCCAACAGGATTGGTAATCGTTGCAGGTCCGACCAGTTCTGGTAAATCAACAACATTGGTGCGTAATATGTCGCTGATGTTAAAAGAACGTAATTATGAAATAAATATGATTACGGTGGAAAATCCAGTTGAACAAAAGATTTTTGGTGCGCGCCAAATGCCGGTTGTTAATACAACGAACGAAGAACAACGCGAAGAAAAGTATGTAGAAGCATTGGCAGCGGCGTTAAGAAGTGACCCTGATACATTGATGGTGGGTGAAATTCGAACATTGGCGGCGGCACAATTGACAGTCCGTGGTGCGTTGTCAGGGCATAATGTGTGGACGACATTGCATGCGAATTCTGCCATGGCGGCGTTAACGCGTTTATTAGATTTAGGAATTGAACCATTTAAATTAAAAGAAGAAACATTGATGCGTGGTTTGGTGTCAATGCGACTGTTTAAAAAGGTTTGTCCGTACTGTCGTGAACCATTGGCAAATCACCCAGAACGTGGCGCGTATCGTCGTGTACTGGGGGCGTATGGTGAAATCGGTTTGCGTCAGGTTTATCAGCGTGGTACGGGATGTGAACACTGTAATGGTACAGGGCATCTGGGACGTATCAAGGCCGGCGAAATCATTATCACAAACAGTGAATTTTTACGTCTGGCATTGTCGGGTAATACAGACGGCGCGGTGCGATATTGGCTGGAAGAAATGGATGGGCGTACGTTAAAAGAATCTGCAACATCGTTAATGTTGCAAGGAATTATTAGTGTCGATGAATTGGAACGCTGGGTTGGACAGTTGAATCAACCAGGGGTTTATTAAGCATGATAACAAAAATCGAATTATTGTATGCAAAACTGATGTTCCGTACAAATACGGAAAAACGTATGTCGATTTGTCGAAAATTGGCGTCGTTGTTGCGTAATGATTTTACGTTGATTGATGCGCTGGAACGTCTGGAAATGATTGAATCGAAAAATGGAACGAAACCGCGTGAACCGTTTGCAATTGTTATGCGCCAGTGGCAAAAAAATCTGGAACGTGGTATGAGCTTTTCAGAAGCAACACGTGGTTGGGTACCGCCCGAAGAAACACTGTTGGTGACATCTGGAAATTTATCAAATTTAGTTGTTGCGTTGGAAAATGTTGGTCGTGTTGTTGATGGTACACAACGTATCAGACGTGCCATGACAACAGCAATTGCGTATCCGTTATTTTTGTTGGCACTGACGTTTGGTATAATTATCATGGTGGGTGTGTATCTGGTTCCACCCCTGGCAGAGGTTGCAGGAAATCAAGTTATATGGCGTGGGTCGGCACGGTCGCTGGTTTGGTTGTCTGATTTTTCGATAAAGTATTGGTATTATTTTCTTGTCGTTTTTGCGTCAGCTGTTGCAATTATTTGGTTGTCGTTGGCAAATTGGTCGGGACGTATGCGTACCGTGTTCGATAAATTACCGCCATGGAATATTTATAAAATTCAGGTTTCTGTTGGGTGGTTGATGTCACTGGGGGCGATGGTCAGTGCCGGCGTGACAATCCCAGATGCAATTCGTATGTTGGCGGATAGTGCAAATAAATATTTGCGTAAAATATTGGAATCTGCATTGCGATTTATTGCAAATGGTGACAATCTGGGGGTTGCGCTGCAGAAAACAAATCGTGACTTTCCAGAAACGGAAATTATTGGTGACTTGACGATTTATGCCGATATGAATGGTTTTGATGCAAATTTGAATCAAATTGCAAATGATTATTTGAATGAGTCTGTACGCAAAATGGAAAAGATTTCAAATACATTGAATAGTGTTGGAATTTTGTTGGTGTCCGCGATTATCGCGTGGGTTGTGTTGGGGACGTTCCAGATGCAGGACCAGATTACAAGCGCACTAACGTAAAAAATAAATATAATAATTCATCTAAAAATAAATTGGGAATCTCATGTAGCGACATGTACACTACGATTCCCAATTTGTTTTTATCTAAATCATTCTATTTATTTTTTTACCCCACTGCTGGGGGTGGGGTAGATTTTCTTTAAACCATAAATGGCAGGTTTTCCAGATTGCCTTCGGCAACGCGGACATTCACGTCAATCATCATAAAGATTGAATCCGGGGTGCGCATCGTGTGATTTTCAAATATGCCATCGTCTAGTAAGTGACTGGTGTTAACAGATAATTTTGTTATCAGATGGTCGTCGTCTAACAATGTATAAATTGGACCAATGTCGCGTGGTGTGTTCGAACCAATTTCGTGTTCGTTTTGTGGGCAACGCAGACCATCCATGATTGTCTTTACACGGTTGTCGATGTCACTGCGCGGAACACCAACGATTTCAGGGTGCAACATTTGAATGTCCAGTTCTGCCAATAATTTTAGGTTTGGTGTAATAATTGGATTCCAATCAATGCCACCAATATGACGGGTTGTAATTGGGCTTTTGGTTGGGTTTGGAACCATGTATTGTGTCAAGTTGTTCCATGGACTATGTTCAATTAACTTTTTTAATTGTGGATGAAATTGCATACGGATGTCCGCGATATGTTGCGCCCGCTTTTTAGGATTGATTAAAATATCACCAAAATATAATAGTTTGAATTTCATATTATTCCCCTTTTTCCTTGATAATTATACCAGAAATTGCTATGTTTTACACAGAAAAAAGAAAGGAATCTTACATGGCAGTAAATAATGAATATACAGGTGATTCAATTAAGGTGTTAAAAGGACTGGAAGCGGTCAAAAAACGCCCTGGGATGTACATTGGTGACGTGGGCGAGGGTGGATCCGGTCTGCACCATATGATTTATGAGGTTGTTAATAACTCTATTGACGAAGCAATGGCAGGGTATGCAGATACCGTATATGTATCGTTAAATCCAGATGGCAGTGTGACAATTCGTGATAATGGTCGTGGTATGCCGTTTGATATCAATCATGATACAGGGCGCAGTGCGCTGGAACTGATTATGTGTGAATTGCATGCCGGTGGTAAATTTGATAACGAAGGCAGTGGCGCGTACAAGGTTTCCGGCGGTCTGCACGGGGTTGGTGTGTCGGTGGTAAATGCGTTGTCGACATGGCTGGAAGTGAAGGTTTGGCGTGGTGACAAGCAGGCGTTTATGTCGTTCGCAGATGGTGTACCAACAACAGACGTGCAAATTACAGAAAATAAATCAGGTATCGAACACGGGACAGAGGTTAGTTTCCTGCCGTCATCAGATACATTTACAGGTACAGAATTTAGTTTTGATACGCTGGAAACATGGTTGCGTGAACAGTCTTATCTGAATGCAAATGTAAAAATTATTTTGGAAGATTTGCGCGGTTCTGAAAAGAAAGAACGTGAATTTCATTCTGTTGATGGGTTAAAGGGTTTTGCAACATATCTGGATAAATCCAAAGAATTGCTGAACAAAGAACCAATTCAGATGATAAAGCAGTTGGACGATACGTATATCGAAATTGTTCTGCAATGGACAACGGCGTATACGGAAACATCATTGTGCTTTACAAATAATATTCCGAACCGTGATGGAGGAACGCACTTGGCGGGATTCCGTGCGGGACTGACACGTGCAATTAATAAATATATCGGGGAAAAGGGAACGAAAAAAGATATTAACTTGTCTGGTGAAGATTTTCGCGAAGGGTTGACCAGTATCGTTAGTGTAAAAATTCCAGACCCAAAATTTGGTTCCCAGACCAAAGATAAATTGGTGTCGAGTGAGGTGCGCCCAATCGTTGAAAGCACTGTGTCTGAAATGCTGTATGAATTCTTGGATGAAAACCCGGCAATTGCAAAGACGATTATTGATAAGATTATCGAAGCCGCAACCGCGCGTGAGGCTGCGCGCAAGGCACGTGAACTGTCACGTAAAAAGACGGGTCCGGAATTGGGTGGTCTGCCCGGTAAATTGGCAGGTTGTTCAGAACGTGACCCGGCAAAATGTGAATTGTTTATTGTAGAGGGGGATTCGGCTGGTGGTACGGCAAAGCAAGGTCGTGACCGTAAAACCCAGGCGATTTTGCCATTGCGTGGTAAAATCTTGAATGTCGAACGTGTGCGTTTTGATAAAATGTTGGGGTCTGATACGATTGGCGCGCTGATTACAACAATGGGTGCAGGTATCGGTAAAGATGACTTTGATATTGAAAAAATGCGTTATCACAAGGTTATCATCATGACCGACGCGGACGTTGACGGTCAACATATTCAGACGCTGTTGATGACGTTCTTTTACCGTCATATGCCACAGGCGATTGAACGTGGGTATATCTATGTGGCAAAGCCACCGTTGTATGGTGTGACACGTGGTAAACAGCAAATCTATCTGCAAAACCAACGTGAAATGGATGATTATCTGATGGAACAGTTGGCAACAGACGGTATGATTGAAACTGCAAATGGAACACAGATTTCAGGGGCTGATTTAAAACGTCTGTTGGGATTGGTGCTGGATATGCGTAATTGTCTGCAACCATTGAATCACATTGTACCTTTGCGTTTTGTAGAGGCGTTGGCATTAAATGGCGCATTTGAAAATGAAAGTGCAGATGTGTTTGCAAATGTTCAGGCGATGTTAGATGCCCAGGAACTGGAATTCGAACGTGGGTGGCATGTATCGTCAACAGATGCCGGTATCGAAATTACACGTACACTGCGCAGTGTAAAGGAAACATATCTGTTGCCACGTGAAAAAGTTAACGGTATGGAGGTGCGCAGCTGGCACAAACTGAGTGGTCATGATGAACTGATGGAAACGTTCAGTAAACCAACCGTTCTGCGTGTAAAGTCCAAGGTGCAGAAAATCTGGGGCGCGTTGAAACTGTTGGATACGGCGTTTGAATATGCAAAAACAGGATTAAAGATTCAACGATACAAGGGTCTGGGTGAAATGAACGCGGAACAGTTGTGGGAAACAACAATGGATCCAAATCATCGTTCGCTGTTCCAGGTTAAAATTGATGATGCCGCCAAGGCGGACGAGGTTGTTTCAATGTTAATGGGTGATGTGGTGGAACCGCGTCGTGACTTTATCGTTGAAAATGCGCTGGACGCGAATTTGGACGTTTAATAAGGAATGGCGCGGAAAATCCGCGCCATATTTTGGTGTTGAAAAATGAGTAATATAGATGCGTTCAGACGTGCGCAAATTGATTTGAAAAATCAACAACGATTGTTAAATAATCGAATTGGTGATATGTCGCCGATTGATAATAATAAGTTGCCGAATATGCCACAGGGCAGTGTGGTTGTCTTGTCTAAAAGAATAAAAGATATATTAAAATTAATACAAGAATCGACCGCGGAAGATGGCAAAGAAATTCCATTTTTCTTGTACGGAAAAACCGAAGGACAATTGGTTCATTTTACAGATATAGACGCAGATATAGATGATCTGCAAACAACAGAGGCAGATTTTTCAAATCTGACCCAGGGGTTGCAAGAATTTATCAATAAATCAAAAAAAGACGGAACAGATATTGTTGCGCACGGTCATTCGCATGGAAAAAGTATAAATAATTATCATTTAAATTTTTCATTGGGTGATATGAATGCATATAAAGATATGCGTCTGAATAACGAAGTTTTTAGAACAGGAAAAATAGAGCTTTGTTCGTGTCTGTTGACGGACGGAAATTATAATTTTTTGTTCTTTGATGGGAATGATTATTATAAATTTAATGAGGTTTATGTTCAGGCTGAAAACGGTGATATTATTGAAAAATTGCCGTGCTATAAAGCTAACAATAATAATATCTTGCGTAATATTTTTCGTGGGCGTAGGGGATAGTGCTTGAATCATATTGATTTTGCACTATTTATATATGAAGGCAGACAAGAGGTGATGGCATGGATAACAAAGAAAACAATATCATTAAACGTGGCCCAAGCGAGAAAGACAAATTGTTGGAAGAAAAGAAAGCACTGGAAGAAGAAATCAGAAAATTGTCTGGCGTGTCAGAGGCGCAGATTGCCTATAAGAAAGCACGTATCAAGTTAATTGATAAACGGTTGGCAGAGATAGACCAAGCCAAAGGCAAGGACAATAACAAAGAAATGGAATATTTGAGATATGCGACGATGCTAAATCAAGGTATGGCGGCATAATGGATTTTTCGCGTGATTGGTTCTTTGGTTTGGATGCGCGATTGCGGGCAGCGGGACTGGACAGCGATGCGCAATCGTTTGATGAGATTTTAGAGAATCTGAAATCGCGAAAAATATATACCCCAGATGAATTTGCGTCACATTGTGCGTATGTAATTTTGGCAGGTGGTTTTTCGCAACAAACCGCCAAAAGAATTCATGAAAAAATTATGAATCAGGTGCGCGTGTCAGGGGCGGAATTTGAAACATTAATTCAGATTTTTAATAATAAAAACAAGATAAATGCAATTTGTAAAATTTGGGATAATAGGCATTGTTTTTGCACAGATTATTACAAACTAAATTTGTTAGATGATAAATTAAAATACCTGCAATCTTTGCCGCATATTGGTAAAATAACAGCAAATCATTTGGCACGAAATTTGGGTGAAGATATTGTGAAATATGATGTCTGGATTCAGCGATTGGGGTGTGTATTTGTGGGTAAAAATTTGCCGGTTGATAATGGAAATTTGTCGGATGAAATCAAGGAAGCATGCGATAAAATGTTTGCGCATTTGGCAGCACAAACCGGATTGCCCCGTGGGTATATAGATGTTGTGTTATGGAAATCTTGTCAGGTAAAATTAATTTCTGTGGACGATTATTTGCACAAACCACCGGTCATGTAGCGAGTAGTACACTCCCTTTGGTTTGTGCTGCGTACTCGTCTCATATAAATTAATTTTGAAGTTGGTTGAGGTTGATAAAGTTATGAATGTGAAAATTGAACAATCTTGGAAAGATGCGTTAAGTGACGAATTTAATAAAGATTATTTTGTTAAGTTAACAGAATTTGTGCGTGCGGAATATTTATCGGGACGTGCAGTATATCCAGAACCAAAAAATATTTTTAATGCGTTTAATTTGTGTCCGCTGGATAGGGTAAAGGTTGTGATTATAGGGCAAGATCCATATCATGAACCGGGGCAGGCGCATGGACTTTGTTTTTCCGTGTTGCCGCCAACGCAAAATCCACCAAGTTTGCAAAATATCTATAAAGAAATTGAAAGTGACCTGGGGCGAAAGTCCGTGACAAATGGCGATTTAACACATTGGGCAAATCAGGGGGTGTTGTTGCTGAATTCGACATTAACTGTACGTGCGCATGCGGCGGCATCGCACGCCGGACGTGGTTGGGAAGAATTTACAGACAGTGTAATTCGTGCCGTCGCAAAACGTGAAAATATTGTTTATATGTTGTGGGGTTCGTTTGCACAAAAAAAGGCAGGTTTTGTAAATTCGAATAAGAATTTAATTCTGAAAAGTGCGCATCCGTCGCCACTGTCTGCGTATCGTGGATTTTTTGGAAATAAACATTTTTCACGTGCAAATCAATATCTGATTGAATGTGGTCAATCGCCAATTGAATGGTAAAAAACATTAGTTAGGATTTATTTGATTCTTTTGACCCTGTTTGATATAATTTTGTTGTGCTGTGGAATCAGTGCTGGACTTAGAAACCTATTAAGTGCGTCATGTAAAAGACGTAAAAACGTCCAACCAATCAAGTGGTTGGAGTGTGTTGAATATATCGAATAAAACACGCAATTCACTTAATTATTTCTAAACTCCAACCACCAGGTGTTTTGGTGGTTTTTAACAAAAAAGAGAAAGGAGTGAAAAAATGAAAAAGTTATTGTTGGTATTGCCTGTTGTCGCATTGGCAGCATGTAGTGAAGGTTATAGCAAATATGATTCTATGTTTGGTGGTTGTGAAAGAATAGAAACGTCCGAAATACATTTAGTTTACAAATGTCCGGCAGATCAAGAATGGGCACAGGAAGTAAAAAAATTGCAACCAAACGGTATGTTTATGACCGGTGGTAATTTAAATTTGAGTGAAATGTATGCGGATAAGGCGCATGTTTATGCCGAAGTTGTGTTTAATGACCCGGGTATGTGTAAGGAAGATTTTACAATTCGTACAATGATTGCAGAACCAAACAGTGATACATCCTGGGCGTTTATTGGTTGTAAATAAGATAGTTATGATTCAAAGAAAAAACCGCCCGAAATGGGCGGTGATTTTTTTGAATAGACGTTTTTTTAGTCGGCGGCGGTAAAGACCTTTTGTACGTCGTCATTTGCGTCCAATGCGTCAACCAGTTTTTCCAGTTTTGCATATGCTTCGTCATCTAAATCCATTGGCATGTTTGGCAACCATGTCAATTCTGCCTTTTCTGGTTCACCCAGGGTGTCTGCCAGATATTTTTGGGCGTTGATAAAATCTTCTGGTTTGGTTGTGATGATAAAGCCTTCTTCGGACGATTCCAGATTGTCTGCGTTTGCTTCCATAATTATTTCCATCATTTCATCTTCGGTTTTGCCGATTGATGCAGGATAGAAAATTTGGCCTGCACGTGTGAACATGAACACAACAGAACCTTCTTCGCCCATGTTTCCACCATTTTTACCGAAAATATTACGGATTTCAGGTACTGTACGACGTGGGTTGTCTGTTAATGCTTCTACAATAACAGGGACCGCACCTGGGCCATAGCCTTCGTATCTAACTGCCTCATAATTTTCGGTGTTTGAACCAGATGCCTTGTCAATGGCGCGTTTGATGTTGTCGTTTGGCATAGAGTTCTTGCGTGCCGTTAAAATTGCCAGGCGCAGACGTGGGTTGTTGTCTGGATTCTTGTCACCCAGTTTTGCAGCCATCGTGATTTCACGTGCCAGTTTTGTAAACAAACCACTGCGTGCGGCGTCGGCGGCGCCTTTTTTATGTTGTATGTTATGCCATTTACTATGTCCGCTCATATTTGACCTTTTTATTTAATTAGATTAGAATTACCTCAAAAGGATAACAAATGATTGGTATATTGCAAGGTTTTGTTGACTATATTGTTGATGGTTTTGTTATTTTGTTGGTTAATGGTGTGGGGTACAAGGTTCATACCGCTGAATACTTGACGCATAAGTCAACTGTTGAATTGTGGATTGAAACGGTTGTACGCGAAGATTCAATACGCCTATTCGGGTTTACCAGTCTGAATGCACAGAATTTATTTAATATGCTGACGACGGTGTCTGGGGTGGGACCAAAGGTTGCACTGGCCATTATGGGTACAATAAATACAGATACATTAATGTCTGCAATTGCCACAGGGGACGCCAAAACAATTGCAACGGCACCGGGCGTTGGCAAAAAAATGGCAGAAAAAATTATCGTTGAATTAAAAAATAAAATCGGCGGTGTGTCGGCAACACTGTTTGCCCCAGATGCCGGGGTGGGGGCAGGCGGTGGTTCTGCGTTGCCTGATTTGTTAATGGCACTGGAAGCGTTGGGGTATCGCAGACTTGATATAATTGAAATGGCGCAAAAGTTGGTTGCACAAAATCCATCGGCAGATGTTGCGGTGCTGGTGCCAAAGGCGTTAAAAGAGATAAGTAAAGGGAAATAAGGTATGAAAAAAATTACACAACAAGAATTTGATACCAAGCGTTCCAGATTCAGAAAAATACACGATTGTGATTTATCTGACATTTCTATTTCACCAGAAATTATGACGGGGCCAACTTCTTTGGAAGATACTGGCATTATTGTCAGCTGGACCGACAATGTAATTTGGCCACAAGATATCACAGAAAAAATAAACCCACAGCAAATGTTGGAAAATGCAAAACAACCGACAGAAATGAAGGATTTACACAATCTTGGCAAAACAGGCAAAAATATTGGCATCGCAATTATTGACCAACGACTGTATCGCGAACACCCAGAATACGCAGACAGAATAAAACACTATGAAGCCGTTGGCACATGGTCACAAAACGACACAACAACCCCAGATTATCATGGCAGTTTGGTTGTCGGTTGTGCGGCCGGAAAAACAACAGGTACTGCACCGGACGGTGATATATATTATTTTGCTGCAAACAATTGGGTAATTGAAAACAAATTCGAAAACGCAACAGCAAAACTAACCGAAAAACCTTTACAGCCAGGACACAGAAAATACTACAACATAGCAATTCGTCGCGTTTTGGAGATAAATAAAACATTACCAGAAAATAAAAAAATCAGATTTTTATCTTGCAGTTGGGGTCGTCTTGACGACATGTTTGCCAAAGAGTCAAATGAATTATTCGCAGAATGTGAAAGAAACGGCATTATGGTTTTAGGTGGAGGGTATAAATTTGGCCCGTTTTATTGTCGCGACAAACGTTTTGGTCCTGATGCAACGAAACCATTGCTAAAAAAACTAATCGGCATACCAACAAACGGAAAAACAACCCCATATTTTGAAGGCGGATATTATTACACCAGACTTGGTGGTGCTAGTTCTACATATCCATATCTGGCTGGAATATTTGCATGCGCATTACAGGACAACACAATATTCTTTACACGCCCAAACTGGCAAGATGAATTGATTGAAATAATGCAACAAACCGCAAACGAGCATCCATTGGGCGGAAAAATAATTAATCCATCTGGCATTGAAAATCGCGTATCAGAAATTGCACGCGCAATGGAAATGGACTTAATAAAACAACAGGCATCACAACATGAATAACGATACAATCTTTGCATTGTCCAGTGGACACGGTAAATCTGGGGTTGCGGTTATACGTATATCTGGTGAAAATTTACGTGATACGTTTGCGACATTTATCAGGCGTGATGATGTTATGCCACGTCATGCGTACTTTATTAATTTGCGTGACATATCTGGGGACCTGATTGACCAGTGTTTGGCGATATACTTTAATGCGCCAAATTCGTTTACAGGTGAAGATGTGATTGAACTGCACACCCACGGTGCGCCGGCGGTAATTAACAAGGTATTTGAATTCTTGGGTTCGTTGGGTATGCGTATGGCAACGCCTGGTGAATTTTCACGACGTGCGTTTTATAACAATAAAATGGACCTGGCCGACGTTGATGGATTGGCGGCGTTATTAGATGCGCAAACAGACAAACAAAGACAGCATGCGTTGAAATCAATGCTGGGGCATGATAGCGATATTTATAATGCATGGCGCGAACAGATGGTGGAAATTTCTGCGTATGCGGCGGCAATGTTGGATTACAGTCCGGATGATTTGCCGGTAAATATTGGTGAAACAATTCGTGGACGTGCGCAAAATTTGCGTGATGAAATTGATTCTGCGTTGCGTGGTTATCGTGTGTCACGTGCAATTCGTGGTGGGGTTAATGTTGCGCTGGTCGGTGAAACAAATGTTGGAAAATCGTCGATATTTAACCATCTGGTTGGGGCAAATCGCGCAATTGTTTCTGATATCGCAGGAACGACGCGTGATGTTGTGTCGGCAACAATTGATATAGATGGCTATATGGTAAACATATCAGATACCGCCGGTATTCGTGAAACAAATGACGTTATCGAAAATATCGGTATTGAACGAACAAAATCAGAAATCGAAAATGCAGATATCGTTGTGCATGTTTTTGCAGATGATATGCCAGGATTGGTGGCAGATAATGCAAACGAAATTCTGGTGATAAACAAGGCAGATAAAATAAAAACGCGTGAAAATAGGGGTGTGATTTATACGTCTGTTAAAACGGGTGATGGTATGGATGTCTTGGTGGATGTTTTGCGTATCAGAATTCATGAAATGTTCGATGGGCGTGAATCAGATCTGGTGATAAATGCGCGAACCAAGGCATTGTTAGAATCTGTGAATGAAGAATTATCATACGCGATTGGGGCAGGTGAAAACTATGACATATTTGCGGAACATGTGCGTGGCGCCGCAGATGCGATTGGTAAGATATTGGGTACAATTACCGCAACAGAAATACTTGATAAAACGTTTGGACAGTTATGTCTGGGGAAATAAAAATCGCCCGATATTCGGGCGTTTTTTTATTCGCACATATTCCAAATGCGAAGTCCGTCAGGACTTAGTTCGTTTTTGTTTGACCAACTGTATTCTATGACTTGGTTTGTGCTTGTGTCGATTGTAACATCTATTTGTATGCCATTTTCACTTTCAAATAATATGAATTGTTTGTTGTGGTTTGTTGTGTCTTGAATTTTATTTAGTTTTGTTATAGTTGATTCAGAATCTTCTAAAATAATGGTTGCGTCTTTGTATGGGTTCAAATTTTCGACAATCGCATAATCATCATAAATTTTAAATGATGTTTTTTCTTGGGGGGAAATTATTTTTCCTGTGCCAGCACATTTAAGTGTTGCAGAATGTCTCACAGATTCAAACTTGTTTTTGATAAGGGTTTTGAGTTTTTCTGCGATTTCACAAGAATTTGATAATTTGTCTGCGTAATAATTGATGTTTTCAACATAGTAAAAATGCGGTTTGTTTTCGCCAAACAGCGCGTTTATTTCTGTTTGTGGAATAAGTGTTGTTCGACCTTCTTCGTCATATACATGATAGTCGGAACCATCGTGTAATAATTGACTGGCAATGTATGCGTTGCAGTTTTTTATTTTCTTTATTTCACTGTCAGATAGGTTTGGCTTTATATTCTTTTGTTTTGATTTGTGCGGAATTAATAATTTGCATTGTGTTCCAACCATATATTCGCCGTTTGGTATTTCATTGCCGTCGGACATTTTTAAATTGTTGTCACTTGCAAACCATAATGTGAATATAGCAGATTGTGTCAGATTGTCTTGATGGATGTCGAATTTTATATGTTCTGGTTCCTCGAAACTATTACAGTCGCCTTTTAGGGTGATGTCTAATATATCATCAATTTGTGGAATTTGACTTTCTAACCAAGTGTGATTTTTTAACCAATCTTTTTCGCGCAGGGATTTGTCCAAGGTTGTGATTTTTAGAACTGCTTTATCGTTGTATGTTCTTGCATTAACCAGATATTTTGAACCTGATTGTTCGCACAACAGGTCAACGTCATAGTTTGGTTTATCGCATGCAACCAGGCCTAGTAGTATGGGTAATAATAATATTTTTTTCATATTTTTCCTCCTATAATTACGTATTTTAAAAACTATACGTCAGGCCCATGCCGTAAAATGCGTATGAATTATTTTCAGGTGCGGTGTTGCCATTGGACATATGTTGCATAAACAGTTCAATACCAACGCAATCGGTTATCTTGTACCCGGTGCCCAGTTTAAATCCAAACAGTAATTTTGAACCGATACGTTCATTTTGTTGGCCCTGCATGCCGACGCCCAGTCCGGTATAGAAATACCAGTCATGCCAATCCGCCAATATTATATCTTCGGACAACATGACGATTGGAATTGTATAACTGTCCCAATGCCAACCGTACTTTTTGCCATAACCGACGTTCATAATCAGACTTAATGACTGGCGCGCAGGTAGTCTGAAAAATGTTGTTGGTTGCGAATACTGAAACTGAAACATTGTGTATGGCACAAATTGACTGGGCGGCGGGATTAAAAAACCACTGTTGACGCCGGCGCCAACGTTGAATGCAATTTGGTTTTCATAGCCGCTGAAAAACGGGTTTATTTCTGCGTGCGCAGTCGTCATCACAGATGATAATAATAAAGCGTATGTGATTTTTCTCATAACGCATATGATATCATATTTTGAGTAGGGGTTCAATGTTATATTCTTAAAAAAATTAATAATTGTAAACAAGAATGAAATCACAGGTGTTGTTTTGTCTTGCAATTGAAAAAAAGATTGTTATAATGCATGGCGTTTGGCAGCGTAGCTCAGTGGTAGAGCAGAGGAATCATAATCCTTTGGTCGGGGGTCCGAATCCCTCCGCTGCTACCAAAATTCAAACCGGGTTTATCCCGGTTTTAATTTTGGTATAGTTGTGGCGGATGAGGACCCCAGGGTCCGGGGCGTCAGTTGGTGAAAACGAGTGTGAACGAAGTTTGAACCATACGTAGCGAAAGGGACCCATAGAGCGAAAGCGAATATGGGAATCAGACAATCCCTCCGCTGCTACCAGAATTTCCCGCTGTTCCGGGATTTTTTTATCGATGTTAAGAATGTTTTCTTGTTGCAAGTGTTGTGTATTGTCATATAATCAACATCAGACCACAAAAGGGTTGAAAACCACGTTCTCCACTCATGACGTGGTTTTTTTATTTGTGTTTATCTCATTCAAAC
>JAZRPS010000014.1:0-44541 GCA_045649345.1 Candidatus Enterousia sp. | reverse complement strand
ATTATTGTACCTTGTTATAATGTGGAAAAGTGGGTTGGACGTTGTCTGGACAGTTTAATTGGTCAAACCTTGTCGGATATTGAAATTATCTGTATTGATGATAAGTCAACTGATAATACGTTGACTATCTTGAAACAATATGCAGATGCCGACGAACGTATTTCTATTATTGAAATGCCAGAAAATCGTGGTGTGGCGGTCGCACGTAATATGGGATTAGCGGCAGCAAAGGCACCGTTTATTGGATTCGTTGACCCAGACGACTATGTAGATTCAGATTTTTATGAAAAACTGTATACGGAAATTATTAAATCTGGAACGGATGTCGCCAAGGCAACTGTAAAAACAATAAATATGCAAGACAAAAAATCATACATAGATGATTTGAATGAACGCATTAAACAAAATCATATCATGTGGACATATCAATTCTGGTCGGGACTGTATAACCATGATTTTTTAACAAAAAACAACATCAAATTTCCAGATGAAGTTATAACAGGACAAGATTCCGTATTTTTGACGCATGTGACATTGTGCACAAATAATATCGTGTTGGTTGAAGATACGTATTATCACTATTTCATGTTAAATGATGGTTCACTGGATTCCGAGTTTTTGCCACGTAGAAAATCGCAATCCAAACTGGATATGATAAAGCATAAAGTTAATCTGGTACAAAAGGCAGGATTGACCGCCGACAAATTTGATGAATTTATGCGCAACCAAATAATACCTGTTATATGCTATGAAATAAAAAAGAAATTTGAATATAAACAGCATAAAAAACAGATGTTCGATATGCTGTATCAATATAATAAAAATCCAGACTATCAAGACATAATTAAACAGGCACTGGGCAAAAGATTATATGAAGAACTGATAAAAAATAAAATGTTCAAGCATAAATCTGAAAAATTATTCTATAAAGAACGCATGCCAGACGGTCGCAGAAATATCTATGTTCTGGGGAAACGTGTTTGGTCATATAAAAAAGGGAAATAGACATGAATAATAATCCAAAACTGATAATTTCACTGACATCATATCCGGCGCGAATCCCTGCCCTGCACCACACGTTAAAAACGCTGTTAAATCAGACGGTAAAGGCAGACATGGTTATTTTGTGGTTAAATCCGGAACAATTTCCAGATGGCGAAAGTGATTTGCCTGATGAAATTTTGGGCTTAAAAGAATTGGGGCTGACAATCGATTGGTATCATAATGTAAAATCGTATACTAAACTGATACCGGCGTTGCATAAGTACCCAGATGACATTATTGTGACCGCAGACGATGATATTTTGTACCCCGTAAACTGGTTGGAATTGTTGTATAAAGGTTATCAGAAATACCCATATAGCATTCAATGCCACCGCGCATTTGGTATTACAGAAAAGGAAAAGAGTCTGGCGCCATATAAGGAATGGTCACGTGGACAAATAATCCCGGGACGTGGCGCGATGGGCATTAACGGGAATGATACGATACCTGATTTAAAAAAATTCTTTACTGGCGTATCAGGCGTTTTATATCCGCCACACAGCCTGCACCCAGATGTTTTTAACGAACAAACGTTTAAAGAATTGGCGCCGACCGAAGATGATGTCTGGTTCTGGGCAATGGCAATTCGCAATAACACAACAATTAATGCAGTAGATGAAAACCTGGGGTTGTTGTCGGTAAATGGTGACGCATCACAGGAATTTGCACTGTATAATATAAACAGCCAAAATAATACGACACACAATACAATTTGGCGCATATTTGAACAGTTCCCTGATGTATATGAAAATATTGTGCGCAAATCGAGATTAATCGTATCACTGACATCATTTCCGGCACGGATAAGCACCGTGCATCAGGTTATAGAAAGTTTGTTAAATCAAACAAAAAAGGCAGATAAAATTATTCTGTGGTTGGCACCTGAACAATTCCCAAATGGTGAAAAAGATTTGCCCGAAAATTTACTGCGACTGAAAGAACGCGGGTTGACCATCGATTGGTATCATGATATTCGTTCATACAAAAAATTAATCCCGACACTGCGCAAATATCCGAATGAATTAATTGTGACAGTCGATGATGATATTATATATAAACCAACGATGCTGGAAAAACTGTATCGCAGCTATAAAAAATATCCTAATGACATTAATGCGCACCGCGTGACCAAGTTTATATATGAACGTGATAAATTCAAAACAATTGCAGGTGGTAAGAAACATTATCGTGGGGCGCACTTCTTGAACAAACTGACCGGATGTGGAGGCGTGCTGTATCCGCCCAAATGTTTTTACAAAGACATATTAAACGAGGATTTAATCTTGAAATTGGCACCAACAAATGATGACCAATGGTTCTGGCTGATGGCGGCGTTAAGTGGTGTTGGTGTACGTGTTGTAAAAGACAAGGAAATCGAATTAAACTATACTGACGGGTCCCAGGAATTTGCACTGTGCCTGATAAATGACCAAGGCGAAAAATTGTTCTGGAAAGATTTTAATCGTTTAATGGAACACTATCCACAACTGAAAAAACTATTAAAGAAAGAAGGTATTAAAACGCACTGGTTCTATAAAGAACGTGATGGTAATCGCAGGCGGTTCTATCTGTTTGGAAAACGGATTTTGTCATATAAAAAACCACAAAAGAAATTGGCGGATTTAAATAAAAAAGAACTGACACAACTGCTGGGGGAACAGTTTTATAAAAAGACAGGAAAAAAACCAACCGATGAACTGACAACACTGGCAGAAAAAGTTATATGGGCCAGTATGTTTGATGTGACAGACCTGAAAGTACAATGCACAGACAAAATCGCCGTGCGTGACTATGTCGCGAAAACCGTGGGGAAGAAATATTTACCTGAATTGTATGCGGTGTATGACAATGAAAAACAGTTTAATTTGGATGCGTTGCCGGATAAGTTCCTGCTGACATATAATGCGGGGGCAGATAGCGCACAAACAATGTTGGTTTTGGATAAATCTAAATTAAAACAAGCAGATGTTCAAAACACATTGAAGCAGTGGTTGAAATTTAATCTGGCAGAAATTGGTTATGAAATGCAATATCTGCCCATAAAACCACGGGTTATGGCACGGGAACTGTTGGATATTCGGACAGATATTGAATATAAACTGTGGTGCTTTGGCGGGCGCGTGGAATTTATAAAGATAATTTCGTATGAACAGGGACATGAAAAAATCGGCTCGGCGCACTATGATAAAAATTGGAAAGATATGGGATTCTATAGTTCTGGTGGTGACAGATATAAGATAGAACATCAGTTGCCACGCCCAAAGTTATTGAAAGAAATGATTGATGTCGCAGAAAAGTTAGCAAAACCATTTGACTTTGTACGTGTTGATTTTTATGAAACAGTTGATGGAAAATTAATGTTTGGGGAATTGACTTTTTCGCCCAGTGCCGGGAAATTAGAATACGCGCCCGACAATGATGCAATTCAGAAAAAATATGGCGCATTATTCAATTTGCCACCGCGTGATAAGAACGGTTTTGCAATTCGTAAAAAGTAAAAAGAATCGGGCAAATTGCCCGATTCTTTTTACGCTGCAATCCCGACCGCCGTCCAATAACCATTCATATTTTTGGCGCCACTGTCCCAGTCTTTGTTGCCACTGGTTAAAACCCCTGAAAAACCAGTAGTCGTGACATTGTGTATCGTCACGCTTGACACGCTGGCTGTATCCGAATCAATAGTACCGATACAAACAGTTGGCACTTGTGAAAAAGCGCATGGGAATACAACGCTGCGCCCACTTAATTTTCCACCCTGTTCCAGCCATCCAGATTTGTATTTGCGATACCATGTATAATTATTATTGGATGTCGGCATCTGCCATGCGACAACATAGTCCGCACCAGACAAGTCTGGCACAGAATCTGCACGCGCCAACGGTGTACCGCCAATGGTTTCACCATCGTGTACACGTAATGTTTTATTTGTGGTATCAACTGTTATTTCACCAATGGCACCGGTGAATTTTTCATGTTCGGTCGCGGTGCCACGCCGAATTTGTATTTGTCTTGACATTTTTGGATATCCTTTGTTTATTTTAAAATTAAAAAAGTCGCCCGTATGGCGACAAATAAAAAAATCCCACACAACGTTCGGGATTCACTTTGAATATTATATCATAAAACGACATAAAAATCAATAAAAAAGCCCCAAATAGGGGGGGCTTTTTTATCTATTTTTTTGTATCGCATTCATTGCCAACAACTGATGCGGTGCGCGCGATGGATTAATGCGAATTTTTTCACGCGACGGCGATACATTGTCTTTGATTTCACCGTCATTAATTTTAAAATACTTGTCGCGCGCCAATCGCAACAACGCAGGACGTGAAAATTTGCGCAACATTTCTGTGTTGTATCTACCGCCTGCAACATATTCTATTAATTGTGAATTCGTCATATTTTCAATACGTGCAAATTCTTTGCTGTATTCAACACGTGCAATCTTTTCTATGTTTGCAGCAAAGACAAACGACATATCATATGCTTTGAATAAATCACCAATATTTTCGCGATTTAGACCGGCATAAATATAACGTCCGTTCTCATCTTGGACAAACTTGCCTTTTTCAACATAGCCGCGCCCCAATAATACAACCGCATGAAATTGACTGCGCGAGCCACGCTTGCGTGGAACAATCAATATTGCGCCAGGTTCCAATTCATCTGCCATATAGTTGCTTTTTGTAAATTCGTTCATTACATTTGATAAAACAAACTTATCACCCAATTGAACCTTGCGCTTTTCAATATGTTTATTTAACGCATCATGATATACAGAATCTGTTTCATACATGCGTCCCTCATAAATACAGCCAGCATATTCCGTACCAGAATATTTTTTGCGCATTTCAGACTTAAACATTTTACAAGATGCCTTTGCTGATTTTGGAATTATTGTCAATGTATCATTCGCGGCATCCAATGCACGGTCTAGGTTCACATACTGACCATACAAACAGTGTTTCCCAACCGGCGCGCCCGGCAATTCTTGGCGTACAGATGCACGATAACCACGTGTTCCACGTTTGCCTTTGATGCGGGACTGAGATTGTGTGACATTATTTGTATAATTATAGCATAAATCTTCGGCCTTGGCATCCAAGAACAAGCTGTTAAATGCATATTCTGTGTCAACATCATATGTCACGGAACTGGCATATGCCAACAATGCAGTGTCCGCATTTGCAGTTGATAAATCGTTATTTGTTTTAAAAATGGTGTTGTCTGGTCTTTGGGCAAACAAGCCAATGTTAGCCAATGTAGAGGCCCCAAACAAAAGATACGGAAATGTCCATTTAAATTTCATGTCTTACTCCTTTGCAATCAAACCAACGTAAACGTGCAATTCAATACATGAACCTTGCGTCAACGTCATTTTGTTTTTGTTGTTTCGTTTTTGTTTTGATTGGTTCACCGCGATAAGATAAATTCGCGATGTACATTCAGACAATTCTGGCGAACCAAAATGCCCCGACTTGCCATTATTTATTATTTCGGCAGCCCGCCCCAGAAAGGGGAACCAAAGTTTGTACGTTTATATGATAGTGATTTTTTGAATTTTGTCAAGTCTGTATATACAAAAAAATAGAAAAATACGAAAATAATCCACTTTATTTATCGAAAATACAGAATAATTCCCAATGCTGACTGCCTACAAATTGATCAACCGGGATAAGTTTTGTCATTTTATATCCGCCGCGAACCAAAATTTCCATGTCGCGCATAAATGTTTGTGGGTTGCACGATACATAAATTACGCGTTTTATATTGCTGTTTATTATTTCCTTGCATTGTGCCATTGCACCCGCGCGCGGTGGGTCCATAACAATACAATCATATTGATTCAACATCCCAACTGTCATCGGCTTTTTAAACAAGTCACGTTTTGTACCCATTCCAACAATGTCAAAACCATCCGCATTCAATGCAAATGTAAAATTGCCAAGTCCGCAAAATAAATCAGCCACACGTTTAAATCCGCTTGCAGCATCTATGACCAAGGTTCGCAATGTGTCGGCACCTGCGACACTTGGTTGTAAAAATGCATTTGATGGATATTCGACAATATGTTCACCAAATTTTATTAATGGAACATCCGTTTGTTTTATTGTTTTATCGTTCCATGTTGCGCGAATTATTGGCGCTTTTATAATCGCATCACGAAATTCTGGGGTAAAGTATGGGACATTTGCATTGATTGCAACGTCGATACCGTTTTCGCATTCTGTTATCAAGCATGACCCAGCCCCACACCATGGCAATTCTGCCATTATCTGCAGGACATTATTTAGCGCCGGTGTCAAATTTTGGCAATTTCGTACAGGGATAATGTTTTTTGTGCCACGTTCAAAGAATCCAAATTCGCCGTTTGCAAAACAGCAGTCCGCACGTCTACGCAAACCTGCCCTCACCCAAATCGCATCATCTGTCACGGGTATTTTATTTAATTCTTGAAATTTTTTTTCACGATAATCAGTGGCCGTAAAATCATATTTACAGCCACCACATTTACCAAAGAACGGACACTGTTTCATAATTAAAAACTAATACGTGCGCCTGCGCGGAATTGATGTGACGTTGGATTGAAATCAGAAATACCATCGATTTCTGGGTTGAACATATAGAAATATCTGTACCCAAAATCCAACGCAAATACGGTGTTGAATTCAACACTGATGCCAGCCATCGCACCAACAACCGGCGAAATCTTTTTATCCATCTTTATGCCGTCATTTGCAGAATTCCATGACAAACCTGCGCCCATACCAACATATGGAACCAACATTTGTGTGTGAAACAGTCTGTAAATATTATCGATACGCGCATCAAATATCGCATTCAGAAACACCGTGTCGCCCGAAAAAGACAATGTATTCCATTCTGCATCTGTACGCAGATAGTTTGCCTCTATCCTAAAAGTGTCGTATATGCGCAATCCCAACATTCCTTCGAAGCCTGATGTATTTTTGCCTGCAATATGAATGTTGTTTTCATCCGTATAGTTCGACCACATTGCAAAATTATACCCACCGCCGACATAGAAACGACGCGTGCGCGCCAAAGCCTCTGAATCCTTGCCATATTTAACAGATTCTGTTGGCGTTTTAATTTGCTCAACGCGATACGGTATTGATGCGCCGGCGATTGTTGGTGCCAAACATAATGTTGCAAATAATAATTTTGTTTTCATATACAAATCCCCCAATCACTTAAAAGTTAAAACGTATTGTTGCCATAACATTGCTGATGTTGTCGACACCACCGTCGCGCACATCCCAACCAAACCCATCACCAATCATCATCTGATACTGGTACGCAATATCAATCCCCAACAGGTCTGTCAGCATAATGCTTGCGCCCAGTACTGCACGTGGCGCGATTATCGCAACACCATTTGCACCGGATGCGCCTTCGAATTCATATGTGCCAACACCGGCACCAACACCAATAAATGGAACAAATGTTCTGCGGCGCGTGACATCACCTGTCTGAACATATCGGCGCGCCATGTCAAAATATAACATTCCACCAATCGATTGATAATTTGCCTGAAAATCATCCAGGTCTGAAAATTTCAAGGTCATTGTCTGGAAATCGATTTCCGTACGAACATAAGATGACAGATTCCACCCCAAACCAATTTGTGTTGTATAACCGCCAGACGCTTCGTATTCTGCACCATTAAACATCGCCTTGTCCGTTGCGAACCCCAGGTTCAATCCCCCCCCCATACGAACGTACATTGATGTCGGAATATACATCCGAATTTCATCAGTTTGAACTGCATCCGCGGTTTCATAAACTTCCAGTCCCAGTTCCCCCGGCGCAACAACAGGCGTTTCATCAATTGTTGCGCGCGCACCGATATAGTCCAACCCCTCTAAAACCTCCGCCTGGAATCTTTTGTTGCTGTACGATGCGTTTGCGACAGTTGTTCCAAACACCGCGACAATTATTCCCATATAAGATATTTTTTTCATATTTTTACCTGCTTATTTATAATCAATAGGATTCTATCATAAATTGCAACTTGATTCCAGTCCGATTTATTCGTACCATATGGGCATGAAAAATAAAAACACAGATAAAAAAATAGCCTTGGTTGCAGGTGCGTTGGACCTGCCGTTTTTTACACGCGACGCGTTGCGTCGTGCCGGCTGGGACGTATTTGTTGTGGGGCTGAAAAACTTTTATGATCCACGACTGGAACCTGATATGGTTGTGCGTCTGGGGGGCGCGGGGCGTGCAATACGCGAATTTCGCCGTCGCGGCATTCGACGCTTGGTTTTTGTTGGTTCGTTGGGACATCCGAATTTGTCGGATTTGCGTCCTGATTTGTGGACATTCTTTACATTGTTAAAAATTATGAAGCATCAACGGGGGTATGATTCTATGGCTGTCGCATTAAATAATGTTCTTGAAAAACAAGGTTTTGAAATTGTTGCTGCCCAAGATTTGGCACCGGAATTGGCATTCGAAAAGGCGGGCGTTCAAACACGCGCAAAACCATCCGCAGATGACAAGAAAAATATCGAACGCGCGATTGAGGTTTCACACACTATCGGCATTGCAGACATTGGCGCATCCGTCGTTGTCGACAAACAAGTGATTGCAGTAGAAGCCGCCGAAGGCACCGCAAAAATGTTGGAACGCGTTGTCGCCATGCGTGAAAAAAAGCGCAAAGCCAGTGGCGTATTTGCAAAAATGACCAAACCAGGTCAGGATCTACGCATTGACATTCCGGCAATTGGCGTTGACACAGTAAACGCGGTCGCATCGGCCAAACTGCGTGGAATTGTTGTAAATACAAAAACATGCTTTGTTGTGAATAAGCCAGCAGTTATCAAACGCGCAAATGAATTAGGTATCTTTATATTGGCGTTGGATGAATAATCCCACCCCGACGATGCATAATCCCCCTGCAATAGAAGAGGCATTTGCCTTGCTATCGTTTCTTATAATGGTCGCACTGTTTCGCGATTTCACGAGCCAATTGAATAGAAGTTGCTATATAGAATAGACTATCACAATATGCTTTTATACACGTCTGGTCAATCTTAACCGTATCACCTTCTGCACCAATATACTCTGTAATTCGTTTGCCACCAATCGTTGGATAAAACCTTATAACTCTGGCTTTCTCATCATTAATATCGTATGTATGCCCCAACGCACAATGTTCATTGCACCCATGGCACACATTAGCTTTTTTTCTGTCGACCCCACGCCATTGACATGGCTTTTACGGGTTCTTCGTCACGTGTCCGCAGAAATAAAAAAACCACCATGCGGTGGTTTTCTTATTTCTGGTGGGGACACAGGGACTCGAACCCTGGACCCAATGATTAAAAGTCATTTGCTCTACCAACTGAGCTATGTCCCCAAAACCGGACCCGGAAAGCGAGAATTTACATTCTGTTTCCGCGGTTCGGGCGTAATTTTGACACATTTCAAATTAAAATGCAAGAAAAAATAATAAAAATTTCGTTTTTATTTTTTGCCACCGTTCACAGACATCGCGCCGTCTGATAAATGCTGTTGCAGATTTAGCATCGCGACCGAGTCTGAATCCAGCCAATCCAGCATACGCGACATTATATTTTCTATATACTTTGCAGACATGCGGCGATTGTTATGATGGAACTTGTTTTCATTAATTAAATGCGTCATGTCGCGCGCCAAGGCAGACAATATCTGAATCTGTTGCGGCGATAAAACACTGCTTTGGCTGTTGCGATACAGTAATGTGTCTAAATCATTATGATAGGCATTTAATTTATCCAGTACCCCAGGGGTCATTTTTAAGCGACGTGAAATTTCTGGGGTACGCCATATCAACATTCGATTCAAGTTTTCTGTGGTTAGTTTACTGCGCACCCCCATGGATTCTCGCAACACAAACACCAGCCCCAACATTAATGTATTCAGTTTGTCTGAAACACTGTTTGCAATGGTCTTTTTCATCTGGCGATTAACGCGCGAGTTCATGTAATCGTATAACAAGAACACCAACGGTATCGACAACAAAGATCCAGAAATATCAATAATCAAATCACGCAGATTATCATTTGGCGCATTATCAATCGCACCCGTATACAATATAATACCACCGACGATTGACATCAGGTACGGCAAAGATTTTAAAAATATTGTGCGAAAACTTATCTTCATGCACAAATTTTACAAGAAACATACGGCAATATGTATAGGAACGTTAGCCTAAGAACAGCGTCTGCGCACAAACAGCATTGCCCACGCGCATACACACAGTGTCAGCACCCCTAAGATAAAAATACTGTAACGCCAACTGCCCAACAGCGACCCCAAACCAATCACGCCACAGACCGCCATATAAACCAAGTATGTTAATGTCGTATACAGTGACAAAACCACAGAACGCGATGACGTGGGAACCATAACCTGGAACCGCGAATACAGCAATGTATAAATACCATAAAATAACATATACGCACCCCCCAACAACCACAACGCACCAATAGAATAAAACACAGAAAACATCATATACAGCAAGCCAACAACACCAATTAACGAATATAAAACCCTGTCAGAGATACGCGTAAAGCGATATGCAAAACGCTGACCCACAGTGGCGCACCCCAGTAAAAAGAACGACAATGCGCCAACATATTCTGTTGGAATTCCGATATTTAATGCAATTGGACTTAAAAAATCATCCAGGAACGGCACATTTACCACCAACAACGTTAAAACCATTATTGGCATCAAACATGGTGTTTTCAGGCAAAACCTGATACCTGTACGTAATAATTTACGAAACCGAAGTGACGATACGGGTGCAGACTGCATATCTGGACGATACGGCACCATCAACAGACACACCATCGACAACAATATCGCCATAACAGATGCCCATGTCACCCATTCATAGCCCAAGAACATCAACAGCGAACCGCACGCCGACAGTGCGACACCAATTGATTCATACGTTGATTTTCGCCCCAAAATCCGGGGGTAATCATGCGACATGCCATACGCATTTACAGAATCATATACCAGCCCTTCGAATGCGACACTGCGAAATCCAGCCTGGACGCCCCATAAAACCATTCCGATTGCAAATCCAGCATATGTTGGCACAAACAACCATAATAATATTGCGAACATCTTTAAAAATTGTCCCACAATCATTGCCCAACGTTGTCCGACATGATTTGTGACGAATGCGATTGGTGCCTGGCCCAATATAGTTCCAATGGCAGATACAATGAACATGGTCGACAACTGAAAATCCGTCAGACCGTTTTGTTGCATAAAAATAGCATAAACAGGCGTTAATAATAAAAACTTGTTCAAAAATGCAAAACCGTACAAAGAAAATAGCAAACGCGTCATTTTTTTACCTTTCATTCCAAATACGGCACAGTATACATACTTTTTAACAAAAAAGTACAGAAAATATTGAAATTTTGTCAAAAATGCACTATAATTAATTGATAAGAAAACAAAGGTGCGCAAAGATGGCATTTAAGACCGAAGATTTTATTATAGACTTGGTAAAGCAGTTAAACCTGGGCAATATGGACGATGCCACACGCGCACGGTTAAAAGATCTGATAGACAAGGGGGTCGCGACAAAAGCACAAAAAGCGTGGTGGGAATCTGGCGGGCGTGATGCGATGAAATGGGACGCGCCACAAATCAACGCACCAGATCCAGATAATCCAGGTCAGTTTAAATATTCCGATTCAAGTGACGAACCAAAAACCGACGATTTAAAAGACCTATACTTAAAGTTAGCAACAATACTGCGCGATGTTGCCAGCGATAGAGATCTAAAAGACGACACAGATGTAAAAAAGTTTCTGGACGAATTTTATGGTGCAGGAAAAGCAGTTGAAGATTTTGAGTCCAAGGAAATCGATGATACCAAAGCTGATGACATCGGCTCGTATATACGTAGCAACCAAAGATATCTTTCCGCCAGTATGGGAATATCTGAACGCGATTTAACAAAATTGGCGGACACGTTGACGTCGACCCCCAAAACATATATGAAAAACGCCAAGTCGCTAAAAACTTTTGATCAGTTTTTACTGGGCATACATAACTGGGACGACAAAGGTGGCAGGCGTCCATTGCCAGGAACACCACCAGCATATCTTGAGAGCGAATGCCTTGACTTGCGCGAAACAATAAACACCCCAAAGGATCCTAATGCCACACAATTAACTAGCTTAAAAAACGGCATGTCCAAGTTGTTTGGGAAGTTAGTGACCAACGACAAACTGCGCGAAAAAGTTCTTGCAAAAGACACCGAAGGCGATATAACCCGTTGGATAAACAAGGGGTTGAATGAAACAAACTATAAAGAAGGCGATCATGCGCTGAAACCAAAATATAAAGACAGAAAGAGATTTTGGCAAAAAGCGCAAGATAAACTGAAAGAAAACTATGTCGAAACTGTTGGTAAACTGGCCCAAAAACACAGAAGACACAAATATTCAACAAAGGCAAACCTTATCGTTGAAGAATTAATTAAAAAAGGTGTAAAGCCAACGGATGGCACAGAAAAAATGTTGGAAACATTTGATGCAATTAATGGATATTTGCCAAATCCTGTACAAAAGCAATTGAAATGGATCAAAGAAACCATGACCAAAATGAAAGAGACTGATTTCTTTAAGGACGCACTGAAAGACGGAACCCAGATGCGAAAACTGGTCAGCGAAATCATCAAAGCAGCCGCACATGATGACAAAGAAGCAGAAGCAGAATTGGCATTAGAAACGCTGGCCGTGATGCGATATACAATGACAACATCAAGTATACGCGATAGCCTGCGCAAAACAGAGGTTAGCATATTTTCAGACCCAGGATTGTCATGGAATAAAAATGAAGTCATGAAGGTTATGTCTGGCGCACTGGACAAAATGATTAAATACGGGACAATGGCCCTGTTTGAAGTTGGAAACTTTGCAAAAAACGCAATCCGACAAAACGGTCTGAAGTTCAAGAAAGGAACAGGCAGACTGGGCAAACGAATAACAGATAGCGTAGAATATACAGACACAACAAAACCAGAAAAAAGAAAAATGATGGAGAGGCTGTTTGCACGATGGGATTTCTTTAATTCGTCCGCCAACACCAAGGATTACAACATATTCAGATTACATAAAGACGTTCAAAAAGATGCAAACGAAGTAGATCCTGCAACAGGCAAGACGAAAATACAACAACGGTTTGAAGAATACTATGCAAGTCACAACATTGGACGATAAAATCCTTGATTTTTTGGGGGATTTGTGGTATAATAAAAACATGCGTCGTTGGAAACAACGGCGTTTGTTTTTTGTGCACGCTTTGCGCATTTTGTCACCCCTGCGTAGGCAGGAGTGGGGCTATAAAATAAAAAAAGTTGTTTTGGTTGATGCTTAATTTTTTAAGAACTTTTTAAAATCACAATTTTTAACATTAACAAAAAAAGGAAATTTATATGACACGTGTTTTACAAATTAGACGCGGTTCGTCCGCACAAAATGATAACTTTACCGGTATGCCCGGCGAAATCACAATGGATACAGACGCAAAAACGTTGCGTGTGCATGATGGTGAAACGCAGGGCGGATTTACACTTGCACGCGCAAATGATGCGGCAACCAACACCGGTAATTTCGATATAGAAAATGTATCTGATGAATTCTGGGCAAATATCGTGGCGAAACACGCGCCTGCCCCATTTACAGTACACGAAACAGCACCTATACAGATTAACAGCAGGGTTGCAGGGCTGAATTATATTCTGGGCGACACAGAAAAGCCAAAATTTGTGCAATGCGCCCTGGTCTGTCAAAATGCAGAGGCAGGATATGCCGTCGGTGACGAAGTATGGGCATTTGGCGTAGGCAATCATGCAAATCCGATTCCAAACTGTGAACAAAACCAAAATGGAATGAATCTGTTCCTGCTGACCGGTTGTCAAAAGTACTGGGTTCGCCATCATGACACCGGCGTTCAAACGGAAATCACAGATGAAAATTGGTGCATTTTATTCCGAGTTTACTATTGAATTCTAAAAAAAACATTGCTATGCTGATGCCCGAAGAATAAAAAAAGGATTTCACATGTACATACTTGCATTAAATTGTGGTTCTTCGTCCCTGAAATACCAGGTGTTTGACGCAGATACAAAAACAGCCATCGTTGGTGGAAACGTTGAAAAAATCGGTCTGCCGGATTCCTTTGTGACACAAAAGTATCCAGACGGAACAAAACAAAAGAAAGAATGCAGTATGCAAAATCATAACGAGGCGTTAAATGTCGTTATGTTCATGTTGCGCGAGGCGTCTGTTGACATGAATGAAATCAAGGGCGTTGGTCATCGCGTTGTTCTGGGTGGTGAAAAATTTGCGTCATCTGTTGAAATCAATGACGAAGTCATCAAAACAATCGAAGAATTGTCTGCGATTGCACCACTGCATAACCCAGCCGCGTTGGTCGGTATTGTCGCAGCACAGCAATTATTGCCAAACGCAAAGCAGGTTGCAGTGTTTGATACCGCATTCCATCAGACAATGCCAGACTATGCGTATCGCTATGCCGTGCCACGTGCGTGGTACACAGAATTGGGCGTGCGTCGCTATGGTTTCCACGGGACCAGCCATTTATATGTATCAAAAGTTGCTGCCAAAATGTTGGGCAAACCAGCCGATCAATGCAATCTGATTACGTTGCATATCGGTTCGGGCGCGTCTGCAACCGCAATTCGCAATGGTAAATCTGTTGATACATCATTGGGTATGACACCGTTGTCCGGATTGACGATGGGTACGCGTCCAGGTGACTTGGACCCAGGTGTTGTGTTGTATGTTATGAATAGACTGGGTATCACAGCAGATCAAATGCAAAAGCATCTGAACAAGGATTCTGGTTTGATGGGTATTACAGAATGCTATGCCGACCGTCGCGATGTAGAAGGCAACAAGGACACAAACGACCTGTGCCGTTTGGCCATCGATATGGAAGCGCACAATGTAAAAAAATACATCGGGGCGTTTATGGCAGAACTGGGGCATGTTGATGCACTGGTATTTACCGCAGGCGTTGGTGAAAATGACGACTATCTGCGCGCAAAATTCTGTGAAGGATTAGAGGAACTGGGTATCAAATTAGATTTGGAAAAGAATGCCCAGGCGTTGGCACGCAAAGGTGTCGATCAGGCGATTATCAGCACAGATGACAGTCGTGTTAAAATCTTGATGATTGCAACAAACGAAGAACTGGTTATCGTAGAAGACACACTGGCGATTATGAATGGAACATATAATCCAAATCATCTGGAAATGGATTATTCATTTGCGAAATAAGAAAAGAACAACCCTGTACCACAAAAAATCAACGGTGTGTACAGGGTGTTTTTTTGCTTTCTTTTCTTGTGCGATATTGATATGCTGTTCTGAGAAAAAGGATTTTTATGTCAGTTAAGACAAAGCGTCTGATTAAGAAAATTATCAGTTATTCGGGCATTTTCTTTTTTGTTTTGGCCGCAGCGATGCTGTGGTGGCAATTACGTGAGTATAGTCTGTCTGACATCGCCCATGCCATTTTAGACATACCGTTGCGAAACCTGTTTATGGCGTGTGTGGCATGTCTTGCCGGGTACGTTGCGTTATCATTATATGATTATCTTGCATTGCACTATGTCGGTGGGCGGGTGACATGGTGGAAATGGATGTTGGCCGGCATGTTAGGGTTTGCAATCAGCAACAATGCCGGTCATGCCGTTGTTTCTGGTGGCGCAATCAGATACAGACTTTATACACGTTGGCGTATTCGTGGTGGCGACATATTAAAAATGCTGACTATTTCTGGATTTACATATTTCTTGGGCGCGTCGGCAATTGTTGTTATTGGCTATTTCTTAATTCCACGCGAATTGTTTGATAATTCCGTCGGAATTAGCATGGGATTAAATTCGCTGTTTATTTTCTGCACGGCAATGCTGTTGGCATATTTTGCTGTCACAGTTATTTTCCACAAAAAAAGTATAAAAATTGGACAGATAAGATTTCAAATCCCTTCAACAAAAATGGCACTGATACAAACGCTATTGGGCATAACAGACAGCGTTCTGGCGGGATTGGTGCTGTATTTCTGTATGATTCCATTTGTAAACATTCCGTTTGGTATATTCATCGGCCTGTTTGTTATCGCACAAACAACCGGCGTTTTCAGTCAGGTTCCAGGAGGCATCGGGGTATTCGAAACAGTTTTCCTGGTCGCGTTGCCTGACACAATTGATAAAGCAAATATTTTCGGCGCACTGTTGGCATACAGAATTATTTACTATGTATTGCCACTGATTGGGGTTGGGGGATTGTTCTTTGTATACGAACGCTGGTTGCGCGCACGTATGAAAAGATGGCTGAACGAAGCGAAAGAAAAAACAAATGAAATTCGCACAAAAATCAAACACATAAAATCAGATATAAAAAACAAAAAATAAATACCTTGCCAAGCGATATAATGTCATGTAAAATGATTCCCGTGTATGTAAAATGGGGCTGTAAGTAAGTGTTTGTATTGTCACTATTTTCAACAATTCGCATGGCGCTGATGGTTATCGTGGCGCAATCCCTTGGCATGGGCTGGGACGCCCCACGGGGACGGGTTGTTGCCATTTCATACGCCATCAACACAAAAGGATTACATAATGTCAAAAAAGATATATGTGGACGCAGTCCACCCGGAAGAAACACGCGTCGTTGTCGTAGATACTGCGACCAATCGCGTTTCTGATTTTGACGTTGAAACAACCACAAAGCCACAGATAAAGGGAAATATTTATCTGGCCAAGGTTATTCGCGTCGAACCATCTTTGCAGGCAGCATTTGTTGATTATGGAACTGGGAAAAACGGTTTCTTGCCGTTTTCTGAAATTCATCCTGATTACTATCAAGTGACGCCAGAACAAAAGAAAAAATTACTGGAATTGGCACACGCCAATATCGTTGACGACGACGACGACCCAAATGACGAAGAAGACGAAGTCGCAGAATACGATGATCACAGCGCAGGTGAAGACAACAAAGAATTTGTTAAGCGCGCACGTGAATTCAAAATCCAAGACGTTATAAAACCAAAACAAATCTTGCTGATTCAGGGCGTAAAGGAAGAACGCGGTCAGAAAGGCGCGTCTATGACAACATACCTGTCGTTGGCTGGTCGTTTTGCTGTTCTGATGCCGAATTCGCGCAAACGCAACAGTTATGGCATTTCTAAGAAAATTTCGGACAAGGCAGAACGTGCAAGATTGCGCGATGTTCTGCACGGATTAAAAATACCAAAGGGTATGACCGTCGTCCTGCGTACGGCGGCGATGGGTGCACAACCGGCTGATATTGCAGCAGACTATGACTATCTGGTAAACCTGTGGAACGAAATTCGCAAAACAACACTGGAATCTGTTGCACCTGTGACAATTCATACCGAAGATTCACTGTTGCGTCGTGTTGTTCGCGATTTCCTGAGCGATAAAGAAGATATCTTGGTTATTCAAGGTGAAGAAGCATATGATGCAGCCAAACAATATTTTCAACAAATGTATGGACGCGCACCACGCAAGCAATTGGTACAGTACAAAGATGTCGCCGTTCCATTAATGGTCAAGGCAGGTGTTGAAAAGCAGTTAGAAGGATTGCATGGTCCATATGTTCAATTGCCATCTGGCGGTTCGTTGGTTATCAACCAGACAGAAGCAATGGTGACAATCGATGTGAATTCTTCGCGCGCAATCAAAGAAAAAGACATCGAACAGACCGCATTAAACACCAATCTGGAAGCGGCCGAAGAAATTGCGTTGCAGTTGCGTTTACGTGACTTGGCGGGCATTATCGCGATTGACTTTATCGATATGGAAGAAGAAAAGAACAACCGTAAATTGGAACTGAAAATGCGTGAGGTTATGAAACGTGACCGCGCACGCACCCAGGTTGCAAAAATCAATAACTTTGGTGTACTGATGTTGTCGCGTCAAAGACTGCGCAGCAGTTTTATGGAATCGTCATATGTGGCATGTCCACACTGTATGGGTGCAGGCGTTGTGCCATCAATCCAAACGGCGGCAATTATATTGTTCCGTCATTTGCAGGAAAAATTATTGGCAAAAAGCGCACAAAAAATCATCATGACAGTGCCAACAGATGTTGCTGTTTATCTGCTAAACCACAAGCGTGCGGAACTGGCAGAGATGGAGGCAAAATTTGAAACAGAAATCGTTATTGTTGGCGATGATAGCCTGTTGAATATCGATCAATATTCAATTCAACGCGTTGCCCCAGAACAAAACAAGACAGATGATTTGCTGACCGCGCACGCACCATCGACAGATGTCAAAAAGAAAAATGCGCAACACGTTGATGCAAAACGCACAATCGTTTCTGCACAACGTCGCAAGCGTAAAAAGCAACCGAAAAAGAAGACAATTTGGCAAAAAATTGTTGGATAAAAAAAATTCCCCCATTTGGGGGATTTTTTTTATCGCGCCATTGCCATATTGCCTGACATCAACATGCGACGATGACGCCAATGGAAATATTTTAAGATATTATATATGACATAATTTTCAAACGAGTTTAATTCATATGTAGTATCAGGTGAAAAATACGCAATCATACCAATCGAATATAAATTCCCAGCCTGAACCCAGCGAATATTTTCAACGTTTGCCATTGATGGCGCAGAACGAGACAGATTGTTTGCGTGCAATTCATATTCTGTTTCACCACTGCGGCTGCGAAAGCGCGTTATTAATTCGGGGTTCTTTTTTGCAATATTATAAATCTGTTTTATTTTGTACATTTCAAAAAGCCCCTGATAATTATTTTATTTTGCTTTATTGCGATAGAGTGCGTCCAATACACGTTTACGCAGCAAGTCCAAATCCTTGGCATTTTTTACCGCGGGCAAATTATAACGCGTTTCATGTGTGGCATTGGTATTATGAATAACTTTTGCGGTTGGAAACTTTAACGTCGCAACGGTCCATAATTCTTTTAAAGGTTCAAATAAATGCTTGTTTTGTTTATAACACATTGAATCTGGATACATAATGCAAGAATACGGTTTGCAATATATACCCTTGTCACTGGCCATTGCCGCAGACATAAATGCAACATTATAATTTTTACGCCAGGCACCATCAGGATTTAATTTATAACTTTCACTTATCTGTGAACAATCTTGCCAGCGCAATGGTATATTGTTTTCTGTGACACTTAATGAATAACGTTCCAGTTCGCCTGGCTTAAATCCCCATTCGCCAATACCAAAAAAACGTTTCCAAAAACCGTCATAATAAAATACGTCTGTCTGTGAGACATCAATTTGGAAATTATCCACCATTAAACTTAGATTACTATCATCAAAATATTTGACAGAATCAGGATTGCCATTTTGCACGGCGTCAATTAACTGTCTGATGAAATTCACATCGGTGGTTTGAGTGTCTGTAATCTTGCCAATATTTCTCTTAGACATATGCATTGAACCTTTACGCTATACACCCCTCTGTCCCTGGACGCACGGATTTTAAATAATAGGAATAAAAAACGCAATAGAAAAAATTCAATTTTGAACAATTTCTTTGAAAATTTCCGCCGGAATTGTGCCGCCTGTGATTTTTGAATCCATTGGTGTAAAATCGTCATTACCCACCCATACACCAATCACCATATCGTCTGTTGCACCGACAAACCATGCATCGCGATTTTCGTTACTGGTCCCTGTTTTACCGCCTAAAACAGTGTCTGTGCGGGCGCGCCCCCCCGTACCGCCCGGCGCAATGACATCAGATAACAATGTATGCATATATTCAACAGTCTGGGGTTGCAAAACATCAATCGGGTCTGATGGATTACGTTCATATAATGTGTTTCCAGCCATATCTGTAATTTTTGTAATTGAATATGGTCTGACCGATTTCCCTTTATTCCATATAACGGCATAAATATTTGTTAAATCCAACAACGTCATTTCAGACGCACCCAAAACAGTCGAATATTCGCGACGCAACTTTGTCCCCACCCCAAGACGTCCCGCCATATCCAACACGGAATCAATACCAAATGTTTCTGTTAATTTTAATGGAACAGAATTTACACTTTTTGCAAATGCGGTCGCCAAGGTAATGTCACCATAATAGCGCCCATTATAATTTTTTGGGTTATAATCACCAATCGCAAATGGCGCATCATTTACAATACTATCCGGGGTCATACCATTTTCAAGTGCAACTAAATATACAACTGGCTTAAACGCGCTGCCCGGCTGACGCAGTGACGTGGCACGATTAAACTGGCTGCGCTGATAATCTGCCCCACCAGACATCGCACGCAACGCACCATCAGGATTCATTGCAACGACCGCGGCCTGATATTCACCAATTTTATTTGGTAAAATTGCGGCAATAGAATCCTGTAATCTGGTATCAAGTGTTGTATGCACATACATATCTGTTTCAAATGCACCAATTCGTGATTTTAATTCATCCATTACAAAATCAGTCCAATAGCGATACAGGTTTGTGTCCGCCATTCCAACAGCAGGCGATAAAGATTGTGCAGCAACACGCGCCTGATTCAGGGTTATATATCCCTGACGCACCATTTCAGTTAAAACAGTGCGTGCGCGTTCAATATTTTTTTCTGGATTACGAAGCGGACTGTATGTTGTTGGCGCCTTTAACATTGCAGCAATCTGGGCAGACTGGGCAATGGACAGTTTGGTCGCAGGCACACCAAACATTATACGCGCCGCGGCATCAATACCACGCATACCACCAACCAGTGACACACGATTCATATACAAATCTAATATTTGGTTTTTATTATAACGATTTTCCAACCAATATGAAATTATCAGTTCTTGAACCTTGCGCGAAATTTTCTTCTCACGCGATAAGAATATATTCTTGGCAGTTTGTTGCGTTATTGTCGACCCACCAGATGTTATACGACCATGACGCAAATTGGATATTACTGCGCGCGTTATGCCACGCATATCAATGGGACCATGATCGAAAAAGCGCTTGTCTTCGATGGCAACGATTGCCTGCCATACATATGGGGGTAATGTTTCAACAGATACAGGTGTACCCATGATACGGTTTGTGCTGCGCAACTCATTACCATCATTGTCTAAAAATACAATTGTTGCCGGTCGTGTTTCATGTAAAATCGCATCTAATGATGGCATTGATAAATATATAACCGCAACATAACCACAAATCACAATGCCAAAAATCAAACAGATATTAAACAACCACACCAAAATGCGCCGACGAAGCGACGGTTTATCATGGGCTTTTTCAAGATTTTTTTCTGTGCGACGCGCCAAATGTAATCTCCTTTGATGAGAATGTTAGCACAAACAGCTTGCGTTTTGCAAAAGATTATATTTATATATTTGTAGCATACAAAAGAGGGAAAAACATATGAAAAAATTTGCTGTTATTTTGGTTTGCATGGCATCAATGCCTGTCATGGCAGAAGAATATATTGATGATTATGGATCATATGATTCGTATGAAACATACGAATATGAAACACATAAACCAAGACGCGATAATTATGCAGGATTTAGAATCCATAAAAATGAACGTATTGCATTTAAATACGACCTGCACGACGGTGGCAATTCAACAATTCGAAAAGATAATTGGGGATTTGGCGCAGTTGTTGGTAATAGACTTAGCGACCATGTAAAAATAGAATTTGAAACATCGTATACTGGTGCAGAAAAGTCAAAACGTGGCACAGATTATAACTATGACGTTTGGGCAAATATGCTAAATGTCTATTTGTTCCAGGAATACGCCGGCGCGATTGCGCCATACGCCGGTCTGGGCGTTGGGTTCGCCACCATTTGGGGCTACGTCGATGCGCCATATGGTCATATGTCTGATTCTGTTTTTGATTTGTCATATCAAATTATGTTGGGGATTAATTTTGAATTAAACGACAGAATTGATTTAAACCTGGGGGTAAAATATCAATACTATGGCGAATTAGAACACGAATTACATGACAAAGAGTTTGCAATAACAGATGTTGATGCAACAGAATTTTATTTCGGCGCTGTTTATAAATTTGGATTAAAATAAAAAATCCCCCAGATTGGGTGATTCTTTTATCGCGTTTTTTGTTGCCTGGTTGCCTTGCGGTGAAATTTGTTCGCCATCTTTTTTGACATTGTAGATGAATCCCACGCCATATCACCCATAAGAAATAATAATGCGCCAAGCATGCCACTGGCAAAAGCACTGTCTGTGTCTTTTTCTGCAACGAACGCAAGTGCCGAAACAACCGCGGCGACACCACCACAGTTTGCCAATATTGCACCCCATTTTGATATCTTTGCCTGGGTACGCATGTGATTTGCCTGACGTTCAAAAATCTCTTTTTTATTCATGATTGCGCCCTATTTCCCAAATTTACCACTGCGCGGAAAACCAACTGGAACGGTTCGTCCCTGGGATGCACGTTTCGCACGCCATGGTGTCCAATCGTCCATCTTGGTGGTACCACGACCAGTTGTCCAGCCAAAACCATCTTTTTCATCAAAGAACATAATGTCTAAGACAAATGTACGTTCGGCATTATATTTCTGCAATATCACGCCCTTGCCCCTGGTCATTTCTGGGATTTCAGATGTCGGGAATATCAGCAATTTATCATTGGAACCAGACATCGCAATTGTGTCACCCGTCACAGCAACACACATGTGTGCAGGATTCTTGGGTTCTGTATTCATTACCTGCTTTCCATTCTTGGTTTGCGCCAGGCAATTTTCACCGGAAACAATAAATCCGTTTCCATGACGTGACACCAATAAATACTTTGCATTCATGTCTAAGACAAAGGCGCGAACAATGTCTTCATCTGCACTGATGTCTGCCATCATGCGAACAGATTCACCAAAGCCACGCGCAGACGGCAATTCGTTCGCGGATAATGTAAACATTTTCCCCGACGTGCCGAATAAATTAATCTTGTCAATCGACATTGCATGGAATGCGCTGTGTAATTCATCACCTTCTTTGAATTTCAAATCAAGCGCACCCAAATCCAAATGCCCCTTGGCTGCGCGAATCCAACCCATTTTTGATAAAATAATTGTCAGTGGTTCTTTTTCGATAAAGTCGTCTGCATTAACAACGATTTCTTGGGTATCTTCTGCCCAAGTTGTACGACGACGTCCCAACTTCGTCTTTTTGTCATATGTCTTTTTAATATCGCTGAACCAGGCCTTTAATTGTTCGTTCTGGGCATCTTCACTGGCCAACAGTGCCTGTAATTTTTCTTGTTCTGCACGCAGGGCGGCATCTTCGCGCTTTATTTCCATTTCTTCCAGTTTGCGCAATGAACGCAGGCGTGTATTCAAAATCGCCTCTACCTGAATCTCTGTTAAATTAAATTCTGCGACCAATACAGCCTTGGCATCATCTTCGTTTCTGATGATTTCAATTACACGGTCCAGGTTCAGGTATACAACCAGCAAACCACCCAAGATTTCCAAACGACGCGCAATGTTATTCAAACGCCATTGTGTGCGACGGCGCAAGACAATCTTTTGATGTGCGATAAATTCACGTAAAACATCCCCGATAGGCATGACACGTGGCGCACCCTTGGAATCAATAACATTGAAATTCATGTTAAAACGATATTCCAAATCCGTCATCGCAAACAAATGCGCCATCATTTTATCCGCCGGGATATTACGCGTCTTTGGCGTGATAACAATACGAACATCAGTTGTTGATTCATCAACAATATCGTCAACCAATGGCAATTTTTTCGCATCAATTAATGTCGCGATTTGTTCAACCAATTTAGACTTTACAATACCATATGGAATTTCAGAAACGACAACCTGCCACGCGCCACGTTCCAGCTCTTCTATTTCCCAACGCGCGCGAATACGAAATGCGCCACGACCCGTCTCATAATTTTTTACAATCGTATCAAAGCCATCAATTAAAACGCCACCTGTTGGAAAATCGGGTCCAACCATCTTCTTGATAATCTGGGCAGTTGTCGCATCAGGCTTATCAACAACCAGGTTCAGGGCATCGCAAACCTCTGCCACGTTATGTGTGGGGATATTGGTCGCCATACCCACGGCAATACCCATACCGCCATTTGCCAACAGGTTCGGAAATGCGCCCGGCATAACAACAGGTTCCAATGTAGTGCCGTCAAAATTCGGCATCATGTCAACACTGTCTTCGTCCAGCCCTTCCATAATCAGCATGGCGGCCTCAGTCATTTTTGATTCTGTATAACGATATGCCGCCTGGGGGTCCCCGTCAATGTTTCCAAAGTTTCCCTGACCATCAATCAAGGGATAACGAACCGAGAAATCCTGGGCCAGACGAACCATTGCATCATACACAGAACTGTCCCCGTGTGGGTGATAATGACCCAACACGTCACCAACAACCGTTGCACATTTGCGAAACGCCGCATTCGGCGCCAATTTTTGACGCAACATAGAATATAAAATTCGACGATGTACAGGCTTTAGCCCGTCACGAACGTCGGGCAAAGCACGCGATACAATCGTACTGACTGCGTATGACAGATAGCGTTCTGATAATGCATCAGATAACTGCTGAGAATCAATATTTTCGATAATTTCCTTGCTCATAATGATAGAAATTTAGAACATTTGAAAAAAAATAACAACAGAAAAAAATCCAACAATACGACTATTTCAACAGGTCGCCAGCCTTGATATATTCAGAATCCGACTTCTTTAATTTTTTTTGTGCGCGTTTGGCATATTTTTTTACATTCTTGGTATCGCCATTCATATTGTAATATTCCGCCATTGCCCAATCATGACGCCCGGAATCATCGTCGCCATAGGCACGCGCCAAAACCCAATATGTCAAAGGTGCCGGTTCTGATAACAATGAACGCTTTGCCATTTCAATGGCACGCGCATTATCATTTGGTTTGGCACGTTCTGTTAAAACCAGCGCCAGCGCCGTTTGAATCTGGGGGGCGGTGCCGGCCAATTCCAACGCACGTTCATACGCGTCAATACTATCGTCATAATGACCAAACTGATATTCAATATCACCCAGCAATTCGTAAAAATAAGGGTTATCTGGATTGCGGGAAATTAATGTACGCGTCCCAATGCGCGCGTCGTCCAGATTCCCACCGCGCATGTTCGCAATCGCGCGCGCATACAGGGCAGAATCTGATTTATCAGACGACGGGTACAATTCACGAACACGTGATGGCGCATCCAGATACCCGACCAATTTTGCACGAACCAATTCATATTCTGCACGACGCGATTTTTCCACGCTTTTATTAGACTTATAATTAGGCGCGACATCGGCAATACGTGCGCGTACGTTATTTAAACGCTCTGTTGTTAATGGGTGATTTATACGGTTGGGATTTATCTTGCTTTCCATCGCACCGGTTAGTTCGTACATCTGTTCCAAGACCGTCACAAAACCATATGGATTTTGTTTTGCAGATACCATTAAATCAACCCCCAGATTGTCTGCAATACGTTCTTCGTCACGTGTGAATGCCAACATAGACTGTTGCGCAACCCCGGTCGCACCCGCCATAACACCGGCACCAAGCGACGGATTGCCACCCGCAACCATTAAACCAACACCCAATGCCTGAATCAACATTGTGCGTTTCATTTCTGCATTCATACGTTCGGACATCTGGGCCATATGACCACCAAGTGTATGCCCCAATTCGTGCGCGACAACAGCCTGTAATGCGTCAGGGGATTTTATCTGACGCAATAATCCGGTGTAAACATAAACGTCATCGCCCCCCATAACAAAGGCGTTAAAATCATCATCATTTACAATATGTATCTTTAATCGGTTATCGGGAATGTTCGCAGCGCGTGCCAACGGCAAAACCAAATTCGTCAAAACACGTTCTGTTTCTGTGTCATTAATCAGGGACGCCGATAGTACAGGCGTCGAAAATAATGCACACAGTAAAAACAAGACTATCTTACGCACCCAACGTCACCCCACAATCAAATATAGACATCAAATCATTTGCCCAATTGTCTATATCATTATCACGTGCGGCACGTGATGCCAACTTGAATAAATCCCGATGTTCACGATAATCAACAAAATGATAATGCAGCCAGCCACTTTGACGCGTTCCCAACAATTCGCCGACGCCACGCATCATTAAATCTTGTTCTGCGATAACAAATCCGTCATCTGTTTCACACAAAATATCCAGGCGACGCGCGCCGTCATCAGACATATTATGACCGAACAACAAAATACAATAAGACTGGGTGTCACCACGACCAACACGACCGCGCAACTGATGCAGTGCAGACAAGCCAAAACGTTCTGCATTTTCAATCACTATGATTGATGCCTGGGGTACATCGATACCAACCTCTATAACCGTGGTGGCGACCAATATCGGCATATCAGAGTTTATATCTGCGAATTTTGCCATAACTGTGTCGCGTTCTTTTTTATCCATTTGACCGTGAACCAAACCGGCAGTTGGAAAATATTGCGTTAACATTTTATGACGTTCAACAGCCGCAGTTGATGTCGTGTTTTCATCTTCGCTTTCCGTGACCAATGGACATACCCAATATACGCGCGCGCCGTTGTCAACCTGAACCCGTAAACGTGAAACCAAATCCATAATTCGCGATACAGATAATTTGGTTGTCTTAATAGGTTTGCGACCAGCCGGCTTTTCATTAATAATAGATATATCCATGTCGCCATATATCGTCATTGATAATGTACGCGGTATTGGGGTTGCAGATAGTGCCAGTAAATCCGGATTGTCACCCTTGGTTCGTAAGGCCTGACGCTGCGAAACACCAAATCGATGCTGTTCATCAATTATAACCAACCCCAAATCACGGTATTCGACATCGCTTGAAAACAGCGCATGCGTTCCAACCACAATTCGTGTACGCCCAGAACGCAAAGATGTTAATTTTTCACGACGGGACACACCCTTGTCACGCCCGGTTAAGCATTCACACACAATGCCAATCTTATCACACAATGGTTTTAGTTTTGCATAATGCTGCTGTGCCAATGTATCTGTTGGTGCCAACAACGCAGTCTGTGCGCCAGTTTCTGCCATCTTGACCGCAGCAGCCAATGCGACAATGGTTTTACCACTGCCCACGTCGCCCTGGACCAGACGCATCATTGGAATATCACGCGACATATCTGCAAAAATTTCATCACAGGTACGCGCCTGGGCGCCTGTCATTTCAAATGGTATGGCAGAATAAAATTTATCCATCAATTTATATTTCTGGGGACGCAATGCGCGACGATTTTTTATATCCGTTCGGTTGCGACGACTGATGGCGATTGCACACTGATGCGCGTACAGTTCACAATATGCCAATTTTATCATATATGTCGCGGTTGGTGATAAATCGGTATCAGATTCTGGAAAATGCACGTGACGTAATGCATCAAAAAATTCAACACAACGTTCATCAGTTTCGCCACGCAATTTGTCAGGCAACATGGCAAAAATCTGGTCACGAATGTTTGCAAAAACCTTTTGCGTTAAACCTTCGCCCGATGGATAGATTGCCTGAATTGCAGGGATTTTGGATGCGTTTTGTGGTTCTTCGATAAAATCAGGATGACTGATTGTTGGACGCGATGTGCGTTCCAGTTTCCCAGACACTATACGCCATGCGCCAACCGGCAATTTTTTTAACCAATAATCCAGATAATTTACATTAAAGAATTGAATTGTGACGGTATTGCCAGCACGATCATTACAAACAATCTGGGTTGGACGACGACGACCGCGACCAAACGCCCCACCCATACGATGTGTTTTTACCAACAATGGGATTGTTATTGTATCACCAGGGGTGACATCCGTGACATTTTCAGAGATGCTACGCGCGCGAATATACGATGGGCGATGCAATAAAAAATCCAGCACACGACGCCCACCCAACACGTCACACAAACGCGATGCCAAGACAGGTCCAACGCCCTTTATAAACTGTAAATCAGTATTAAAAAAATCAATTAAATCACGTTTCATATGTATAAAAGTTTAATGAAAACATGACAAATATTCAACAAAAGAAAATCCGGCAATGCCGGATTTATTATTTTTGTTTTTGCAATCGGGCAATTTGCTTTCCCAGCGCATCGCGTTTTGCAACCAGGTCTTCGTATTCAGTCTGATAATATTCGATATCATGTTCTGCCTGAGCAACGGTTTCTGCGTCACGTTCATCTGCCCTCATATTAACCTGACATGCAAAAATACGTTCATCTAACTTTGAAATTCTATCTTCGATGATACGATATTCATCTTGCATTTTCGCAACAGGATTGCCGTTGACAACAACGTCATAAGTATTATTAAATTGCGCGACATGTTCCAAGTCTTTTTGTGCCTGTTCACCACGCTTAATCCTTTCACGTACGGCATATATCTGGGATTCATATTCGGCGATTGCATCTTCGGCATCGCGAACACTGGAACGATCATAGTAATTATATGCTGCATATTCGTATAATCTGTTAATCTGGTCATTCAGTAATGGTTCTTCCTGGGTCGCACGTCTACCCAAATCAACCAAACGATTTAATGGTTTGGCCTTTGCATCCATAACGGACTTTAATATATGAAAGACACCAATTGATACAGACTTTTTATTTTTCGCCATTTGAAACCCCTGTGCTTCTATTTACACACCATTATATAGTACATAGATTTATTTTGTCAAGCGCCGAATATAAAAACATGGGACAGTTGCCCTGTCCCTTGTTTTTTCGTATTTTCCCTTTATTGCTGGGCGCGCGTGAACGCACCGTTGTTCAACATATCACGAACGACAAAGTGTTTAACCTTGCGCGCGGATGTCGTTGGCAATTCTTCTTCGGTAATCGCAAAATGCCGCACCCATTTATACTGTGCGATTGCCAGATTAGACTTTTTCAACAACAATGAAATACGTTCAACCGTTGTTCCAGGCTTTACCTGAAATACTGCGAATGGAACGGTTTTATCTTTTATAACATATTCAAAAACCGCGGCGTTCAATATTTCTGGATTTTGCATATACAGGTCTTCCAATTCATCTGGATATACGTTTTTACCACTGTCCAAAACGATTACTTGTTTCTGGCGTCCCTTTACCTGCAGGCGACCATATTTATCCAAGCAACCTAAATCGCCTGTTTTAAACCAACCATTTTCAAATGCATCTGCGTTGGCAGCATCGTTTTCCAGATAACCTGGCATTACCATATTTCCACGAACCCAAATTTCACCAACACCGTGCTTATCCGGGTTATGAATATGGATTTCATTACCTGGCAAAGGTCCCGCGTAATACATGGAACCATTCGAACGACGAAACGCGAAATTAAAGTTCGCAGGTCCTGTTGTTTCGGTCAGACCATAGCAATCGCCAACAACAAACCCCATCTTTTCATAGAATTTGCGAATCGATGGCTTTAATGTTGCACCGGCAGATACCAGTACCTTGGTATTTCCGCCGAATGCATCGTGTACAGGTTTCGTCACCTTTGACACCAAGCCACCCAGCCCAATTGCACGCAACACGTGACGCAATGACACGATGACACGCATCAATGTCCAAACGTGTTTTTCACGCGCGCTGTCTACAATTTTTTTATAAAACACTTCCCACAGGCGTGGCACCGCAGGTATAACTTCTGGTCGATACTGTTTAAAGTCCTTAACAAATTCTTGTGGTTTTAATACAGGCTGTAATAACAATTTTCCCTGAAGCGCGACCGGAACAATAATGTTAATCACGACACCATATATATGATATAATGGCAAGAATCCATAGAATGTATAACCAGGATGAATAACATCTTTATAAAATTGTGCGCCATCTGACAGCGACAACAGATTTTCGTGCGTTAATCCCACAACCTTTGGATTTCCGGTTGAACCAGATGTAAAAGACAGCTGGGCGATATCACCGCGTTGTGTTTGTGCCATTGAAAATTCATTTTCATCGGTATCATCAACGTTTTCGATATCGAACATTTCGCATGGTGCATCTTCGATAAATAAAGACTTTTGCGCCATAACCAATTTACAATCCGTACGTTTCATCATATTAATGTGTTCCGTGGTATTTAAACCCGTATCCAACATTAACGCGCGCGCACCCTGGGACGTGATTGCGAAATAAGTACGCAAAAAGTCTGGGGTGTTGCCAGATAAAATCGCAACAGTGTCGCCCTTTTTAATACCGAAACGTTGTGCTAATAAAACAGCACGCTGTTTCACCTTTTTCAACAAATCCGCATACGTTTCGTTCTGACGCACAAAGAAAATGTTGTCCTTGTTTCGTGCGCAAACGTCTTGCAGCATTTCATATATATTTTTCATCATCATGATTACTCTTGTTTATTTCAGGTTAAAATACATTGATTATTCAATGTATACCTAGGAATATAAACATTTTGTGATGCAAATACAATATATTTTACATCTTGACTATATTAATAGATGAACTACAATTATCACGAAACTAGGAGCATATAATGTCAAAAAGATTAGAAGAAAAAGGCAAACAAATCGCAAAAATCCAACTGATTGGCTCTTTGATGACCGGGACAATTGGGTTGCTGATATGCGCTGCAGCGGCAATGGCAACCAAGTACAAATCTGAACTAGTCAATATAAACAAAGACACACAAAACGAAATTGAACATGTTAATAAATTAAAAGCAGATTCTGTTATCGTACAGAAAATACGATAAAATTCATATATTTGTGTTTTTGGACATCCGAATCAGGATGTCTTTTTTATCAATATATAGATAACGATTCGTGAATTTTTATCTATATTTTGTATTTTTTGATAAAAAACGAATCATTTCCCACTGTAAAAATTGACGTTTCTTGACACAAAAGGGATGTTGGTGCAAAAACACCGATTCTGTTTTCGTGCTGTAATGGGCAGAAAATCCCCTTTTTTAAAAGTAAAGTGAAAAATAATTTTTTTTACGTTTTTATATATTGATACTCTTTATACAAAACTATATATTGTAATCGAATTTAACAAACAACCACTATATGTTGTGTTTTTACAAGAATTGGAGTTATAAGATGTCAGAAACACAAAATGAAATTAAAATTCAAATTACACCAACACTTACAACGCGTTTGGTTGCGGTTCAAAAGCGCAGTGGCGAAACAGTCCCATTTGATGCAAAAAAGATTTATGAAGCAATAAAAAAGGCAGTTGCAGTCACAACAGAAATTTCTGATGTCGAAGTTGTAAAAGTGACACAGGATGTGTTGAAACGCCTGGATGAAAAATTTGCAGATAAAACACCAACAGTTGAAGCGATTCAAGATATTGTTATCCAGGCGTTGATGGATGCGCGTGCCTATAAAACGGCAGAAGCGTATATTATCTATCGTCAAAAACGCACAGAAATTCGCGAATCAATGGTTGATGCAGTGGATATTATTGAGGGATATGTTGGTGGTTCGAACTGGCGTATCAAAGAGAATGCAAATGTCGGCTATTCCATCGGTGGTCTGATATTGCGTACCAGCGAACGTGTGACCGCGGAATATTGGTTGAGTCTGTATCCGCGGGCAGTCGCTGAGGCACATAAAACAGCTGCAATTCATGTTCATGATTTGGGCTGGTTGACAGGTTATTGCGCAGGCTGGTCTTTGCGTGAATTGTTGTACGAAGGATTTAACGGGGTCGAAGGTTATCTGCAATGCCAACCAGCAAAGCATATGGCGACGGCGATTTCACATATGGTTAACTTCTTGGGGACATTGCAAAATGAATTTGCAGGGGCGCAGGCATTTTCGTCCGTGGATACGTATTTGGCACCGTATGTCAGAATCGATAACCTGACATATGCGGATGTAAAAAATGCAATGCAGACGTTAATCTTTAACTGCGCGGTTCCATGTCGTTGGGGGACACAGACACCATTTATTAACTTTACATTCGACTGGACATGCCCAGAAGATTTGAAGAATCAGCGTCCGTTTATTGGTAAAAAGCATGCAGATTTCACATATGGTGAATTGCAGGCGGAAATGGATATTATTAATAAAGCTTTCTTGGAAGTCATGACCGAAGGTGATGCGTTGGGTCGTCCGTTTACCTTCCCAATTCCGACATATAACATTACGCCGGATTTCCCATGGGAACATCCAAATGTAAAACCACTGTTTGATTTGGCGGCAAAATACGGTATTCCAAATTTCCAGAATTTCTTAAACTCTGATTTGAATCCGACGGATGTACGTTCTATGTGCTGTCGTCTGCGTTTGGATGTACGCGAATTGTTGAAACGTGGTGGCGGATTGTTTGGTTCGGCAGAAAAGACCGGTTCAATCGGCGTTATAACAATCAACCTGGCGCGTTTGGGTTATATACATCGCGGCAATCGTGAAGGATTGTTTACAGAACTGAAACGTTTATTGGATTTAGGACGCGATGCGTTGGAAATCAAACGCGATATTATTTCCAAGAATATGGAACGTGGTTTGTATCCATTTACAAAGCGTTATTTGGGGAACTGGAATCATCACTTTTCAACCATCGGTGTAAATGGCGCGAATGAAATGGTTCGCAACTTTACAGGCGATCGTGAAAACATTGCCACACCAATGGGAAAAAAGTTGGTATTGGATGTTATGGACTTTATCCGTGAAAATCTGGCGACATTCCAAGAACAAACCGGAAACCTGTACAATCTGGAAGCAACACCAGCAGAGGGCTGTTCATATCGCTTTGCAAAGACTGACGTCAAGAATTTCCCAGATATTATCACAGCCGGAACCAAAGATGCACCATACTATACAAATTCAACACAGTTGCCAGTGAACTTTACTGACGATCCGTTCGTTGCATTGGAACATCAGGAAGAATTGCAACGTAAATATACAGGCGGAACAATGTTGCACTTGTATATGGGCGAACCTGTATCCAGTGGTGATGCGGCACAGAAAATCGTGCGTACAATATTCGAGAACTATAAAGTGCCATATATGACATTGACACCTACGTTCTCAATCTGTCCAAAGCACGGTTATTTACCAGGCAAACATGAATTCTGTCCAAAGTGCGATGCAGAAAATGCCGCAAACCAGGACAAAGAAAACGCATAACAAATCAGAAAAAAGAAATTAAAAGGGAGGAGAAAGATATGATTAACAATGCACAAAGAACACCATGCGAGGTATTTTCACGCTCTATGGGATTTATCAGACCAGTGAAAAACTTTAATATTGGTAAATATTCTGAATTCTGCGAACGTAAAACGTTTACAGAGGCAAATAGCCTGAGTGCAGGTCAAAGACATTCTGATTTGTTAAAACGTGCGGCATAAATACCATGCGCGAAATTCAAATTGGGGGGTTGGTATCGTTCACCACGATTGACTATCCAGGCAGGCTGGCAGCAGTATTGTTCTTGGTTGGTTGTCCGTTGCGGTGTGCGTATTGTTCCAACCCCCATTTATTATCCCCAGGCGACGGTGAATATGCACCAGATAAAGTATTAGATTGGTTGCGGTCACGCATCGGTAAATTAGAAGCAGTTGTGTTTTCTGGTGGCGAAGCATTAATGCAAGGCGACACAACAATCGAATATATGCGTGTTGTTCGTGATATGGGATTTAAAATCGGGTTGCATACAAATGGATTCTATCCAAGTGTTTTATGTCGGGCGATTGATGTTATTGACTGGGTCGGGTTGGATTTCAAGGCAACGTGTGGTATCTACCCTGCCCTGACGGGACAAGGTGCGGCATATGAAAATATGATGCGCAGTTTGGACATATTAATTGACGCAAAAAAAGATTTTGAGGTACGTATAACATGCGATCCACGATACGTTGATAAAGATAACCTGATGGAAATTATGGGAATACTGGGCGCACGTGGTGTTCAAAATGTCGCAATCCAGAAATATATTCCACATTTTGAAGACAAAGATAATAAAACAACAGGCGCACAACGTGAACAATTCTTTACAGATGCGATACTGCGCGAAAAAATAAGCGAAATGTTCCCGTCTGTTATATGGCGCGAAGGTTAAATAAAAAATCCGGCGATGCCGGATTTATTTTTCTTAGCAACCACCTGTGACGTTGCCGATGATTTTTGAAACAGAAATATCTTTGTGCAACAAGAAATCATATTCACAATTACCAGATTTATAGTGCCCCATGCATGCGCTTAAAGTCAAAACGGCGAACAGTGCCAACATAACTTTTTTCATGTTTTCTCCTTTTTGGTTAATCAACGGAATATATTATATAGGAGAAAAGTCCATATATCAAGATTTATATAGCATTTTTTACCCAATGGATTTTCATGCTGCATACAACAATTACATCAAAACGCGCGTCGCCCATCCAACGCGTTTTTGCAATATATGTTTCGGCGGCACGACGCAAGCGACATGCCTGGGTTGGCGTGATGGCAGAAAAGCCAATCTCTATGCTCTTGCGACGTTTTACCTCTATAAACACAAGCAGGTTGCCACGACGGGCGATTATATCAATTTCTGCGCGATTGGTATGGCGCCCCGTGATATAGCGTGACTTTACAATCTTAAAACCACGAAGCCGCAAATACATGCGCGCCAAAAACTCTGCGAACATACCACTTTCATATGATGTCTTAGAACGCATATGGTTTTGCCTTGAAGTTTTCGCGTGCAGATTGAATATTTTTTGCATAATCTGTCGCACGGCGACCATTATCCGTCAAATCAAGCGCACCATAATATGCTGTCAACATTGGGTCGTATGAATTCGTACTGGAAATCCACTTGTCCGTGCCGGAATTTGGTGTGCCGTACTTATCCAATACATTTTGCCAAAATGCCAAGATTTTATTTTCACGTTGTTTCGCGAATTTTTCAGCATCGCCTTCTATCTCATTTACATCATTGTTGTAAACAACGCGCCATACAACGTTATCGGTGGCATTGCTGGTGAAATAAACCGTGATTGTTTCGCCAGTGTTTTCACGAACCAAATGAAATTCAGACGCATACAACAGACCACGATTGCGCGCCAATGTTTTAATACAATTATCCAGTTCCGTGGGGATTACGATACCCTGTTGACGGCATTCATAATCCAGATTGTATTTCCAATCTTGATGAATAGAATAAACTACACTGTTTTGTTTGCGTGGCGAATACAGACCACGGTCGCGTGCAAAAATGGTATAAACATCATCAAATGACATGCCCAACATTATTCCAGCGATATCAAATCCACCAACACCGGCGATATCAGAATCGTCATTTAAATCAACATCTTCCATTGTGATGTCGACATCGCCACTGTCAGTGATGGCAAAATTATTGAAATCCATCGGGTCGTCATCTGCCCTTGCAACAGGTATTGCAAAAATAAACAATGTGAAAAAAATGCTAAATATTTTTGTCATTTATTACCTATTATTAATCTTGAAATACAACGTCGTCAACCCCAAATCTGAATACCGCAGACGGATCTACATTTTCTTGTTCCAGGTATTCCAACAAACTCATCTCTGGTCCGACACCACGCATCGCATTGCGTAAACCTGGTTCGTATATAATAGATAAATACAAAAGTCCCTGGGTCGTTTGCGGTACGGTCGCTAAATTATTTGGTGTTGACCATGTTTTTGTTTCATATACAATACGCCAATATTTACTGTTTGGCTGTTCTTCGGTACTGATAACACGAACTGTACGCAAGATGTTATCTTCAACCATTTTCTCAATATCTGGTAAAACATCGGATTTCCACTTGTTAAAAGCATTCACAGTCGACATACGACGCAGAGCCGTTTGCCCAGAAGCCCGGCGCTGTAAATCATTCTTGTCGGGGGTGACATAAAACAATTCTGTGATGTATTTTGATATTAACATGTCACGCATTCTGCTTGGTCCAAGCTCTGCCGGGGAAACAGGAATCCCAGGTCGCATATCATATGCATCATTTGGCTGAAAAAAGAATGTTTCTATCTTGGTCTTTGCACTAGTATCATATATTACGCCCGAAACCATCAATGCCAAAAAGACAACTGACATTAACATAATTCCGATGAAGAAATATATAAGCTTTCTCAAATCAATACCTAGTTCATTTTGTACGCGTTAAAATTTTCTATGTAATACCCCAATGTTTGCGGATATAAATTCGGTGATATTTTCACAACTGCATATGCCAAAATATCAATTGGTGTACTAGACACACTGCTAAAAATAGAAGCACGTATCTGCCATGTACCACCCCCTGCATTAATATCGCCAATCGGTGTTAACTGTATCGTATTGGTATCCAACGCCCAAAATTCACCGCTGGCAAACTGTGTTTGGTAAACAGGCACAACATTTTCAACGAATGTTTGATATAATTGTTCGCCTGTTATACAATATAGCCCACATTCATTGTCTTCAATCATTGTTCTGTTTATGCAATTTTGACGTTCACAAGATTTCCATAACGCCTGATTCAAATCATCGTTCGGTGCAACTAAAAACCATGTCTGCAAAAATTTACCAACAACAGATTCTTGTAATGAACGTGTGGCGGTGATTTCCCTAATATCTTCGTGTTCATGACCAATGATTCTCCACTGACCCGTAATATTATTTACCGAAATTAAAAAGGGATGAATCTTTAAAGATTGTTGTATCCATAAAACACCACCACATGCAATAACAATCAACAAAAACACCACCATTGTAATGATTGATACAAGGCGCGTCGAATTTATCGGTCTTCCTGCAGGGAATGCAGGCGTATCAAAATCGTCTGGATATTCCAATTATCCCCCCCCACGATATTGAATTACAATTATGCCTGATATACCATTATGCAGGCGCATGGACTTAATTTTAATTCGTTGTTATCGTATCCAACGCCGACCGGTTCACGGTCATAAACCTGACCACAGCCAGCCAGTGCCAGCGAAACCAAAACACCAAAGAATAATTTTTTCACGACTAAACTCCTTCCTTTTTTGAATTATAAGAAAAATCTATCGTTCGCGTCAAGATTAAAACTGGGTTTCAAACGACAACAAGAATCTCTGTTCGCGATCGTATTTATTCATCTTTAATGGCCAGCCCCAACTGAAATTCATTGGCCCCATCGGTGTGTTCCAGTAAATACCAACACCGGCAGATGTACGCAAATCATCGTCAATATCGTTCGGACGACCCGCAAAAAAATCTTCGTCCGCCGGCGGCTTGCCCAAGATGCCATAGTCCATAAATACAAAACCCTTTATCTGATATTCATCGGGGATAAAGATTGGAAAGTTCAATTGAGTAGAACCGTTTAATTTCCACAAACCACCCAATGCATATGTCTTGTATGCCCAGTTGCGCGAACCAACACCAGCGACATCAAAACCACGCAAAGATTCGCCACCCAAGAAATAACGATAAACACGCGATACATAATCATCGCCCAATGGTTGAATATAACCAAAGTCCAACGATGAACGTAATTGCCATTTATCATTCCAGAAATTTACCATGCCGATGATATCTGCACTGTATCGCATAAATGATTCTGTACCACCAAATCCGGTATATGCAATCCCCAGATTCGCAACGACACCAGTATGCGTATTTTGTGCAAAGTTGGTATCCAAATTATAATATCTGAAATTCGTACCAAGGGTATACAAATTTGCCTTTTGCCAGCCATCAGTTGTTTGAATGTCATAATTCTGATCAAACGATGCAGATAGACGAACGTTCTGGGTCCAATGGTCTGTTAAACGCCACCCCAAACGACCGGCGACAGTAAGACTATCACGGTCATAGCCAAAACTGCCCAGGGATGAATAATCATACATGGTATACGAAACATCAAAACCACCAGACAGCTGACGATTAAACAGATATGGTTCTGTGAAACTGAATAATGCCTGCTTTTGATATTCGGCAATTGAACCACGCAATTGAACAACCTGACCACGCCCCATAAAGTTATTTTCGGTTATCCCGGCATCAACCATAAAACCATTAATATTTGACCATCCAAATCCACCAGATAATTCACCAGTTGGCTGTTCTTCGACCTTGATATCCAAATTCATCATGTTGGATTCGGCAACACGTGTCGGAATCATTTGAACATCTTTGAAATAACGCGTACGCATTAAACGTTGACGACCCTCTTCTATTGTCTGTAATGAAAAAGGATCGCCGGCGCGCATTGGTATCAAATGTTCAATCACAGAATCAAACGTACGAACATTGCCCAAAATATTTATAGAATTCAGATAGATGCGATTTGTTTTCTGAATCTTGAATGCCAAATCAATCGTTTTATCATCATCATTCTTGGTTGGAATTGGTTCAACGTTTATAAACGCATAGCCATAATCTGCAACCCGACTGCGCAGGGCAGACATTGTTTCATCAACCAAGTCTACATTGTATGTCTTGCCAGACTTCATAACAATTACATCCATCAGTTCATCCGTTGGGACATCAGGGAATGGATTATCAATTGTTAATTTACCAAATTTGTACTGATTGCCTTCGTCAACAGTAAAGACAACAGAATAATACTGACGATCTGGGGTAAAGGTTCCAACAGTATCCGTCACCTTGAAATCAACATAGCCGTTGCGCAAATAAAACTGGCGCAGCATCTGACCATCGTATTGGATTCTGTCTTCGTCAAATGTATCAAATTGCGCCATAAAACGCCACCAAGCATGTTCGCGCGACAATATTTCATCGCGCAATGTACGGTCACTAAACTTTTCATTTCCATTAAATTTAATGTCTGTAATCCAAGTCGGATGCCCTTCGGTAATTTCATAAACCACATTTACACGATTGGCGTCCAATTCGATTTTTTGCGGTTCAATCTTGGTTCCAAAAAAACCCTGGCGCTGATAAACAGTCAGCATACGTTGAACATCTGCACCAATTGTTGACGCGTCATAAGAAGAACGTTCCTTGGTACGAATTTCTTTTTTCAGATCATCGGTTGAAACCTCATCATTGCCTTCGACCGTCACCATGTTTATAATCGGCGCCTCAACCACGTCTATCTTTAAGACATTGCCAGACATACGAACGTTTATTTTTGAAAAATAACCGCTTTCTTGTAATTTCTTGGCGATTTCATTTGATTTGGCATCGCCGACATTATCGCCAACCTTGACATCAGACAGAATACGAATTGATTCTGCATCCATGCGCTGATTCCCAGATACGTCGATACGCGATACCGTTGCACCGTATGCCGATGCAATGGTGAAATACGATAAAACTGTTAACAAAGATATTCTTTTCATTTTTATAACCCAAATACACGTGCCAAATCATTCCACATTGTTAAAACAAATAAACCAAGAATTAATACCCAACCAATCATAATCGCAATTTCCATACCGCGCCCCTGTAATTTGCGACGGGTTATTGCCTCTATCACCAATATCAGCAAATATCCACCGTCCAGTACCGGCAATGGTAATAAATTCAAGACACCAAGATTTACAGACAACAATGCAATTAATGATAACAAAGTAAAGAAACCTGCCAGCATTGCTTTGCCTGAATATTCCGCAATTGTGATAAATGAACCCAACTGTTTTGACGAACGTTCACCAGTGATAATTTGTTTCAGCACAACAACCAATGTTTTTGATTCATAATACGTCTTGCGCGCACCAGAATACATTGCACGGAATAAACCCTGGCGTTCCGGGTCGGCCTTGCGACTGCCGTCTGCGACCATGCCCCAACGTTCAGATGGTGCCAATTTCACATTGACTAATTCATCACCACGGACAATCAAAACATCTGCGTCACGGTTTGATGCCAATTCTTTGGCCAGGATTAATTCACCCCAATTTGAAATCTTTGCATCATCAATCCTGATAATTGTATCGCCAGGCTTTACACCGGCATTGAATGCAACAGATTCCTGAATAACCTGACCGACCACCGGCAACTGTGAATTTCCGACAAGTCTTGGCTGAAACATAAACAGTGATGTATATATAACCCACGCCAATAAAAAGTTCATAAATACACCGGCACCAATAATTATAAACTGTTTCCATGCAGGCGCAGATAAATAATGCCCCTTTTTCTGTTCGGCAGACATTTCTGCATATTTCTTGCGGTTAAACATGTCTTCCTGACCGTATATGGAAACATAGCCCCCCAATGGCAAACATGCCAATTTCCAAACCGTGCCGCGTTTGTCATGCCACTTTAATAACGCAGGTCCAAAACCAATCGAAAAAGTATCAACACGCACACCCGCCCAGCGCGCCGCCAAAAAATGCCCCAGTTCATGGACAAAGACCACAACGCCCAAGACAACCAATAACGCAATAACTGTCAATAAAATATGCATTCCTTTCCGTCCTTTACCTTTTCTAAATTATATTACATCATTATCAGCCATACCAACGGCAAGGCATAAATCCAACCGTCAAACCTGTCCAATAAACCGCCATGTCCAGGCAATATTGTGCCAAAATCTTTGATCCCCAATTTGCGTTTTATCCAGCTGGCGGTAAGGTCGCCATACTGTGACAACAATGCAACACTGATACCAATCCATAACAACTGAGGCATGAAGATATCTGCACCCAACAGACCGTACATTACAGATGCAAATGTACCACATACGATGCCGGCAATCTGACCAGCCCATGTCTTGTTCGCGGACAGACGTTCCCACATTTTGTCGCCACCAATTAAGCGTCCAAAGAACCAAGCACCAATATCAGCAGAACAGATAATTAATAACAGCAAGAACACAATCCACGGACGCGTGCCGACAATATTCATAGACACCAACATTAAAACCAACCACGCAATAAAGAATATTGACATCAACCAATTCTGACGAACCGCATCACGTGACGCGCGACGCAAACACAAAATGTATTCAACAATCATCGCCGCAATAACCGCAATCCCAAAATAACGAACCGCAGGAATACCAAAAGATTGCACCCATGCGACCAGTCCAATGACCGCCGCCATAATTACACCAACGATAATTCTTTGTTTTGTATTTGTCATATTACACCCCCATGGTATTATTTTTTACCAGTATAGTTTTTCTTTTTTCCACCGCCAAAGCGACGATTACGTTTTGCAAATTCGTCCAAAACATATTGCCACAACTTTTCGTCCTTGACCAAATCAGGCCAATGTTCAGGGACGAAGAGCAATTCTGCATACGCCAATTTCCATAGCAAGAAATTAGAAATTCGATTTTCATTGCTGGTGCGAACCATCAAATCAATCGGCAACAGGTCGCCAGTATCTAAATAGGTTTCAAAACTCTCACTCGTGACAGGTTCCCCGGCACTGATTGCCGCATTTACCGCATCGATTATTTCTTGCTGGCCACCATAATTCACCGCAAACGCAACCGTACCACCAGTGTTTTCAGCAGTTTTTTCTTCCAGTTCGTCACACAATTTTGCCAATTTTTCCGGTAATCTGTCACGCGAACCAATCACACGACAACGCAAATTTTTTTCCAGCGCATGATTCATGTTCTTGGTTAATTCTGTATAGAATAAATCCATCAAGAAATCAATTTCGTCCTGGGAACGGTTCCAGTTTTCTGTTGAGAAACAAAAGAACGTAATTGTTGATACACCACGCGCGATAAACCAATCAACCAGGTTTTCAAAATTTGAAATCCCAGCCTGGTGTCCCATTAATGGTGGCAACCCACGATTTTCAGCCCATCTGCGATTGCCGTCACATATAAACGCGATATGCTGTGGCACAACAGATGGTGCAACAGTTTGTTTCTTTTCTTGTTTTTTAAATAATTTGAACATGTTTAGTATCCGAATTTTTGTGTAAAACAATTTTATTAAACAGACATGATGTCGGCTTCTTTTTCACGTGCCAGGGCATCAACCTCGGTTCCGCGTTTGTCAAAGACCTTTTGAATATCGTCTTCGTATTTACGCTGATCATCTTCGGAAATTTCTTTGTCTGTGACGGCGCGTTTGATTTTACCCATTGCGTCTTGACGGATATTGCGCATGGAAATCTTGGCCTCTTCTGCGTATTTACCGGCAACCTTGGTTAATTCACGACGGCGTTCTTCGGTCAATGGTGGCATGTTCAAACGAATTACACCACCAGCAGTCATTGGATTCAGCCCCAGTCCAGAATCACGAATTGCCTTTTCAACAGCAGGCGCGTTTGTAATATCCCAAACAGTCACAGCCAACGTCTGGTTATCAGGTGTTGCAACGGTTGCGACCTGGTTAATTGGCATTTCTGCGCCATATACAGGTACGCGAATGGCGTCCAGTAAATGTACAGATGCACGACCAGTACGCAAACCAGCATATTCGCCCTTTAATACTTCGATTGTTTGGGCAGTTTTCTGTTCAACTTCGGCTTTTAATAATTGATAGTCCATATTTAATACTCCTTAGCGTATGGAAAGGGTAGCAAATTGATTCCGCAATTGGCAAGTAGAAATATACAAATCGATGTCCAGGCATCTAAATAATTTTGAAAATTTAGTGTTTTTGTGGTACAATTAAGGTCATAGGATAAAAAACGAAGAGGTCTTTGAAATGACACCAGAAGAAACAAATTTTTTTACCACATGTACCAAACACATATTAAAGGCCGATCTAGATTCTGCGTTTAATGAATTATTTATAGATGTATATTTAGCGATTGATAACGAGAATGCAAACCCTGAAAGCATTGAAAAAGTTATACAATCTAACCGTAATAAGGGTTCCCAGCATTCACCCTTTCATGATATGGATATAGATATTGTAGCGTTGGCAAAAGACAAGAAAAAATCCTCATTGTTAGAACTGTTGAAAATGGTTTTGGGGACATTTTTTGCCACACGCAGATCTCCTTTCTATGGAGACGGTTTGGCTAAAGCCAAAACAAAACCAGAACACATGTTATCAGTATTTGTGAAGAATATTGACTCTATCACAGATGAACAGGTAAAATATGATGCGTTAAGAATCTTGGACCAAGGAAAATATTCCAAACCATTACGCATTAAAATTCGGACACTGCGCACAAAAAGCCCGCTAGCAAGGGTTTGTGATTTTTTTAATTTGGCTACTGCGTACGGCAGACAACTAAATCCCGATATGTGTAACGTACTGTTTACAGAAGCAGAAGCCAAATTGCAAGATTTAATAAAAACAGAAATCAAAAAAACAATTCCCGATGTATCACATATCGAAAAAGAAATCGAGGATTTGAGAATATTTGCTAAATATGTTGGTGATGACGATTTAGAAAACCAAATCGCACAAAAATATAAAATCGATACAATACTGAATCCGGACATTAACATAGAATACAAATCGCCTATACAAGGGCTTATGGAACAAAATGCAATACTTATGGCAGAAAACGCAGAAATAAAAGGCAAACTAAAAGAAACTCAAAAGGCATGGAGTGAAACAAACGCAACCTTGACAGAAATGCGGTTGTTAAATGAACAACAGAAAGTGGAAATCAAGAAGTTGACTGCTGCACAAGAAGAGGCCTTGAATAAGATAAAAAAATCGGATGCTAATACTGAAAAGCTGATTGAAGCGACCAAGGAATTGCACATCGGTGTCGGCAGTCGTGGTATAATAAATATGCGCGAAATAGCCAAAAGAATAAAAGGCTCTCAAAAAGACAGTCGCTAAGTCCCCCCGGAAATCGGGGGATTTTTTTATTTTATGAAAATACACGTAAAATGATTTGACTTTTGGTCAATGACAATATAGAATAATGCCCTGACGCGGAGTTATTGGGGTTGTAGCTCAGTTGGTAGAGCACTTGCATGGCATGCAAGGGGTCGTCGGTTCGAGTCCGATCAGCTCCACCAAGATAGAAATTCAGTATGGCGGATATAGCTCAGTTGGTTAGAGCGTTGGTTTGTGGTACCAAATGTCGCCGGTTCGAGTCCGGTTATCCGCCCCATTATAAAACGTCCCGTCAGGGGCGTTTTTTCTTGAAAAAATTTGCATTTTGTGGTATAATAGACAACAACAAATGACGGCATTATGCCGTTTTTTTATTTCCCGCCCACGCGGGCGTTTTTTATTACCAAAAGGATTAAAAATGAACAAATTATCAAACAATATACTAAACCTTATGCGCAGCGACGCATATTCAAACAGCAACGATCCCAACCACGCTGCTGTAGCCAAACAGGTACAAGATTATTTTGAAAATAAATATGGTAACAGTCGTACAGATGCAACGGGGCGTAATATTACAGTCAGAACCGCATGGCGGTGGCATACAGAAGTAGACGAGCGGACGTGTGATGATTGTTTGGGTTTTGCTGATACAATTTATGAAAATATGGAAGATTTACCAGAAAATCCTCACCACCCCAATTGTCGTTGTTGGATAGAAGAAATAGAATTAGATGATAGCGATGAG
>JAZRPS010000013.1:0-20547 GCA_045649345.1 Candidatus Enterousia sp. | reverse complement strand
CATAGATATCTATATAGAAATCAGTCCGCCAGTTCCTGTGTGATTCTGTGTGATTTTGTGTAAAAAATAGGATAAAAATGTCCATTTTCGACACTCTTTTGACGTTTTTGTGTGTTTTATACAGGAACAAATTGCCGCTATAAGAGTAAAGAAAAATCCCGGAAAACCGGGAAATTTTTGGCTCGGGCAACTGGACTCGAACCAGTGACATACGGATTAACAGTCCGTTGTTCTACCGACTGAACTATGCCCGAATAGCGATGCATATAATATACTAAAAAAAGGCAGAAGTCAAGCGTTTTTAGAAGAATTTTGTCGTGTGTCGCACACCCCGCAAAACCGCAGAAACCTGCGACTTTTATCCCAAAGTGTATGTAAATGTATGTTTTTCAAACGACCGCGCCACGCTAAAAATGTCACCTAAAAAACGCCCAAAAAATATGAAATCAGTAGCAGAGGAAACATTGAATTTAATGTTGATTTAAGAAAAAAATAGAAATACAATCTTATTGCCAGTAAATAATTTATATTGAATAAAAAGGAATACAAATGGATGTATACACATCTTGTTTTGATGAAGAAATTAGAGAACAGGAAAAGTTGATAGAGGAGGAGGAGGAGGTAGCGTATGTAAATTACGAAATAACATCGTATCCTGCTTTTTATACCTTGGAAAACTATGTTAAATATTTTGACAAAGAAGATAAAACATTTTCTGTTCCAGATTTTCAACGTAAACCTGTTTGGGATGACACAAGAAAATCTAAATTGATAGATTCTTTTTTACGCGGTCTGCCAGTGCCATCTGTATTCTTGTTCACTAATGATGGGGCGCATTTTACGATTGTTGATGGACTGCAGCGCATCAATACAATTTATTCCTATGTTATGAATGCGTTCAAATTAAAAAAACTAGGAGAAGATTGTCCTTATAATAATAAGTTTTTTAAAGATTTAAGTGAAAATGACCGTAAGAGGTTAATGAATGTTGTTATGCAAGCCACGGTTATTAGACCTGTTGCACAAAAGGATAATGAAATTGTATATAAAATTTTTGAGCGTTTAAATACTGGCGGAATGTCATTAAATAATATGGAGATCCGTCGTAGTATTGCTTATGGTGTATTCTTGGAAACTCTGGAGAGAGTAAATTCTAACCCAAATTGGCAGCACATACTGGGTGTAAAGGGGCTTGGTAAACGCTTCCTTGATTTAGAATTGGTGCTTCGTTGTTTCGCATTCTACGAAAAAGAGTACACTGGCGTTATGAAAAGCTATCTTAATGAGTATATGGAACAAAATAAAGATCTAGCAAAGGAGGAAGTTGCCTTGCGATTTGTCAACGCGGTTCGGCAAATCTCTGAAAAATTACATGAGAAACCTTTTGCTATAAATACCAGATCAATGCCAAATTATACGGTTTTAGATTCAGTAATTGTCGCTTTGATGCGTAATGGAGAAGTTGCAAACCTTGCTGATAAGTTTTCTATGTTGCTCAACGATAATAATTATAAAGATATTATTGAAAGAGGTAACGGTACGACAACTAAAAAGTTGGTAGACGAAAGATTGAGTCTAGCAAGTAGTTACTTACAATAGTGAAATAAATATGTTACATCATACGAAGGCTCTGCATAGTATTTACACAGATGTTTTAGAACGAATCCCTGCGGGGGTGCGTGTAGTGCGCCCCGGTAATTTTGCACAGATTTTATCAATTTTAGCGGAATATTTTATCATAAAACTGTCTGCAGAAATTGATTTGTACTGTAACAATAATGCTGATTTAATAAACTCTAATATTGTAAATTGTATAGAAAAAGATACTCGTTATGACACTATCGAATTAGCGATACACTGTTTTAAAATGAACATATGCGATGCAACAGAAAAAGAGGCGATAATTAGTATAAAAAATTTAAGAAATCAGGATTTTGCCCATAATTGTGAGATAAATACAAAAGGGATTGAGCTAGAACATATGGCCTATGAATTTATGAAACAGGCTGATTCTTTTTTGAACAAACTTGATAATTATTTGAAAACGCTATAAAACTCTACTATATACGACATATATTATTTTATATATGTTTTAGCAGTGTTTAAGTAAGCATCGATATAGTTTTCAATATATTCAATTTACATTTCTGATTTTTGGTGATAGAGTATGAAATGATTCCAATGAGAATTGGGTCGAGACTGTGATAAGTCTTTAGTATCTGCGGTGCGACTTTGCATCGTTATCGGATGTAATGGTGCAATTTTGCGCCGTTTATCACCCTTGTCCATATGGTCAAGGGAGTCGTTGGCTATAATGGTTAATTCCAAAAGGCCACGAAATCATATCAGATACTATGATTTATCACCTCCCTTCGACCACCAATTCTGTTGGTGGTTAATTTTTTACAAATGGGGCAAAAAATGAAAAAAATATGCTTAATTCCTTTGTTGTGTGTTTTGTCTGGATGTGTTGTTCCTGGAGAGACAGGAATGTACCTTTATGACGGCAATAAAATAATCAACGGTAATGGTGGCTTTCACTACACTACAATATCAGCGAAGTCTATCGATGCTTACGAAACGGAAGCATATAAACACGATGCTGTAGATTTTTATTTATATGGTTTGCCCAACAAAAAAACGTGTAAACTGATTGGCTATGTTAGTGCGAATGGTAATTCTATTTTTGCACATAATTATATTGCAAAAAAGATTTTACAAATAGGCGGAAATGTAGGGACTAGTTCTAATATTTCCATGAGCAGCGACTTTAATGATGGCACTCAACTGAATGAATCTATCATCGCATCTGTTCCAAAATCAACAGCAAACACAAACATATTTCAATCGAATCCTAATTTGAATACATACAGATATAGTGTGTTTGAGTGCAAATAATACAAACCGCCCAAATGGGCGGTTTTTATATAAAGTTATTGAATTTACATCATTATCATTGTATGTTTGGTTTAAAAGGACCAAATATGGAAATAGCAAGTTTAAAATTGAAAAATCATCCAATTTTGCATGACTTAGAATTGAATTTTTGTGACACAAACGGTACCCCGTATAAAAATATAGTCTTTGCCGGCGAAAATGGCACAGGGAAAACAACATTGCTGGAACTTATAAATAATATTGTTAGGAATATGAGAAGTTTTATAATTGGGGGAATAACGTGCAATATCACGATAGAATTTTATCTGACTTACCATGAGCAGATTGAAGTATCAAGGATATTGAATGAAGATGGTATTGGTCATAAGAAACTTGTTTTCCGTTTCGTACCATCAGAATCTGGAACAGAGGCAGGAAAATATTTTTATACTTTTTCAAAAGAGGAAAAACAGGGGGTGCTTGGACACAAAATAGAAGATTTTTTTCGGGCTTTATATATGAGCGCAGAGATGAGCTTTAAAACAAAAAAGATAACGACGATAACTTCTAAGGGATTGGATAGCGTTTCACACATACCAAAAAGAACCAATGATGAAAAAGCAAGTGATTTAAAACAATTGTTTGTAGATTTGCCTGCAAAAGACGCTGAAGATTTGCAACAATGGGTGCTTGAAAATCCGGATGTACCTCCTAGTGCTGATGTAATACACAAAAATACGAGTAGATTTTCTAAAGCTTATAACTCAATGCTTGGTAATATTACATTCAGAGGGGCAAAAACACAAAAAGATGAAAGACAGGTTATTTTTGAAAAATACGGTAAAATAATATATTTAGAAGAGTTAAGCTCTGGAGAAAAACAGATTGTATTTAGGGGCGGCGAGTTACTGAAAGATAAAGAACTGTTAGACGGAAGTGTTATTCTAATAGATGAACCAGAAATTAGTATGCATCCCAGATGGCAAAGTAAAATATTTTCATATTATTCTGATTTATTTAAGACAGAAACAGAACAAAAATCACAAATATTTTTTGCCACTCATTCCGAACATGTTGTAAAAGATGCTATGGATAAAGAAGCGAAGATAATAGTTTTTACAGAAATAGATGGAAAAACACAACAGCATACTGTTAACAACAAGTCTGTGTTACCTTATGGACCTACGTATGCGGAAATAAAATATTTTGCTTTTAATATACCTACGATAGAGTTTCATGATGAATTATATGGATTGATACAAGAGAAAAATAATTGTGAAAAAGAAAATCAAATGGAAGATTTTTTGAAAAAAAATGGCATTAAACAAGACAAAACATGGGCACGATTAAAAGATGGAGTTTTTTTTGATCCTGAACCACGTACCTTAATGACGTATATAAGAAATTTTTATCACCATCCAGAAGCATCAAAGAATGAGGGAAATCCTTTACATCCATTGGAGCTATCAGATGAAGAAATGCGCCAGTCAATAGATTGTATGATAAGCATTTTGCGGGGCTAATATTATTTTTTATTGCAAAAATCTATCCAACGATATCCAAAACCGTACATCGGATATGCTGAAAAACGGTTTTGGCGATTTGCAAAAAAATCGGTGTAAAATGGTGTGCTGTGTAGCGGCTGTGTAAAACACAGATGAATTTGTAGGGTATATGCAGGGTATGTTCGTCAAAAACGGTACCAAAAAAAACTTCAGAAATATCAAGAAAATTGAGAGCTTTATACAGGTTTATCAAGATATAGGAAGATTGAATCTGAAAAGTTAACAGACCGTTGTTCTACCGACTGAACTATGCCCGAATAGCGTTGCATATAATATACTAAAAAAAGGCAGAAGTCAAGCGTTTTTAGAAGAATTTTGTCGTGTGTTATGCGCCCCGCAAAACCGCAGAAACCTGCGACTTTTGTCCCAGAGTGTATGTAAATGTATGTTTTTCAAACGACCATGCTATGCTAAAAACGCTCCCCTAAAAACACCTGAAAAATATGATTTTCAGCATCTGGTTCTATCAAATCCCTGATAACAATTTCGTTTTTATGATAATAAATCATTATATAATACCCTTACTTTTCCAAAATCTTTTCCAGAATGTATTCATGATACCATTCGCCGTCAATGAATGCAGTGTCGTGTAAAATACCTACAATTTCATAACCCTGTTTTAACAGATTACCAAGCGAACGCGTATTTCTGTGTCGCACCTCGGTCTGCAGTTTGTGAACATTATGCTCAATCGCCCATTTGCCAACAATCTGCTTAAACTTAGTCCCCAGTCCCATTGAGGTATATTTTTCCAATATTGTCGTTCCTGTGACCGCAACACGTCCCGACCACGGATGGTCTGGCATTTTCTTGGCAATGTTTGCCGTACCTATAACCCGATCACCATCAAAAGCGCCAACAAACAAACCGTTTTCATTTGTCCAATCTTTTACAGCCCGTTCCTTGGGTGGCAAGGGGCGTTCAGGATACTGCCATGTCCATTTTGCGCTGGGGCCTTTCCTAAACTCTTTCATATACCGCATAACGGCATCATAATCATCGGCACGCAATGGACGGATAGTCACAACCTTGCCATTTTTTAACTTGAATTTAATTGCGCGTTTCATTTAATCTCTCCACTGTTAAACAAGGCTAAAACCTCATCAAAGACAGGTTCCGCACCAATATATTGCATATTTCCCAAATCCTGGACAGGGAACCATTGCGCTGGTTTCAGATACTGTTTTTCATCTTCGGTAAGATGCGGCATATCATTTGAACCATCAACAACCCGACACAGATAAAACAACTGCAAGCAATGGAAATTCTTGCCTGTCTTGAAACTTTTGTACAGCGATGTATAAACATTCATCAAGCGAACCGGTTCAACATCAAAGCCGGTTTCTTCCTTGATTTCCCGTTTCAGCGCATCAACATGATTTTCCCCCATTTCAATAGAACCACCCGGAACCGCAAACCGCCCATTTGTCGGCAGCAACAATACCTGGCCATCACGAATGACAACACCATAGACCGCAGGATTGAAAATCAGTTCCGCTGAATCAACCGAATAGGATTTACCATCTATATCATGAACATTTACCAAAGACATAAAATCCCCCATACATTATCAAGTAATATTTTATCATAAAATCCGGCAGTTAGCAAATAATGCCCAAGCGGCAAACACAAAAAAATTGACAAAAAACTTGAAAAAAGAAAATATTTGCCCTATAATAGAATGTGAAAAGCCGATGACCCTCTAACAATGGCGAGGCGGAAGAAGAACGGCGGCAAGGTGTCTTGCGCTTACTAGAACTTCCCGGGACTGCCCGTTACAGCAGTGGACTCTTTAATGGTATGGCGAACCCAGCGAGAGTTAAAAAGGCAACCCTGGCGACAGTGTTGCGAAACAAGGTGGCACCACGTTGTCACGCATATTTTCAGATTACTGGCATATGCGTTTAACGTCCTTGTGTTCTTATTAAAACATGAAACAACGAACACAAAAGGAGGTTAAAGATGTCTAAAATAAGAACGCATATCGCCGAAATTTCACAAAAAATTGGCGAAACAATAACAGTCAAAGGTCATGCACAAACGATACGTGCGCAATCAAGCGTTGCGTTTATTGTCCTGCGTGAAATCACAGGAACCGTTCAGTGTGTAATTGAACGTGGAACTGCGGCCTTTGAATTGGCAAAACAAATAACAACAGAATCTGTTATATCTGTGACAGGTACGGTTGTAAAAACACCCAGCACAGAATCAGGATTTGAAATCCACGTTTCTGAACTGGAAATCATGTCGTTGGCCGAGGCGACCCCAATCCCCGTCACCCCAAAGGGCAGTGTTGAGGTCACGCCTGAAAAAGCCCAGGATTGGCGTTTTCTGTCCCTGCGCAGCCCACGTGGCGCAACGATAATGCGTGCGCTGTCTGCGATGACGGCCGGATACCATGAATATTTGGAAAAACGTGGATTTATTGAAATCCAGACCCCAAAAATCATGGCGACACCGTCTGAATCCAGGGCGGAATTATTCAAACTGGAATACTTTGGGCAAACGGCATACCTGGCGCAATCGCCACAATTGTTCAAACAGATGGCAATCGCGGCGGGCCTGGAACGCGTGTTTGAGGTTGCACCTGCATTCCGTGCAGACCATTCCTTTACCACACGACATTCGACCGAATTCACATCGTTTGACGGTGAAATGGCGTATATCGAAAGCTTTGAAGAAGTAATGTCCGAACTGGAACAGGCAATCCGCTATATGCTGACGTCCATCAAAAAGACATGCGGCAAAGAGATTGAAAAATACTTTGGCATATCAGAGTTCCAGTTAAAGAAACCAATCCCACGCATCACCATGGCGCGTGCCAAGGAAATCCTGCGTGAAATGGGTTGCGCATCCGCCGAGCCAGACATAACCACCGCCGAAGAAAAAGCACTTGGCGAATATGTGCGCGAGCATTATGGTTCAGATTTTGTGTATATCACAGAATGGCCATGGGAATGCCGCCCGTTCTATCACAAGAAAGCCATTGGCGAACATGGACAACCTATATCGGTGTCGGCTGACTTGCTGTATCGTGGGGTTGAAATCGTCACCTGCGCCCAACGCGAAGAGTCGTACGAAAAACTGTGCGAACAACTGCGCGAGAAAGGATTGCATCAACCGGGGCTGCAGTGGTACCTGGAATGTTTTCGATATGGTATACCACCGCATGGTGGTTGGGGTATGGGCGGTGCCAGATTCATAAAACAATTGCTGGATCTGCCCAGTTTGCGCGAGGCCACATTCCTGTTCCGTGGACCGACGCGTCTTATGCCATAAAAACAACCGCCCGGTTGGGCGGTGTTTTTTCTTGCCCGACAGACAGGTTTCTGTTGGTCGGGACAGATGTCAAAAGGGTGGCGTGATTTGTTTACAAAACTTGCAAATCTGTGATTTTGTGCTAAGTTCATAACAGAATTAAAGTATAAAGGGTAATGAAAATGTCATTTGTGCAAAACTATCCAAAAAAAATCGATCCAAAACGGCTTCAGGTATATGTTTCCCCTGGGGACAGGTGTGATGGTTGCGACAAGCAGTGTGAATTAGGTTATGTATATGTCAGTCAAGGACACTATATTTACCCGACCATTGCCGGTGAAATCATAGCCAATTTTAGAAACGAAAGAAACATACGCATCTTTGCTGGTGACGATGTCAAAAAGAACCGTACCCCTCAGCAGACGTTCCAACAAGAATTATGTACCAAATCATTTGCTGGTAAAATCGCAAGATACTGCGACCATTACAAGACAAAGGAAACCAAAATGTCATTTACACAGGAAAAAGAAACAAATTTGCATAATGTATCCGATGGAACACGTTGCGATGGCTGTGACAAACATTGTAAACTTGGCTTTCACTACTTTACAGCATTGGGCGGCAGCAAGGGAACTGAATCACTGTGTTGTCCAACCATAGACGGTCAGCCAATCAAGCGGTACAAGGGTAAAAACGGCGAAATAATTGATGCAACTCAAAAGTATAATGTTTTTTCTTTTATTGATATTGAATGTGCAAAGGAACGGATAAACAAACTGGCACAGAAAATCGTCAAATACTGCGACCATTATAAAACACGATAGAAAGGAGAATCTAATGAGAGTAAGTGATGGGGTTCATTTTATGTTATGCAACACACGCAAGCCAGAAATGTTTGTTCTGAAAAACCCAAACGGGTCTGAACATCTTGTGACACTGGAAGATGCAATCGTTATTGTCAGCAGACTGTTAAACACGTCTGTTCCAAAGGGAATGTGCCTGCGCCCACGCAAACACAGTTTTTCATTAACCGCATCATTAAAATACGGTGGGCATATTGGTATTGGCGATGGCGGTCCAACATTGCAAATCACAACGGATTTTCAAGATTTGCACGACTTTAATTTCAGAACAAATTGTATGAGTGTTGAACAAAATAACTGCCGTTGGAGTGCAGAGCATTGCCTTGCCAATCTGAAAGCTGGAAAATGCAAAGACCCATTCATTCGTGAAACGGTTGGCGAAATATTGTTCCCTGAACACTATGCCCCACAAAAACAACGCTAAAAGGAAAAACCAAATGTCATTTACACAGGAAAAACTCATAAATACAAAACCAGGCCTGGCACATGTCAATGTTTTGTCTAGGGACAGATGCGATGGATGCGAAGACCAGTGCGAATTAAATTATCTGTATTGCCCATGGAGATGTCATATTTATCCAACAATTGGTGGGCAAAAAATATCGCACTATATTGACGAGAATCATAAAAGTCAGTCCACCTGTGTAGAGGTTATTATAACCAAACTTTTTCAACATGAAAAAGACGCTAAATTATTGGCTGGCAAAATCGCCCGCCTATGCGACCACTATAAAACACGATAAAAAGGAAAAATCAAAATGGCATTTTGGAATAAAAAAGTTAAAATTTGCAGAAACTATTTTGCAGGCGAAGACTGCAAACACAAGCGTGGTTCAACTTGTATTTGCGATGCCCCAGACGATGCAGTATGCCGGCAATATAAAATCCTGCGCCCCAGCAAAACAGAACTGGAAATACTGAATAATCAGGCAGAAATTAAATATATGTTGTCATACATTAAGCAGAAATTACATGAAAAACAAATGTAAAGGGTAATGAAAATGTCATTTACACAGATGCCAGCAGAACAACCGCCTATAAAAATGTCAGTCGGGGATATGTATTCAATTGCGGAATCCGTGCTAAGCAACAGTGAATGTCCTGTTTTTATAGAAAATATGGGAACAGAAAACAAGACAAAATGGCAAATAATCATTGCCTATGTCTCAGAGGTGGGACGTTGTGGCAAGGCAAGAATGACCATTGAAGCCCAACACAACCCGTCCGGCAAGGGAAAAATTGACCTGTTTCATAATGACAAACATATAGCCACCGCAACAACCAGACTAAATGTCGGACATGCGATTTGTCCGTCAAAACGCAGTACAGCGGACGTGTTTGTGCCTCTGTTATCTTCTCACTTTTTTATGCTGATTGACAAGATACAATTACGACTGAACAAAAAACTGGAATTGCGTAATAATACAAATTATCTTATAGACACGTTTGAAAGTTATACAGACAAGCACAAGGGCAATCGTTGTTATGGATGCCCCAAGAATTGCAAGCTGGGATTTGTATATAGTGGGGATTATATCTATCCAACAATTGATGCTAAGCAAATAACAGAGTTCAAAGGTGCAAATGGCAACATGGTGAAAACTGGCCGTCATAAATCATTTCGGTTTCACAAAGATGGCACAGAATGGTTTACAGACGAACGGCTGATAGACAAGGCTCGTAATATCGCAAAAAACTGCTATTACTATAAACAACGATAGAAACAACAAACGGCCATACCGCCCATTTTGGCGGTGTTTTTATATCTGTAATTATTGCTTTAAATTTTCAGCCACGAAATTCCAATCAACCAGATTGTCTAAGAAGTTATCAACAAAATCTGCACGCTTGTTTTTATAGTCCAGATAATAAGCGTGTTCCCAAACGTCCAATGTCAGAATAGGTTGCATATTATGAACAATTGGTGTGTCTGCATTTGCCATGTTTATGATTTTTAGTTTGTTATCACTGTCGCGTACTAACCATGTATAGCCACTGCCAAACAGGGCGGTTGCCTGGGCTTTGAATTGTTCTTTAAAGTTTTCCAGGCTGCCAAATTGTTCGATGATTTCATTTGGTATTTTTGTTGTGCAGCGTGGACACATGCCCTGAAAGAAAAAGTCATGATTATATATTTGTGCCGCGTTGTTAAAAATTTTTTCGTGTCCCGGTGTCGTCGCAGATTTTTGTATAATATCCATCAGTGATACGGATTCATACGGTGTATTTGCAATCAATTTGTTCAAGTTATCGATATATGTTGCAACATGTTTGCCATGATGTGTTTCCAACGTTTCTTGTGATATGTATGGTGCCAGTGCATCTGTCGCATAGGGCAGGGGAAATTGTGTTAATGTGAACATTTTTGTTAACTCCATCTTTTGATATATAATGTTTGCAGTTCGGGAAAAAATCAACAGGAAAAAATTTATTAAAAATTGCTTGCGCGCGCGTTTATATATTTTCTATAATCGATTAAACAAAAGGAGAAAATATGAAAAAATTATCATTGCTATCTGCAATTTTGGGTTTGTCGTTTGTGGGTGCTGCGTCTGCGGCTGATATTACTGTTTATTATTCACCGTCGTGTCCACATTGTCATCACGCGCGTGAATTTATTACAAGTACATTGGTTTATGAATATCCAGAATTAAAGGTCACAGAAGTAAATGTTATGGAACAGGCAAACCTGCCAAAATTCCAAGAAGCGTTGAAAAAATGTGGTTTTGAATCTGGTGGTGTTCCTGTTTTGGTAATTGGTGATAAATGTGAACAGGGATATGCAGATTTTATGCAAGATACATTGCGCGAACATGTTGAAGCAGACATGAATAAAGAGCAGAAAGAAGTCGCAGCCGCAAATAAAAAAGCAATGGCAGAAGATGCGGAAAAGTTCAAGACAGAAAATGCAGAACGTGCAAACGCAGTGTCTGAATATGTTGCAACTGTCGAAGAAGAAAAGACAGAAGAAGTCGCAACTGCTGATGGCAAGGGCAACAGCACAATTTGGTTTTGGGGTCTGTTGATTGCATTGGTTGCGGGGTTGGGATTTGTCTTGGTTCGCAAAGATAAAAAGAAATAAGGTTAATCTATAAACCGGAACTAATATGTTTGATTTAACGATACTTGATTATATTTATGTGGGCGTCATTTTGGCGTCCACAATTTGGGCAACTGTACGTGGTGGCGTATATGAAACTGTGGCGACATTATCATGGGTTGCTGCGGCGGTTTCCGCGCGTTTCGTATCGCCCTGGTTGGATGGCTTGTTGCAGTCTTGGTTTGATTTATCTGAATCGACCGTTGGTACATTGGTTGCGTCATATTTTGTGATATTCTTTGCTGTGTTGTTGTTGTTCGGTTTCTTGAACCAGAAATTGCGCGATAAAATCCAAGACAGTATCATGAATGTCACCGACAAAACATTGGGGGTAATATTTGGTATTATTCGTGGCATTGTTGTTATGGGTATATTTTATTGGGGGGCGTTGTGGTATTATTCTGATACGCCTGTATTACCAAAGTGGGTTGCCCAGGCACGTACGCGTCCTATTATGCAAATTACGGCTGAAAAATTAGATGATTGGTTCTTTCCTGGCCCTGAAAATCGTTTGTTGGCACGTGATAGGGCAGGTACGAACGAGGCACTTCAGATTTACAAAAATTTAATAAATCCTGCTGTTGCCAAGGATGTAGAATCTAAACAAGATGCCAAAACTGGTGATACAGAAACTGGATATAAATCATCTGAACGTGCGGCATTAGAAAATCAGCTGTTGCAAATTGAGACGGTTGCGCGTGCCGTTGAAAAACACGCCGAAGATCGTGCAGAACAAGAAACAGAAAGTTCTGATGAGTGAAATAAAAACGCCCTGGTTTAGGGGCGTTTTTTTGTTTGCACATATTTCTGCATAATTCGTTTTGATTTAGTTTAAATTTCTTATACATGTTAAAGGCATCGCGTTCTGATTTTGTCGGCGAATTACAATCGTATGTTTTTGTGACGATGTCTTGTAAATCAAGTGCAGGTATTATAAATTTATAATCGTCCATACATTGTGGTTTTATATTTACAGAAATAGGGCGGGTTAAATATTGTATGCCTGATTTGTTGCCCTTTTGGTAGAATATTCCACCACGCCCATTTGTGAAATCCAGGCAATGGTTTATGACGTAATCATTATTGTATAATTCTTGTGCTTGTTCTTTGTAATTGTATTGGGAAAATATAGGTTGATAAAACGTCACAGAATCTGTATTTGGTCGCCAATCTTTTATGATTGGATTAATGATTCTATTTTTTCCTTTTTGTACGTTTAATTCACACATAATATCATTTTGATAATATAGTTTGTTTACAAATGGAAAGCCCAAGTGACCAGAAACCAACATGTGTGATGAAGCATTCGTAAATACATAGTCGTTAATAATTAATTGCCATGCGCATGGTGAGTTTTCAAACGATGGTGTCTGTGTGGCAGTAAACGCAATTCCTTTATCGCCTGGATTCGTTATCATTTTTTCTATACTTAGCATTCTGTCTGCTTTTCCTGTTCTGGTATCGATAAACAGGTGTGGGGAAACCTCGTCCAGTTTTTTATCTAAATACAATTGTCCCAACCAGATGCCCAGTCTTACTTTGTCAAACCAGTCTAACAACAGATTGATTTGTTCTGGTGTGACAGATTTGCCGTCCATCAGGTTTAATAAAATAGGCTTAACAGCGGATTCCAGTTTCGCATATCTGTCATTGCATGCGGTGCATGCCGGAAATGTAAAAGACATGAACTTAAAATTAGGTAAATCTGGTTTAATAAGAATTGTTTTGTTCGTGCGATTGGTGTGTTTTATTAACCACTGTGGTATAACATGTTCTTTGTTTTTTGATTGGGCGTCTTTGCCACAAAATATACATTTCTTTGCCATTATGATTCCTTTATTGATTATATAAAAACACAAAAAACAACGTTTGTCAATTGTGAAAATGAAATCGTTCCTGGTGATATCGATATGAAAATAATGCAAAATATAATCAGATAACAATAAACAAGAGGGAGTCTTTCAATGTTATTAAAATCAAAAGTATGCTTCACAGTCTTTTCTATCTACGAAATGATTGCTGTCACTTTTTTACATTTTCAGCGTTTGTGTGATTCTGTGTTTCCGACACAATTTTGCGACAGTTGGTACAGGTATTTTTTGTTCTGTGTAATTGTCCCACTGGTTGCCTTTCTGATTGGTATGTGGATACATGAAATGGTACGCGCGCATCGTCGTCGTCGCTTTATTCGTCGTGCAAAAAAGACACTAAATAGTGTTGTTTCTGCGGTTCGTGGGAAAATATCAGAACATATCGATTTTGACGATATGGAAAAAGTTATCACTGCGGGTGTTATATACGGTATTAAGAAATATGCAGACAGTCATCCAAATCTGCGCCGCAATATAAACAAGATTATGGACATCGCGTCTGGTGAAATTGATATCGACATCATGTCAACCGAAGATGAGGTTGATGTCCCGGCAAAGCGTCGCACAGTTAAAACGCAGTCGAAAAAAACAGTGTCGCGTAAAAAGAAATAGTTTAAATTAAAAATCAAACCGCCCATTTGGGCGGTGTTTTTTTATCTGTCATAAATTACAGGCGTTTTATTTATTGTATATATTCGTCCGTCATTTTCAATGTTGTAATAGATATACACGACATTCGATGGATCATTTTTTTGTTCCCATGGATTAAATGCACCGATAACCTGGCGCATAGTGTTATATGGAAATACTGTATTAAATGTATTGTCAAAAACGCGACTGTATTTATCGTTAAAATTTGGATTAACAATCATGTTCATTGCGATAATGCCATTTGGTGCAATACGTGATTTCAGGCGTTCCATAAATTCGGCTGTAATTAATCCTTCTGGAACCTGATATGAATTTGAATATACGTCCAATAAAATAAAGTCATACTGTATGTCGGTGTTCTTTAAGAATTGACTGGCGTCTGCGACGATGAATTTCTTATTGTTGCCTAACTTCTGCCCCAGGAAGTATTTTTCTGAAACGTCTTTTAATGTATGTTCAATATCAACAAAAGTGTATTCATTATGTGTATCTTGCAACCCCAATGTAAAACCGCCAGCCCCCAGAACCAAGACTTTATGTTTTTTATCGGATGGCATCGTATATATGAAATTATCATTCAGATAGTTTACGTATTCTGCTGTACCACCATTTTTTGCGTTGTATACAGACATTGGCAACCCATTCATATATAACACACGCGTACTGTCATTATATTCAGATACAGAAATTGTTGAATTTGCATTGTTTACCAATATGCCCATCTTTGTGCGTTGATATGTATCGCTGTTGATATAAAGTGACAAGGTTAAAACAATTGTACACATAACCCATACCCACCAACGACGACGCAGGATTAATGCACCAACCACAGATAATATTGTGATTAATACAACGGTATAATTTACACCCAAGAACGGCATTAACATCAATGTTGTTGCCATTGACCCGAATACGGAACCGATTGTATCCCACGCCATAATATTGCCCGTGCAATTTTTATTGTACGAATGCAGTTGGCGTGACAACAGTGTTGTATTAAATCCAAACAAGAATGGCCCTGTGGACAAGAATATCAGCGAATAAATAAACGTCTGTATCGCCCCAGATTTTATCCCACCAACATACATTAATAAAAAGTATTCTGTGATTAATGGGAAACTTGCCGCCAGTACAGACAGGGCTGCGATAATCAAGAAACTAACATTTAATATTGGGCGTATTTTATTATCATTGACTTTTTGTGATTCGCCGACAAAGTACCCCAGTGACATAAATCCTAAAAATATCGCCATAATAATACTGGTGATAACGGCACTGCTGCCGACATAGAACGATAATTGTCTTAATACCGCCAATTCCAAGGACAAACTGACATACCCATTTAAGAAAATCAGAAAAATTAGTGTTCCACGTGATAGTTTACGCATAATTCTTTCCCCCATAATTGATGATGTGCATTATGGTAAAAAAACAATACTATATCAATGGAATTTTTATTTAATGATGATTTAATAACCGCACATCATCAAATTCGGGATAGCGATTAAACATTGCGCGTGCAAACGGACACAGGGTGATTATATATCTATGTTGTGTGCGTGCAATATTGGCTGCATTTCGAACCAGGTTTAATCCAACGTGTTGGTGTCTGAAATCTGGGTCAACACCGGTATAATCGATAATCATTTTATCATTTCCGACACGAACGTATGTAATTTCGCCGATTTTTTTGCCGTTCCAAATCGCATCAAATCCATCACCTGTTTCTGATAAAAAGTATTTAATTTCATCTGCCATATAATCAATATATCAAAAGAAGTGAACAAATTGTATATGACAGTATTCAAAACAAAAAACGCCCCATGCTGGGGCGTTTTTTTGTTTAGGCGCGCTGTTGTCCAAAATCGCGCATTATGCCCGCTTGTTTAAATTTTGCGATACGAAGCACGCGCAGTTTTACCTGCAATATTTTAACTCTTTGTTGTCCTTTGACAAATTTTTCCCTGTGGTTTGTATTTTGTTGCTTTTGAACAGCTGGTTTTTCCATTGCACGACCTGGGGCAGGGCGCATCATGTCCGCACGTTGTGGTAATGCGCGGTTCAGTGGTGATTGTGGACGTTGCATCATTGGTTGCCCAGTACGTGCATTTTGTTGGGTCGGTTTTACCATTTCTTGTGGCTTTGCCTGTGGTTGCATTTTTTGCTGCACCTGTTGTTGTTGCGCAGCTTGTCTTTGTGGTTCTTGTTTGTCGGGGCGCGATTGTGCAGGCTTTTTTTGCTGTTCTGGTTTTTGTGCTTGCTTTTGTTTTGCCTGCTCCTGTTCTTTCTGCTTGTTAGCGTTTTGTTGTTCTTGCGCCTTTTGTTTTGGTTGTTGTTGTGCCTCGATTGTTTCCATGAATTCGTTATATCGTGCCAGAATCATATTGATTGTATCCATGGCCTGCTTAATCATCATTTGACCATGCAGATGCATTTTTTTGATATAGTCTTCTTTTTTATTGATTGTGTTTTCGCTGTTTGGATTCAGCATGATTATGCGTGACCAGTATTTTTTATGTGCCTCACAAACATTGTTCAGGTATCGTGCTGCTGGATTTTTCTTGTTTTTTGTTGCGACCATTGATGCGCATTGATTTAGCGCGGTTTGCCATGCACGCCCCAGCGAATGTTTCTGTGTCCAGTTTACCCACGCAAACCCAGAAAACAATTTCATATATGCCTGGGTTAAAATTTTGCGTTGTTCCACTGGTACCTGTTTGGCTGTTTTGGCATCAACATTGATGATAAATTTTTGTTGAAAATTTGCGATATTTACTTGGTTTGTCATGTCGGACTCCTTTTGTTAAAATGCGGCTGTCCACCCACATCATACTTATATAGTTCGCATGCCATAACTTTTCAAGGGGCGTGTGTCAAGAAAAAAGATTTTTTGACAATTGTTTTGCAATAGGTAAAAATACTTAACGTTCATATCACAAACACATACTGTTGCCAATAATGGGCGGTATGGATGTGGACCCGCATCTTGCCAATAATGGGGGTGTGGAATTTCATCGAAAACAAGGAGTTATAAAGATGAAAAAAACAGTAAAGGCAGCGGTTGCATTATCCGTTTTGGCGGCACCTGCATATGCTGCGAATTTGGAGAACCCACTGTATATGCCAACACAAGGCACGGTTTATTCCAAAACATCTGTTGGTGTTATGTATAAAAAGGCAGACGCATCACAGGCACAAAAAAAGAAAGGTCACGCGGGCGCGACTGAATTTCCAATTTGGCGTCTGCACGAAGAATTGGGATACGGTATCACAGACCGTTTGGAATTGTATGGTAAATTTGGCTATACACATGACGGCGACATTGACCGCAAGGGCATGCACCTGGGTCGTGCCGGTTTGAAATACCGTGTAATTGATACAGATACAGGTTTCGCATGGGATTTGTATGCTGATGCCCAGTTGGGTGGTATCAGTGAAATGTCCGGCTCTTATGCTGCGAATGGTTTCACATATGATAACTATTCAAATGGTCGTTGGGGTTTCCATGTTGGAACACAGTTTGGACGCACATGGTCTAAATTCACCGCCGCCGCATTCGCAGAAGTTTTGCGCACATTCGGCAACGATAACAACAGTATTGATGTTTCAAACTTTAAAGTTGAAAAATTGGGTGGGGTTCCAGCAACCTCTTTGGGTATCCCGTCTGAAATTTCCGTTGATTTGAAATCTACAACAGAATTCAATGCTGGTTTAAAAACATTCTATCAGATTGATGACCGTTGGTCTGTTGGCGGTTCGTTCACATGGAAACGTCACGAAGATAATGGGGTCGAAGGTTTGGCTACCAGCCTTGGTTCAGTAGACCAAACAGTTGCAACCAAGGTTGCTGTTGCTGGCGTAATGGCTGCCCAGCCAACGTTGTCTCAAGAACAAGCTTTGCAATATGTGATGACTCAACCAGAATTAATTGCTGGTGCTGGTGTTCAGGCTCAACAACAGGTTGTTGCAGGTCTGTTAAACGAAGTTGCAGACATGAACGACGGTTTTGATGAATATATCTTTAACGTCACTGTTGCAAATCAAATCACAGATGCGATGCAGGTTGCGGTTTATGGCGAATACACATTTGACAATGGTCATCGTCAATCCCAGAACACCACAGATGTCAAGGCAGAATTGGGTGTTCGCCTGAATGTTCGTTTCTAAAAATTGGATAGAACAAAAAATAAAAAACTAACATATATTGGACAAAATCCCCAGGCAACTGGGGATTTCTTTATTGTTTAGATTTTTAGAGCGGTTAAAATTTCGTTAAAGTTTTCGGCTTCTGTTCCACGTGCGTCAACAGTTGAAAATTTAATTCCTGGTGCCGTACTCAACCATTCGATTGCAGGCATCGTCACTGTCTTGTATGTATCCAGTCGTCTGCGAATAACGTCGCTGCGCGCATCGTCTGCGCGTCCGCCACCTTCGCGTATGCGTTTGTTTATGCGTGCCATCAGTATTTCTTCTGGTGCTGTTAAATACAAGATATGAATATCATAATCTTTTGCATAATTTTCAACCAGCCATTGTGCCTGACTTAGTTTGCGTGGGAATCCATCAAGTACTGTATCAATGTCTGTCGGTATTGTTTCTTTCATCAGGTCAAACAGCATTTCATCTGGTACCAGATTTCCCATTGCAATTGTGCGCCCAACGTCAGAATCAGCGGGTGCTGTACGCAATATTCCGCCGACATCGATGTGTTTATAATTTCCTTGTTTGCACAGCAGTCGGGAAAAAGTTCCCTTACCAACACCCTGACCGCCCATCATAACAATAATTTTCTTTTTCATATTTATACCTCTTCTTTATTATAAAAATAATATCCGGCATTGATACCGGATATTATTCAAATGTCATTTTTGTGCCGAACGTAAAGATTCCATAAATGCCCCCACGCCATCGACAAATTTTTCCACGTCATTGCGGTCGTCATTTACCCCTGTCAGCAATTGCAAATCGCGCATATTTGAAACACTGTCGTATATTTTTTTCTGTGTCTGAATCAGTTCGGTTGCTAATTTTATGCCTTGTTGAAATTCTGCTGTACGTCTATTTACGGGTGTAGAGTTTTCTATATCTTTCAGTTCCTTATTTGTTGCATCGATAATTGCATATCGTGGAACCAGGCGTTCTTGAAAAGGATTCAGATTTTTGATTTTTTGCGATGCCACAAAGAACTTTTCTATATCTGTTTTTTTCATCAGAAAACTCCTTTTGTATATGACCATAGTAGCATTTTTGCTTGTTTTTATCAATAAAAAGAACCGGCGAATTGCCGGTTCAGAAATAATTCAAAACATGAATTATTTTTTGCTGTTTTCGATAGCTGCGCCCAAGATATCGCCCAAAACAGAACCGCTGTCTGCTTCGTTTGCGAATTCTTTGACTGCCTGCTTTTCCAGTGTCACCTGCAATGCGCGGATTGACAGTTTAACAGTGTTGTCTTCAACAGAAACAACAGATGCTTCGACTGAATCGCCAACATTGAATTTGCCGGTGTCTTGTTCTGATTTTTCACGTGACAGGTCTGTGCGACGGATAACGCCACGAACATCGCCCTGCAATACCAAAATCAGTTCATCTGGTGTGATTTCGGAAACAGTACCACATACAACTGCGCCTTTCTTTAATGATACAGCGTTGTTGTCTGCGCTTTCTGTCAATTGTTTGATACCCAATGTGACGCGTTCTTTTTCTGGATTGATGTCCAAAATCTTGGCTGTAACTTCTTGGCCGCGAACGAATTTTTTCAATTCTTCTTCGTCCAATTTGTTCCATGACAAGTCAGAAATATGAACCATACCATCTAATTCAGGTGTCAATGCAACGAACAAACCAAATTCAGTTGTGTTCTTGATTGGACCAGTTACAACATCGCCAACATTGTGGGTTTCTGCAAACTGTTTCCATGGGTTTGGTTGCAGTTGTGTATAGCCCAATGAAATGCGGCGTTTGTCTTGGTCGATACCCAAAACAACGACATTGATTTCCTGGCCGTTTTGCAGAACTTTGCTTGGGTGGATGTTCTTGTTTGTCCATGACAATTCAGACATGTGGACCAAGCCTTCGATATTGTTGCCCAGGTCGATAAATGCACCATAATCAGTGATTGTCGAAACCTTGCCTGATACTGTGTCGCCAACATTGAATGCACGGGACGCTGTTTCCCATGGGTCTTCTTCTAATTGTTTCATACCCAATGAAATGCGATGTGATTCAGGGTCGAATTGGATAACCTTGACCTTAATCTTTTCGCCAACATGAACCAGTTCACGTGGGTGGTTAACGCGCTTCCATGACAGGTCTGTGACATGCAGCAAGCCGTCAATACCGCCCAAGTCAACAAATACACC
>JAZRPS010000012.1:0-53735 GCA_045649345.1 Candidatus Enterousia sp. | reverse complement strand
TTTAATAAATCAAAGCGTGTGAATTGTTATCCATCCCCGCGGTTAAATATAACAATGGCATAGTTTGAATGAGATAAACACAAATAAAAAAACCACGTCATGAGTGGAGAACGTGGTTTTCAACCCTTTTGTGGTCTGATGTTGATTATATGACAATACACAACACTTGCAACAAGAAAACATTCTTAACACCTATAAAAAAACTGACACGCGTACACAAGGCACAACAAAAGATTATACTTCAAAATTATAATTTTTTACAGAACGGACAATCGCATTTACAAGTTTATCTTGATGCTTGCCGGACTTTAACAACTTTTCTTCGGCAGCATTAGACAAATGCCCTAATTCCAGCAACGCGCCCGGAACCGTTGAACGCAATACAGCAAATGGCGCATGCCGAACATCGGGGCCTGGTTGTTGTTCAACATCTGCACGCTTAAATGATTTTGCACAACCGTTTGCATATTCTTCGGACATTTCTGCGACGGCATGTTGTTGCAACGAAGATAGCGCGATACGAATATTTTCTTCAAATTGCGTAAAACCCTCTACCCCGATTTTGTCGGCGGCATTTTCAGCCTCTGCCAGTTTTTTAGCCTCTTCGTCTGATGCCTTTTCAGACAAAGTGTAAATAGAAAAACCCTTCATCTTGCGTGATGGATTTGCGTTTGCGTGCAACGATATAAATAGATCAGCCTTGCGTCGCTCTGCGATTGCGGCACGTTCCGCCAATTTTAGATATGTATCATCACTGCGCGTCAAATACGTTTTAAAACCATTTGCGTCCAGTTTGTTTTTTAATTTCTTTGCGACAGATAATACAACATCTTTTTCACGTGTTCCGCCCTTACCAATACAGCCTGGATCCTTGCCCCCATGACCTGCATCAACCACAACAACGTATTTACGCGATGCGGTCACAGCCGTTGTTGTCGCCGCAGAAGATGTCGTGTATTTCGCGGGCGCGACACCACTACCTGCAACAAAGTCCAAAACCAAGCGATAATCATTATCACCATTAGGTTCAAGAATCATGACTTGCGATTTTGGTATCTGGGCAATTGGCTTCTTTAATTCGACAATTAACTGCAAAGAATCACCATTTTGCGCCTGGGCGATTGATTTTACCAAACCATTTGACGCCAATGATGCAGACGCCCCGGAATTCGATGCAGTATTTGACAGATTTACAATTAGTTGGGTTGCGGTATAACTCAACGAATATGACGGTCGTATCGCCGTTTCAATTACCAAACGCGTTTTATTTCCAGGTTGCACACCTGTGCGTAAAGAACGCAAACTATTGCGAGCAGCAAATGCCACGCGTGGCAACATTGACACCGCAAAAAGCCCGAATCCTGTGAATTTTAAAAGACTTCTTCTGCTAATTTTCATTTTAGGTTATTATACCAAAAATCACACCCCCGTTCAAGTGCAATAAAAAAATCACCGTTCCATTTTATCTAAAATTTTATTCAACTTACGGACAGAACTGTTCGCGCAACCACGACCAGACCACCCCAACAATTCTTGTCCTGTCACATTGTCTGCAATCGACACATTAAAACGCCACCACCAAAAGCCATTGAACGAACACCAAAAAGGTCTAAGAATTGGCGCAGACTCACTAATCTGGATTATATAACGCGCACGACCAACATCCGAAGCGTCTATTACAGATTCATTGCTTTCTGCTGTTATGTATGTAGTTGAAACACTAGACCGCTTGTGCCCAACCGTAACATTATAACCACGCTGTTCTAACTGTTCTTTTATGGCGTGTTTTAACTGAGCACCACCCCTGTCGACATAGAAAACCTGGGTTGTATCCAAACTATTCGATTTAACATAAACACTATTGCAGGCAGACACCCCCAACACCATCATCAACAAAACAGAAAATTTTCGCATATTATACCCCTTTGCCGATATTTTATATAGTTAACACAAAAACAACAAGGAAAAATATCTTATTTTATGGCACGCTTGCAAATCACTTAAAACACATATATAATACCAGACATTCGCACCCGTGGCTTAACTGGATAGAGCATCGCCCTCCGAAGGCGGGGATTGCGCGTTCGAATCGCGCCGGGTGCGCCAAAAATCAGCCCGTCATTTTTGACGGGATTATTTTTGTGTTGCAACCCGCGATTTGGACGCGCAGCGTTCGACAATGAGTTCGCGAAAACAAGCAACGCGACGTTTGAGCGATTACGAATGCCGCACAGATATTATTATATCAAGCGAATCCGCCGGGTGCGCCAAAAATTAGCCCGTCATTTTTGACGAGATTGTTTTTGCCTGCCGTCAAACATATGATGAACATTGTGCAAAATACTCATTGTTTGTCGCATCAAAACCAAACGGTGTTTAGACATATTGCGCCCCGTTATATCTTCATATGCAGATACTAAATCTAAACCATTCTTTAATGGATAGCGACACAAGGTTGTTAACATCATAAAGTTTTCATTACCCAGCGATACTGCATCTAAATCAATCAAACGAACACCATCTGTTTCTGGCGAATATAGAATATTTTTAGAATGAATATCGTTATGCAACAAACGCAGCGGCGAACATGCAGATGCATTAAACAAAATATCATTATATAACTTGCTTAGGCTGCCACGTATTTTTGTTGTTGCGCGCAACATATCGATATGTTCACGATATTTTTCGGGGCAAAATTCATTTGCAGAAATCTTTGAAATTTTATTTTGAATTTTAAACGCGCCAATGTATGCTTTGAATACTTTGTCGTCAGACAAGCCCAGTTTTATATGTTCATATAGCGTCTTGTCCGTACAATATTCATACGATTCAAACCAAGTCCCAACATATGCATGAACCCTTGTCTGAGGCACAGGGATACCATAATCACATAATAAATCACTGGCAATTTTGTTTTTAAAAATGATTTCAGGCAAACTAAAACGACACACTATCGTCTTTTTCAGAACATCTGCAAAAAAAATCGGAACAATCATGCCAGGCACATCTGGGCGACGTATACAAGCAGCATCAGGAAATGCGTTTTTTATTGCAGCATGATAAAAATCTAAACTGCGCGAAATCATTTTGAACGCTTTGCCTTGTGTTGCATGCATTTCCACATAAGACGCTTGCCAAAATTTGTGACATTTGCAGCAAGCTTTATTCTATCACGATTTAATTTGTGTGTATCCATTGTATCGTTTTCATAAAAATCAAATAATTCGGTCATATCAAATCCCAGTTCTTGATATTTTGCCGCCAATGTACCAAACGCATAGCTTTTGTTGCAAACAGAAACAGAATCAATGTCTATGAATCCGGACAAATGACCATCAGGCGATACAATCGTGTTCTTTGGTGTTATATCAGAATGGAACAAAGCACTGTTAATATCATGACCAACATTCAACAAATACGCGACCGCTGCGAATAATGTCGCCATTGTCGGATTATGCGTATTAGAGACATGCCTATAAACAACGTCTTGAATATTTTTTAAAATATCACGCGCCAATAAATCTGAACGAATTTGTGACATCTTGGCAAATTCAACTAAAATTTCGCGATAGACCTGCTTTATTTGCATCTCTGACATACCGTCTTTTATTGCCTCAAAAAACGTGCAACCCGGCAACGCCTGATACTTTTCAAAAAATATCCCATTATGTTCATTTGCAGAAATAGCAGGCACAGGGATGCCATACCCGCGATACAAAGAACTGACCGTTGCATTTTTAATAACCATTTGAGGCGCTGAAAACTTAAAAACCATATCTGCATCATCGGTACGCCCAAAGAATACGTTGTTTTGAGTGCCGGTAATTTTTGGCACTCTGATTTTAGTTATATCTGGACAATCCCCTTGAATTGCCGAGATACAGTCTTCTAGTTCATATTTCTTCATTTTGAAATTCTTTATTGTTGTCAAAAACACTCTATTGTCAAAATAATAAAAAGTCAAGTTTTATCCACGCTGTAATAAAGACAACATAAAATCATCTAAATCGCCGTCCAAGACCGCGTCAGAATCTGTTTTTTCAACGCCTGTGCGCACATCTTTGACCAACTGATATGGATACAGGACATAATTTCTGATTTGACTGCCCCACTCTATCTTTTTTTGTGCAGCCTTGGCAGCATCTTCTTCGGCAGCACGCTTTTGCATTTCCAGCTCATACAACTTACTGCGCAACATTTTCATTGCCATTTCACGGTTTTGAATCTGACTGCGTTCATTCTGACAGGTGACGACAGTATTTGTTGGGATGTGTGTGATACGAACCGCACTGTCCGTTTTATTAACATGCTGACCACCGGCGCCAGATGCACGATATGTATCAATTCGTAAATCTTTGTCATTAATTTCAATTTCAATTGCATCATCGATATCGGGCCATACGTCAACAGATGCAAAACTGGTCTGACGTTTGCCATTGGCGTTAAATGGCGATATGCGCACCAGACGATGAACACCAATTTCATTCTTTAACCAGCCATACGCACGCGTGCCAGATATGCGATATGTTATATTTTTAATCCCGGCGGTGTCACCTTCGTGTTCTTCGATAACCTCGCACACAAAACCATGACGTTCCGCCCAGCGCGAATACATACGTGACAACATTTGCGCCCAATCTTGTGCCTCGGTCCCGCCGGCACCAGCCTGAATGAACAAAAATGCACCGTCGTTATCTGCCGGTTCACGAAATAAAGTTATGAATTTTGCACGATGTGCAACGTCTGCCAATTTTTCGACTGCGGAAATAATATCTGGGTCATCAGAATCCATCGCATATAGTTCGCGCAAAGTTTCCAGTTCTGATTCCATAGACAGCAATTCATTCAACGTCTTTTCCAGACTCGATTTCTTTTGCAAAACGGCGCGCGCATTATCAGGATTATTCCATAAATCAGGCGCATTTACCTGAATATTTAATTCATCAATTTGTTTTTGCAGGTTTTCTGGGTCAAAGAAACCCCCTGACGGCAGAAATGTCGTCTGAGATTTGTGATAAAACGTCTGAAACAATAATCATAATTGTGATATTAACATTTTATTTTATTAAATCAAATGAATGTTTGCCTTTTTTATGTATTTATGTTAAAATCACTTCAACGAGAGGGATTATTATGAAAAAATTTTTCTGTATTTTTGGCGTGATTGGCGCATGTTTGATGGTCAATTCTGCAAATGCAATATCGGCAGCAGGGGTGACTGTTCATGGCACCAAGAATTATGTTGGTTCAAACACAACAACACAATTGCGTGGAAATGCAGGTCTGGCAAATGCATATAAAACAAATCAGCGAAATAATTATTTTATGATTAATCAGCCAGATGTTGACACAGCATGTCGTGAACGTATTTTTGCATGTCTGACTGAATATTGTGGCGACACAACCGTTGTCCCGGGTCAGCGTGAATCAAAGTGTAAATACGCAACAGAGAGTGAATTGTATAACTATGCATTGCTGTGCCTGCAACGTGACACAAGTATTTTATTGCCACAATATGGCGTAAATACTGCAAACGGCAAAAATGGAATGAATACTGCGGCGCGTCTATGTCCATCATATGTGCAACAAGAACTGATGGCATATATGTCAATGGCTAGTATGGCGAACCAATTGTCAAAACAGCATTCTGACCTGTGCCTGCAACGCAGACAGGAATTAGAGGCAGCAATGTCATGTCATTCTGTGGCAATGGCATACGGGAACGAGACCGACAGCATGTTAACAACACAATTAACAGACTATTGCGGTGCAGGTGTCCCAGGTGGCAGTGCAGAAATGGTGACACGTTTTGCGAATGCTGGGAACACAGGCGCAAATATTTGGGGCTGGGCAGAAAAAATTGTTAGTCTGGAAATGAATAGCAAAGGCGAAAATTGGGAGGCGGCGGTTAATTCTGTCTTGACAGGCTATGTCAACCGAATGAACCTGGCATGCGGCGAAAATCTGCAATTAAACCTGGCAACAAAATCGTCATCTGGTGCATCACAACCAAGCAATCTGCAAACAATTGCAGCATTGGCAACAGGGGTGGCATTTGGTTCAGGCGAACAAAAACAAGTTGAAAACCCATATCAATTTTGGCCAACCTGGATGGAGGTAGAATCAATAAGCGAGCAGATTTATACATATGATCGCGCAGAAAAAGCAGTAAAAGCCACATTAACAAATACTGCGATAACACAGAATCCGTTCTTTTCAACAGCACAGGCCGACAATATGCAACAAGCCTATATCAAAGGCACAAAAGTATTTATCGTTCGCGATGGTGCCAGATGCTTTATTGTGCCGGTTGCACAAATGACACCGTCTGAGACATCGTCAGTTGCACAGCAATTTTCGAATTGTATAAACAAATAAAAAATCCCCAAAATGGGGATTTTTTATTACAGTCGTATTTTATGCAGAACGCGTATAACGACGAAATACATATAAGCCACACACAAAATACTGGATACGATTATGAGACTGTCTGCGCATGAACAACGGAATGTTTAATGCACAATATTTTATATCGCCATTTGAATAAAACTTTTTCATCAATAATGGGATACGCAAAAATTCGAAACGTTCACGCGCAATCAAAATACCACGATTGATTTCGTTGATAATTTGTCGCATTCCACTGTCTATCATAAAACGATTATATTCCGCGTGTTCTGCACTGACCCCATTTGCACGACCGCGCATAATTTTTGTAGCATTTTTGCCCAATGATGTCGGCATACTAATACAGTGATATTTTGCACCGGGCGCCGTTGCGACTGTTTCTGCAAAATATGTCGCGCGCATCATAAATTGAGTATCTTCGCCAATGAACATATTGGTTGGATATTTTAATTTGTGTTTCTTTAAGAATGCGCGACTATAAACAAAACGCCAAACAACATTAAACAAATTTGCACGCGTGACAATGATTTTATCCATTAACGAACACAGAATATGCACCCTATCAAATGTTGGAAACATATAACCCGTTTCAACAACTTCGCCACAGATAATATCTGCATTACTTAACACAATCGCATTTACAATCTTTTCGTAATAATCCTGTTCGACATAATCATCACTGTCGTGAAAATGAACATAATCGCCTGTCGCCAGTGACAAACCCTTGTTTCGCGCATTTGCAGGTCCAGAGTTTTCCTGACGCACGATTTTAAAACGCCGATCCTGTTTTGCATATTTCTTGTATACAGACGCGGAATTGTCCGTACTGCCGTCATCAACAATGATAAATTCAAGATTTTTATACGTTTGATGTATCAGGTATTCCAGACATGTCGACAGAAAGGATTCTGCGTTATAAACCGGAACAATAACAGAAATTAAAGGTTGCTTTTTTGTTGTTGTCATCGATTAACCTCTCCAATTTACAAATGCATATTATAGGATTTTTTTCTTAAAATCAATAATATAACACAATAAGGAAAACCCGCCGATGGCGGGCAAAATCTATCGCAATACAATATAATTAACGACGACGATTATATCCGTTGTATTGTGCATTGCTGCTGGAACGTTTTGATAAATAGCGTGCAGCAATCAAAACCAACCATTCCAATGACAACAAGCCCAACCCAATTAACTTGTTTTCAATACCAGATACCCAGCCCAAGATATATACCAACTGTGCCAAAAATGAAATGTACAATGCGCCGAATACGCCAGTAAAGAATATTTTCTTAATTTTTCCAAACATTTTATTGTCCTTTCCCTGTGTTATGCTAAATACAAACAAAATTAAATGCCGGGTTTCTGGTGCCATGTACCCGGCGAACACCGCAATTGCTTAAACGAATACAGTCAACAATCGCCAACCATATTCAACGCCATAATTAGGCAGCCATTGCAAGGCGAACATTGTCGTTCGCAGCGATTCTATCGCCATTCAGTTTTTAGTCGGCTTTTAACGACGCCATGTCGGATTCAGCCAGTTTGTCTTTCATCATCTGTCGAATCTATGTCAGCCCCATTCCCAAATACGACCAACAATCGTATCAAGAAATGGTGGAGCTGTGGGGTACCGCCCCCCAGTCCATAATGACTATTTCACAACGGTTTCAGAATCATCACTGCGATGCAGCCAGATAATTATAGTCTTTTAGACTGGAAATTGCAAGTTTTTAAGTTATAATTATGACAAAGGATTAAAAAATGAAGTTCTTAGATCGTGCAAAAATTTACATCAAGGCAGGCGATGGTGGAAATGGTTCCGCCAGTTTTAGACGCGAAAAATATATCGAATTTGGCGGTCCCAATGGTGGTGACGGCGGACGCGGTGGCGACGTGGTATTTGTTGCTGTTCCAAATGTTAATACGCTGATTGACTATCGCTATAAAACAAAGTTTGTTGCAGAACGTGGCGAAAACGGTATGGGCAAAATGCGTACCGGCGCGTCTGGTGATACGTTGGTTTTGCCGGTTCCAACGGGTACTGTTATTTTATCTGAGAACGAAGAAATCGAATACGCAGACTTGAACGAAGATGGTATGGAATACCGTGCGGCGCGCGGCGGCAATGGCGGATGGGGAAACCTGCACTTTAAAAGCCCAACAAACCGCGCACCAAAACAGGCCAACGACGGTCTGCCAGGGGAAGAAAGAACGGTTGTTTTGCGTCTTAAACTGATTGCAGACATTGGGTTGGTTGGATTCCCAAATGCAGGTAAATCAACGTTATTGTCCGCCGTAACGGCGGCACGCCCAAAAATCGCAAACTATCCATTTACAACCCTGAATCCACAGTTGGGCGTTATGTACGCGCACGAACGTGAATTCGTATTGGTTGATTTGCCGGGGCTTATCGAAGGGGCGCACACCGGTGTTGGTCTGGGCGATCAATTTTTGGGACATGCGGAACGTACAAAGATGATATTGCATGTCATTGATGGAACCGAAGAAGACTGGGGCGCACGATACAAGGCAATCCGTCACGAAATGGATTCATATGGTGGCGATTTAACCGACAAACCTGAATTGGTTGTAATCAATAAAATCGACGCGATTGAGGATGATGTTCTAAAAGAAAAATTAACCGCATTCAAAAAATCGTTTGGTCGCAGAAAGAAGCCCGAAATTGTCACAATCAGTGCTGCGGGGCGAATTGGGATCGAAAATCTGGTATCTGTGATTGAAAAGCAATTTTTGAGTCTGACAGACGCGAAAAAATAATTTTTTGCTTTTTTATGTTTTCTCTGCTAAAATCTGGGTCAGAAACACAAACCATAAAGGAGAAAACAAGTCATGGTATCACTGAAAGGTACACAAACAGAAAAAAATCTGTTGATTGCATTCGCCGGTGAATCACAGGCACGCAATCGCTATACTATGTATGCATCTGCCGCCAAGAAAGAAGGCTTCCAGGCAATTTCAAAAATCTTTTTAGAAACCGCAGACCAGGAAAAAGAACATGCGTCACGCTTGTTTAAATTCTTGGAAGGTGGTGATATTGAAATTACCGCATCGTTCCCAGCTGGCAAGATTGGCACAACATTGGAAAACTTGCAAGCGGCAGCATATGGCGAACACGAAGAAAATACAGAAATGTATCCAAAGTTTGCACAAATCGCTGCACAGGAAGGTTTCCCGGCAATTGCAGAAATCTTGAAAAATATTGGCTATGCAGAACGCTATCATGAATCACGCTTTCGCGCCTTGGCCGAAGCGATTGAAGACGGTACAATCTTTAAGCAGGATAAAATCGTTATGTGGCGTTGCACAAACTGTGGCATGTGGCATATTGGAACAGAAGCACCAAAAGTATGCCCAGCATGTTTGCATGAACAAGGCTATTTCATCAGCGAAGGAACTATTTCACGCTGTGATACAAACGAAGGTTTTTGTGAATACGCAAACATTGACTAATAAAAAAGCCCACCAAATGGTGGGTTTTTTATCTGTGTAAGTATATCTTGAAAAAATATAAAAAAGTTTTATATTTATCTCACTATGAGAAACTATATTTTACCATTTCGTGATTTGGTCGTGTCGCCAGGGTTGACAGTACCAGTATTAATCGATAATCAGATGTCTGTATCATGCGTTAAAACCGCAACAGGTGCAGGACAACATCAATTAATTTTGGTTCCGCAACATAGTTGGTCATACCCAACAAATGTTGATGATATTTATCATTTCGGGACAATGGCGGACGTCGTTCAAATTTTAACCATGCCAGATGGCGCGATTCATGCACTGGTTCGAACAACAGATGTTGTCGCCCTGCGCGAGATTGAGGTTAAAGACGGCTTGTTTTCTGCCACCACAGAAGCAATAAAAATTGCCGATGACATGAACGCAGAGCAGACACAAATGTTGCGCGATATTCTGGCTGATAATATGCAGGTATTAGCGTCATCAACACGTAAATTTAAGGCGGAAAAGCTGCGTAATGTGGTAAATAATTATCCCCTGCCCGCGTTTGTTGATTCTGTTATTCAAACTGCTGATATTGACACCGATGTTGCAGTAAAGGTTTTGTGTGCAGACAGTTGGGAAAAGAAACTGACAATCTTGTTAGAAGAAGTTAAATTGATGGCGGAAACCGTTAAGATTGAAGAATCAATTAACAAACGTATTCATCAACAGATGGAACAAGGGCGCCGCGAAGCAATCTTGCAAGAAAAAATGCGCGCATTGCAAAAAGAAATGGGCGAAGACGACGGCGAAATGGACACCGCAAACATTCGCAAGAAAATACAAAAGTCTGCGATGCCAAGTGACGCCAAAGAAAAAGCGATGAATGAATGGAAACGCATGCGCTCTATGTCTCCCATGTCGAACGAAGGCGGTTTGTTAAAAACATATCTGGACGAACTGTTGGCGATGCCGTGGGACAAATCTGACGAGGCGCCAATTGACCTGAAAAAAGCGCGCGAAATTTTGGATTCTGAACATTCCGGAATGCAGGCGGTCAAAGAACGCATCTTGGAACATATCGCGGTTATGAAAAAAACAAAATCCAATCAGGGCACAATACTTTGCTTTGTTGGCGCACCGGGCGTTGGGAAAACATCACTAGGCAAATCAATTGCAACCGCATTGGGACGTAAATATCAACGTATATCGCTGGGGGGCATCTCGGACGAGGCGCATTTCCGCGGTCATCGCAAAACATACATCGGTGCGCAAACGGGGCGTATTATGGACGCATTAAAACGCTGTAAAACAAACAACCCTGTGATTGTGTTGGATGAAATTGATAAAATGGGGCGTGATTGGCGTGGCGACCCAGAATCCGCATTATTGGAAATCCTGGACCCGGAACAAAACAAAACATTTCGCGACCATTATTTGGAAGTTGATTTCGATTTGTCTAAGGTTATGTTTATCGCGACAGCAAACAGTTTAAACCTGTCAAACGCACTGAAAGACCGTATGGAAATTATTGAGATTCCAGGCTATTCAATGGACGACAAGATTAAAATTGTACGCGAACATTTGATCAAACGCTCTGCACGCGATACGGGATGGAACGTCGAAGATATCGTTATTTCTGATGATGCGATTAAGCATATTATTCAAAACTATACATCTGAACAAGGTGTGCGCGAGATTAAGCGCGAATTAACCGCGATTCTGCGCCGTTCATTGTTGGAAAACAATTGCGAAGACGTGAAAACAGAATTTACACCAGAAAAAATTGATGAACTGTTATCTGTTCGCAAATCTGCCGGTTTTAATAAAAAAATTGGTTTCCAAGCACGCGCATAGAAAGGAAAGGATATACATAAATGACGACATTAAAACTGATGATGTTTCTGGAAACAATCCAAAATATGAATATTAAGCCAAAGGGTAAATATGATACCAGCGAACTGTCTGCAACATATCGATACGAAATAAAACAAGGCAACGATTATATAACATCAGAAAGAAGTATTGGCGATATTAGATATCCAAATGCACCATATTCATACAGATTGCGTGTTGAACACATCGAATCCGCGAACAAAAAGACGTTGCAATACGACGGATATGGAACACTGGCACGTGCCGTATTTGAAAAACTAAATGCCAAGGAGCGCGGAAGATGATTCTTGTTATAAATACATCTGGTAAAGATTTAGAATTTGTACTGGACGATAAATATAAATCCGTTGTGACGGAAAAGCAATCTGTTGCATTGCCGACTGAATGCGAAAAGTTTATAACAGAGTGTGGCGCAACATGGCGCGACATTGATACAATCGGTATCGTTGTTGGTCCAGGCAGTTTTACAGGGATTCGCCTGGGTATCGCATACGCCAAAGGTATTGCAATGGGGCTGAATATACCGGTGGTTGGTATCAGTGCATTTGATTTGTATTTGGCAGCAACCCCAGATGCATTTGTCGCAATTGATTCGGGACGTGGGGATTTCTTTGTCGCAGCGAATGGATTGGCACCACAAACAATGCAAATCGAAGAAATCGAAACAAAGCAAATGGAATGGCCACGCACCGTCGGACATAAACCATTTGATTTAAAGTTAGGGGTTGGTATTGTGGAACAAAAAATCGCCAGTGGCGATTTGGCCCCCGTGGTGCCGATGTATCTGCGTCCCAGTTATGCAGAAGAAAATAAAAAATAATGTTAAGAGAACTTGCAAATCTTCATCAAAAATGTTTTCCGCACAAACCGTGGTCTGCGGACGATTTTGCCGATTTAAAAAAATCAGGATGTGAAATTATCGCCAGTCAAAATGGTTTTATTGTTTGGCGCGCGGTCGCAGACGAAGCAGAACTGATTACAATCGGCGTTGCGCCCGATGCGCGTCGTGGCGGAATTGCAGCGGCGATGTTGGGCATTATGGAAAACGAACTGCGCAAAAATGGAATAAAACATGTTTTCTTAGAGGTTGCAGAAGATAACCGCCCTGCCCGTTCTTTGTATGAGCAAAATGGATATGTTCAGGTCGGCGTTCGCCCAAAGTACTATGACGGGGTCGATGCAATCATGATGAAAAAAGAATTATAAATCACCCACAAATTCCAATACACGATTATCAAATATGACATCACGTGGTCGCAACGGCGACGCAATATGCATATCAGACGCACGACGCGTACGCGACAGTGCAACATAAACCTGGCCATGGGCGAATGCACCACGCGAAATATCAACAACAACCGCGTCCAGCGTTTTTCCCTGGGCCTTGTGTATTGTCATGGCATACCCCAGGTTTAATGGGAATTGTTTGTATGATCCAACTTCGTTTTCAACCAAGCGTTCGTTTTCATCGCGACTGTATTCTATTTTCTGCCATTTGTCTGGTTTAACCGTCACCAATTCACGAGAATCAGATAACAGTTGCACAACAATTTCACGTGCAGACAAACTGCGCACAATACCCATGGAACCATTGTGCCATTTATCACCATTTTTAACAAAAACAACCAACGCGCCAACCTTTAATACCAAACTGAGTGGTGCCGGGACATCGCGTTCCGAAAAGGTTCCAGACAGGACACCGTTATAGGCAACCTCTGTATCCGGAATTTGTGCCAGACGCGTTGCATTTATGCGTTCGGCAACTGCGCGAAACGGCGTAATTATTACTGCATTCGAACGACGCTCGTCATCATCAATGCGACAGGCATTAAAAAATTCCAATGAATCCGTTTGATTTTGTCGCAGACGTACCAGATTTTCCAACAATGGCATATCGTTCTGACGATATACAAAATCAAAATCGAATTTTATAAAATCTGCGCGCTTATAAACATTACTATCAAAGAAATATGAATTTGCATGACCGTATTCAGACGCATAGTACCGGGTTGCATCACGCGTTATAACCGGTGGCAACTGAAACAAATCGCCAATTGCGACAACTTGAATTCCACCAAATGGTTCGTTATTTCGGCGTGCCATACGCGCCAAGATATCAATCGCATCCAACAAATCAGGCGCAACCATTGAAATTTCATCAATAATCAAGACATCTGTGGCGTTTAATATATTACGTGGCTTTGCCTTTAATTTTAAAAATTCGGGCATAATAAAGTCGCGGGGCTGAATCTGGAATAAAGAATGTATCGTTTGTCCACCAACGTTTAATGCAGAAACCGCCGTCGGACACGCGCAAACAATACGTTTCTTTGATGCGCTTTTTAAGAAATTTACAAACGTTGATTTTCCGGTACCGGCAGGTCCAAAGATTAAAACGTTTGAATTTGTCCGCTCTACCGCGTTAAAGGCAGCCATTTGTGTTTCGTTTAAAATTGGTGCAATTCCATTCATGTGCGTTATGATTGCATATTTGCAAAATAAATATAATAAAAAAATCTGTCCAGACGGACAGATTTTAATCTTGGTGGGTTAGGTAGGACTTGAACCCACGACCAAAGCGTTATGAGCGCTCCGCTCTAACCAACTGAGCTACTAACCCACGGCGGTCATTATATATATATTTACAGTCGCATGCAAGTTAAAAATTTTTATATTTTTGTTTTATTTAGAAAAAACTGTTATGACCTGGGGGGTGTGGTGTTTAAAGATTTCCTTGAATAAAAAATATTTGCATTGTATATACACGTTTTCACTTGCGCAGGTGGCGGTGGATTTTCTACACTTAACATAAAAGAGAGGAAAAATATGGGAAAATTACGCAGAATTCTGGGCTTTTTATCATTTTTGGCGATTGTATTCTTTGGAACAAATTCGTTTGCAGGTAGCAGTGAAGCTTGCCAGGCTGGTTTATATTATGAATCAGACACACAAACGTTGGAAACGTGTCCAATGGGTTATTACTGTCCAGAAGGTATAGGGGAATATGAAGAAGGTCAGAGTACAGACGCGTGTAAAATTCCGTGTCCGGGTTCGTTTACGGACGGTGGCACGGGTTTGAGCAGTGAAGACCAATGTGTGTTTACATTAAAGCCAGGGGACAGTATTGATAGTTGTAGTTTTGAATCGGTTAACATATTTGATAGTTGCGAGACATATGGGAATTTTGCATGTCCGGGCTATTCGATAACATATGGCGCGGCGAACGCCAAAACCGTTGACCAATGGTGTGTAAACGACCTATCTGGTATAATTAAATGTCCAGAAAATTCAACTACCCATGGTTCATATTGTACATGTAATACCGGCTATTTTGGATGGTCGGGCGGTGTCAGCGGTGACAAGCTTGATAAACTAACCAGTTCAACACACACATGTATGGAAGCGAGTTATTATTGCGAACAGGGAACATACCTGCCGGCGGGTCAAACGACATGCGCAACATGTCCGGCTGGTTATTATTGCACGGGTGGCACATTCGATAAAACGAATGTTGACCAAGGTATCACAGAGTGTCCGGGGGATTTTACAGATGGCGGTTCGGGGTTAAGTAGCGAAGATCAATGTGTGTTTACATTGAAGCCAGGGACACAACTTGATTCCTGCGATTATTTCACAGTTAACGTATTTGAAACCTGTGATACCACTGGCAATTATTTTTGTCCAGGATATTCGGTGACGGTTGGCGAAGTAGACCCTGCAAATAATGTGGTTTGGTGCAGTGATTATGGTCGCTACAAATGTCCAGAAAATTCAACCAGCAAAATTTCATACTGTGCGTGTAATACAGGGTATTTTGGATGGTCGGGTGGTGCTGGTGGCAATAAAATTGATAGATTAACCAGTCCAACACACATATGTATGGAGGAGAGTTATTATTGCGAACAGGGAACATACCTGCCGGCGGGTCAAACGACATGCGCAACATGTCCGGCGGGATCATACTGCATTGGTGATACCTATGGTTATGATGCTAGCAATGACAGCGGTATTGAGGCATGCCCAGAAGGACACACCAGCAGTGGTGGCGCAGGCAGTGAAGACGAATGTTACCCAGAAACCTATTTTGTTCCATTTTTTTGCGACAGTTCAAAGACAACGACCATTGAAACGCAAGATGTGGTCTATGGAGGAAACATTTTTGGGCAACCCGCATCTGTTGCACAGGCAAAATGTGACAAACCTGGTTATCATGTAATTAACTATGTCTGCAATAATTTGGAAGTGATGCCCGGTAGTACCGCAACATATGTGTCGCCATTCAAAGAAGAATGTGTCGCAGAATGGGGGGAGAACAACTATTTCATTACAATAGACTATAATACGCCGGTTGGCTGTACAGATGATGATCTATGTGGCTCCTTTCTGGGTAAAATAGCACCTGCCCTAACAGCTGGTGATGCGCAATACAAGGCAACGAAGGATATATCAGTGCAATATAATGGCACCCTGGCTGCGGTTCCAATTGAATACCAACAGCGCAAAGGTTATGAATTGGTTTACTATGTTCCCTATCCAGAAGATGTGACGATATTTCTTGACCCAAACAATGAAAGTGGCGCAACAAGCATGCTGTGGATGGTTGAAGATGGCAACACAGGCGAGTATGTTTCAACAACAAAATGGACATATGACGGCGAAAACAACACAAGCATTAAGTATTACCCAATGTGGCGGGCAAAAACGATAACATGTGACAATGGGGGCTATCTGCCAGCAGGTTCGGAAACATGTGAAATATGTCCAGCAGGGTCATACTGTGATGGTGGAACATTTGAATACAGCGACACCACCGACCAAGGCAAATATCCATGTCCGGCGTTCCCGTACAACAATTCTGGCGAAGGTAATGGTTCACAGGAACAGTGTTATGCATATTGTAAAGACGTTGCAAATTATTATTCTGGTGGGATTGTGTATTATAGGAAAAAAGGTAGTGAAGAAGGAGAATGCGCAAAAGCAATATACGACGTCACATTTAAGTGCAATGGAACAACGGTTTCAACATCAAGCGTACAGTACGGTGGCTATATTACAATGCCACCTGCGGATGCATGTAATATAACCGGTTATTATGTGTCAGAATGGTATGAGGCAGGTAGCAACGTAACAAGTGGCGCGCCAGGCAGTAGCATAAACTGGTCGTGGACAGAAGTTTCAAATATTGTATTTAATGCAACATTGGTACCGAATACGTTAACAATTACATATGATGCAGGCGATGGTTCAGGCAACGCACCGGTTGCCCCGACGGAATGCACATATGCAGACAAGGATGGCGCTTGTTTTGCACCGGCATCAACATTTACACCGCCGACGGGGCAAGTGTTCTCGCAATGGCTTGTGATAAATGACGGCGCAGCAGATGGTGGCTATCTGGGTACAACATTTGATCCAGGTGCAGATATGGCATATATGGCAAGCAACCAGTCGCTATCTATTACATTGCAGGCAGTGTATAAAATTAGTGAAGAGACGATATCTTGTCCTCAGGGTTCTTATTTACCAGCCATGGGATTGACATCAGACGATTGCCGGACTTGCGAACCTAATGGTTATTATTGTCCGGGGGGGGCATGGCTATATGCAACAGCAGATCAAGGAATAGTAAATTGTCCGTATATATTCATCGATGGTGGTGCAGGAGCTGGTACTGCAAAAGAATGTGTGGTAGAAGCAATCGAAGGTCGATATATTGTATACGATAAAAGCAATACTGATAAACCGTTTAGAAAGGTAAAAGGAACAAATACAACGATGTACTATCCAACAGGTTCACTGACATATGGCGAGGCATTGTCTGATATTGAGAAGAGTTCGCTGAGTACGGTACGCTGGTTCTATGAATCATGCCCTGCGAATTCGACGAATACGGATTTTGCACCATATTGTACGTGCGTATCTGGTTATAAATCATCTTCGACAGACGCAATGCGCGCCAGTCTGAATGCAGTGATTAAGAGCGAAACATGTGTATCAAACACAATTACATGTTCAACGGGGACTTATTACGACGGAACATCAAAGACATGCGAAACATGTCCGGTGGGTTCTTACTGTGATGAAACAGTCACAGTTAATAAAAATTCGACAACCAATGCCGGATTAAAAAGCTGTATCACAAACGCATTTACAGATGGGACTGTCGATAATGTCACAAGTGATAAGGGCAGTACTTCAAAAACAGATTGCCAAATTAGAATACCAGCAGGTAAACAGTTGGTATCAACAACCGGGCAAATATACGACTTAGAATCAGGTTGGTATAGTGGCATCGACAGTATAATTAATTATTCTGACGAGTTGCCCGCTGTTGATGCATATGCAGCCAGCTGTGCTGGTGATATGGGGGAATTTTATAACAAGTCAAATCCTGGTGCGACATCACATCTTGAATGTTATGGTACAATTACGCTGAACAAAAGTGGCGCGACAGGATTGTTGTATGATGCAGATGGCACGGTTGTTAATGGCGATGAAACCAACACCGATAGCGTAGATTATAAATGCTATGTGTCTGAGTCAGATCCTTATAACAATTGCGTATTGCCATCTACGGGTACGCTATCTAATCCTGGGTGGATAATAAATGGTTGGGGTACGGATTCATCATGTACAGTTGGTGCCAGCACGATAAATACAAGTGGTATGACACCACAATCAGCAGAAGTCTTTGCATGCATGAAGCAAAATATTGTGAAAGCACAGTGTGATCCTGGTTATTTCTTGCCGGCGTATTCGGACAGCGCAGAAGACTGTGAAAATTGTCGTAATAGTGCATATTGTGTTGGTGGTGAATATGAACTGAACAGCACTGTGGATCAGGGTATAGAAGGCTGCCCGGAAGATTATGATTTATCAGAACCGGGGGCGGAAAATATCGGAAAATGTTATACAATCCAGACCGAGGCATGTACAGACCCATGTGGTGGCGAACGGTATTGCAAAAACTGTCCGAATGATAGTTTCTTGTCATGCGCATATGACACAACGGCAACGGTGAAAGTTAAAGAATTTTATTCCGGCGAAACAGAAGTAGTTGGCGATGAAACGTGTCCGGTTTCGTATAACACGTATACAAAGTGTTCGTCTGGCATGTATTTAACAAACAGTGCAAAGGATTGTTCTGCGAAATGTTCCGCACTAACGGGTTCGTGCAAAAATGCAACAGGCGGTACTGAGACATGTTGGTCTTCGTCAATTAATGCAAACATGAGCGCCGGCGCGAATGCATGCTATGGCGCAGGCTGTACACCAACATGCAATCTGTTTAATGATTATGTGTTGGGAACCGACGGTAAATTGACTGGGGAATATGTAAATCACTGTCCGGAACACGCAACGTGTATAGAAGCAACATTGCCAAGCAACGGCTATCGTTGGTATCCGAATACAATATGTACACCAACAACTTTCTGTTCGTTTACATATACATGTGATGCGGGTTATGTCGCCAGCACAACAGGTAATATCGAATACGGATATTCACGTACACTGCATGGTAATCCAATGACTGCGACAACCATTGCGTCGTGTGATCCAGGGGTGTTTAAAGTGACATTGGATGCAAATGGTGGTACAGGTGGGACGACAACAATGTATCAAAAGTATACAGTTGGTTGGTATTCTGATGAAAGCGCATCAAACGCGTTAAGGACAATAACAATACCAAAAAGAGATAGATACACATTTACAGGCTATTACATAAATAATATTGAAGTTGTAGATATGGATGGTATCGTCAAACCAGGGGCAAGCAACCTGTTTACAAGTGACGGTGTCATAACTGCACAGTGGGCTGCTAAATCAATAACGTGTGGTGCGGGGTACTATTATGACTATGCCAATATGGTATGTGCGGAATGTCAATCACCATACTATTGTCCGGGTGGTACGTTCGATATGACTGTTGATAGTGGTACCAGCGACCTTGGCAAGAAAGACTGTAAAATCGATGCGTTCCCATACTATGCAATTGCGAATGCAGACAAGGTATTTTCGGATGCAAAGGCAGGTGATATTACAAAATGTTATATCAAAATACCGGCAGGGAAGCAGATTAATGCAAACTGGGGACTGGAAGATTTGCAATCGGGTTGGGCTAATGACGGTAGTGCTAACTATTACTATACTGGGAGTATACCAGGAATCCGTGATTATGCGATCAAGTGTTCTGAGGATAGAAATCCGTTTATTAACGAATCACCAGTTGGCGCAACAAGTACTTATCAGTGCTATGGAACAATTACGCTGAATAAAAACGAAGGCACTGGTTCATTAAATGGCGAAGATGCGAATTCCAGAACAGCAACAGTCACATGTTCATTTGAAACACTGGATGTATATGGGAAATGCGAATTGCCAATGACAGGCATAACCAAGAAAGGCGCAAAACTGGCAGGCTGGTCAGTCAATAATAAGTGTATGGATAACGTATCTTGGGAATATGTAAACGGTTTAATCGAAAAGCAGTTGCCGTTGCAGTTGTCTGCATGCTGGGAATCAGAATCTATTACATGCGAACCTGGATACTACTTTGATTATGATAATCAAAAGTGCGCAGAATGTATGTCGCCATACTATTGCCCGGGCGGTACATTTGATATGGATGATGTGAATGCCGATGGACGGGTAGACTGTCGTATAGATGCGTTCCCATACTATGCAGGGAATATAGATGCAAGTGCGATTGGGTCGTACCGAGGGGCGAAAGCAAAGACAGGTTGTTATGTAATGCTGCCCGCAGGCAAGGAAATAGTCAGTGTCGATGGTCGGATTGCAGATTTGAGATCTGGGTACTATTTTGGTGGTGGTCAAGTACAGTACACAGGAGACATACCAGACTTTACAGAATATGCAACAAAGTGTTCAGATGATTTAGGAATGAGCTTCTATGAACATTCGAATGTTGGCGCAGAAAGCTATACTGAATGTTATGGTACAATTACGCTGAACAAAAGTGGCGCGACAGGATTGTTGTATGACCAAAGCAACAATGTCATAAATGGCGATAGCGAAACCGCGCAAAGCGTTGAGTATAAATGCTATGCAACTGGTGATGATGTCAGCTTCTGTTCATTGCCAAAGACAACCAGTTTAAGTCGTGAAGGCTGGTCAATTGGTGGCTGGGATACAACGTATGGTTGCACTGGGACTGGTCAAACACAGATTAATCTGAATAATATGACATCTGGGACTGATATGTACGTATGTATGTCGCGAAGCCGTATTACATGTGATGCAGGCATGTATCTGCCAATGGGTGCAACAACATGTCGCGAGTGCGAAATGGGGAAATATTGTCCAGGCGGTACATTTACGTACAGCGAATCTGCAGACAATGGTTTGAATCAATGCCCAAGCATATTTACATATGGCGACACCGGTACAAAGTCCGAAAGCGAATGTCGCACAATGGCAATCGAAGCACAATATATAAAATATGCCAATGGCGTTTTCCAGATTGCACAAGATGATTCTGATAACGAATATTGCACGGGCGGCATGCTGACATACGGTCAGGCGATGACAGATGTTGCCAAAGGTGAAAACACATGGTTTAAGTATCAGTGCCCAAGCAATTCTTCGAACACTGATGGCGCACCATACTGTCTGTGTAATGAAAATTATACAACAACGTCAGATGATGCGACACTGATTGCATTGAATGCGGCGATTAGTGGCAATATGTGTCTGCGCAATACATGTGAAGCTGGAACGTATATGAAAAACAACGAATGCGTGGTTTGTCCAGCAGGCAACGTATGCTCAACAGACGTGCCAGGCAATGCGCCAAAGACATGTTCCGAACTAACAGGCGGCTTATACACACTATCTGCACCGGGGTCGTCGTCAATCGATGCATGCTATACAGAATGCGAAGAATACGCAATTACAAATGGTACAGCCGTACCAGTTGAAGATACGGTATTCTATCCATTCGAATGCGAATTCACAGGACGTTCACAAACAGGCAATCCATGTGATATTGTCAATGGCACATGCATCGAAACATCGTGTAATCATAACTTTGAATTGATTAATGGCATATGTACACCATGCGCACGCGAAAACGCGATATCTTATAAGCAAGGCGGAAATTGTGTCATTGAATCGTGTGTGTCTGGGTTCCATCCAAATGGACAAGTATGCGAAGCCAATGTAATCGAATGTTCTGCACCGAATGCAATTGCATCAACACAAAAGTGGGATTCAAATAAAAATGCGTTTGGCGAGTGCATAATTACAGAATGCGCAGACGGTTATCACTTGGGTTCAAATGCATGTCAGGCAAATGAGCAGGTTTGTGAACTGGAACACGGTATTGGTGTGCGCGAATGGAATCACAATACAAACAAGTGGGGCGAATGTGTCGCAACAGAATGTGATCCGGGCTATACAAACGACAGCAGCCTGACGAATGAAGGTTGGAAACAATGTGGTCGCTGCAATAATATGTATAGCGCAAACGGCGAATTAGCAGTCAGCAGCTATGTAAAAGGTTGTGAAATCGCATCCTGTATGTACCAAGGAGAACTGTATAATCTTGAAAATAATGAGTGCCGCTTAATCTGCGATACATATTCGGATGAAACAGGTTCCAGAAAATGGAATGCGTCACGAAAGAAGTGTGAACATACGTGCGCCCCAGGTTATGTGACATGGTAAACAAAAAATCCCCCATACAATGGGGGATTTTTATAGGATTTTGTCATAGAACATGATACAATAAAACATATGAAAAAATATGACATTATTATTATCGGTGCGGGTGCAGCAGGCCTTAGTGCGGCAACGTTTGCACGCAAACGTGGCAAGCATGTTGCGATACTGGAAATGGGGGCAACGCCGGCACGAAAAGTAATGATATCTGGTGGTGGACGTTGCAATATTACAAATACAGATGCAAACCATACACGATATTTCGGCGAAAATCCAAATTTTGTACGTGGTGCGCTAAGCCGTGTTTCCGCATATGATATCATTGAATGGGCAAAAGAAAAAAAATTATCATTGATTGAAAAAACGCCAGGACGATATTTTTGCAAAAACGGTGCAAACGCCGTAGTAGATGCCCTGATACACGATGTTCGTGGCGTTGATATTTTTTATAATACAAACGTGAAATCAGTTCAAAAAACAGCAGATGAATTTATTATAAACACCAATCAAAATACATTTTGCGCAACATCTGTGATTGTTGCAACAGGCGGCATATCTTTTGATAGTCTGGGGGTATCTGATATTGGATACAAAATCGCAAAAACATTCGGGCATAAAATTATACCCGTGCGCCCTGCCCTGTGTGCGCTATCAATCCCGAACGCGCCATCTGAACTGATGGGTGTTTCAATGGGTGCAGAAATTAAAATCGGTAAAATAAAACTGCATGATTCTTTGTTGTTTACACACTTTGGTATCGGTGGTCCGTTGGCATACCGCGCAAGTGTACGCGATATTCATGACGGAATTGTCATAAATTTGATACCAAATGTTGACGTTCAAAAAATCCTGTGTGATGCAAAACGCGTATCTGGAAAAAAGAATATTGCAAACATATTGACCCAATATTTACCAAACCGTGTGGCAAAGTGGATTACAGCAAATGATACGAGAAATATTGCTGATATAAAAGATACAGAAATTGCAGAAATCGCGACACGAATTACAAATATAGTCATACCAGGGAAAAAAATAAAGCTATACAATATGGCAAGCGCAGAAATAGTTCGTGGCGGCGTTGACACACATGAAATATCATCAAAAACAATGGAATCTGCGTTGTGCAAAGGGCTTTTCTTTGCAGGCGAAGTTATGGATGTCGCAGGCGATTTGGGGGGCTTTAATTTACAATGGGCGTGGGCCAGTGGACGCGTTGCAGGACAAAATGCCGATAATGCTTAATTTCTGAAAACATACCTAGTGATATTATTTTTCGTTTTTTTACCATTATTCCCATAAACAGGAATAAAAAGGTAAAAATAATGACAGTTATTGCAAAGAATGATATAAATTATAATCTTCAAATATGGGATTGCATAAAAAAGCCTGTTGGCATAGTTCTGATAATTCAAGACGAAATGCATAGCCAAAATCAATGCGACAAAATTTATTCTTTTCTAAATGACAATAGGTACATTGCCATACAATGTAATAAAAAACAAAATCATATCGAAGTTGCAGCAATGATTAAACAAATTTATCAAATACCATTATTTCTATTGGGTGACGGTCAGAATCGACAAACCATTTGTGAATTAGTACACCATTCAAACCTATATTCTGGGGGCGTTTGTATCGCGCCACATGTAAGATATATGCGACCACGAAAATGGCGTGATGTTAAATGTCCATTGTTAATTATTGGTAATAAGTATAGTATATGGAGTCCAAATATGCATGATGCCAACAGCAGGAGATTTATTGTTTGTCCAAATGTACAAACAGATCAATTAATTAACACGTGCCAACAGGACATTTTATCTTTTTTTAACCGCGCACATATGCGCGGTTAAAAGAAATTCTAATTGCAAATACGTGAAATAAATATTCGTATATAATTCAATGGAATAATTAATAACGACAATCCAAATACAATTGCCCATTGCGTCAATGTTAATGGTACAAGTTGCAAGATGTTTCCACCAAACTGAACACATGCAATACAGCCAATTATAACGCCAAATGCAACAACAATAAACATTGGATTATGACGCAGACCATAGAATATATTATAACCATCTGTTCGCACAAAAAATCCGTTTAATATCGCCATAACTATTAATAAGGCAAAGCGACCAGATAAATATGCATCCGGGGTTCCAAACATATCACGCACAAATGGCAACAGCGTTAAACCAAATATCGCTGTAAATATTATCGTAGACCACGCAACGTTTTTCATTGTCGCACGTGTCAACAATGGCGCATCCTTGCCCATTGCGGGGGTCTGCATATATTCTGAGCGCGGTGGTTCACCACCGAACGCAAGCGAATTTAAACTGTCCATAACAATATTTACTAATAATATTTGAACCGCGGTCAATGCGTCAAATCCTAGGAAAATCGGAAATAACATACTGATGATTACCAAACTGAAATTTATTGGCAATTGAAAGCGTAAAAAGTTTATAACATTTCGCATAAATGTACGCCCCAATAAAATACTGTTTGCAACCGATATAAAATTATTATCTGTTATAATTATATCACTAGATTCTTTACAAACGTCTGTGCTGTCGCCCATTGCAAAACCAACATCCGCACGCTTTAATGCAGGTGCGTCATTTGTGCCATCACCGCACATCCCAATACATAATCCACGAGATTGCGCCAATTTTACAACACGCAATTTTGTTGCAGGCGTTGCACGTGCAATTACTTTTATTTTTGGCAATTTACGCAACGCAACAGAATCAGACATTTCGTCAAATTCAGTCGCGGTTATTGCAATATCTGATGCATTAGTTATAATTCCACAATCGGACGCAATCGCACGTGCAGTACTTACTGTGTCACCCGTTATCATCATAACCTGAATTTTTGATTTGCGCATCGAAGCGATAACGTCACTGACCCCAGGTCTGATTTCATCGCGCATCGTGACCAGAGAAATCAAAACCAGGTCGTCTGGTATAACATCACTGTTGATACAGGTTTCAGAATATGCAAGTGCGACAACACGCATTGCACGTGCGGTATTTTCTGAAATAATTGAATCTATCTTTTTGTGGTTTATTTTTTTGATGTCTCCGTTCACGTCAATATAGTTTTTTGCATGCAACAATAAAACCTCTGGCGCGCCCATAAAATATGTACAATTGGCACTCTTATGCTTTACACACGTTCCAGAATATTTATTTGTGCTGTTGAAAATAATTTTATGCCCTATTTTTATATCATGATGATATGTGGTAATATCTTCGCGCGATAAGTCCAACACAGACAACAAGGCACGTTCTGTGACGTTACCACCAACAATCTGGTTATTGTCATCGTACATTGCACGACCATTTAATAAAATATTTTTGACAAACATTTCTTTCGCGATACCACCCACGGTGACATCAAACCCCATATCAAAACCATCGCCTAAATAATTTGAAATCGGGCATAAATTTCCATGTGTCAAAGTTCCTGTTTTATCAGTGCATAATAATTGTATATTTCCTGCCTCTGGTATCTTGTTTGGATTCTTGGCCAGAATATTATGATTTATCATATATTTAACATTTTGACCGGTGATAATACCAATAATAAACGGCAGACCTTCGGGGACAGCGGCGACAAAAATAGTCAATGCAACAGTCACAATATTTAATGCCGCGTATAACATGTCGCCAGGCGTACCAATACCATTTGTATAAATATAAACAGCAAACAATATCACACAGATTAAACATGCACTGATTGAACCAATTTTGCTGATTTTGTCAGCCAAATCATCTAGCTGTAATTGCAGGGTTGTTTTAACCTCATCAATACTATGCAGGGCGGTTAAAATTTTGGCATTTTCTGTATCAAGACCGACACGCGCGACCTGCATTATACCATCACCACTTAGAATCGTTGTGCCAGCAAAAACATAATTTTGATTTACATAATCATCAGAGCTAATTGTTTTATTTCTGTTATAAACAAAATCTTTAATCGGCGTTTTTTCACACTCTTCACTTTCACCGTTTAGAATTGAATTATTCACACTGATTGCACCAGAAATTAAAAAACCGTCCGCACAGATTGTTTCGCCTGCTTGAAGAAGCACAATATCGCCAACAACAACATCTGCGCTATCCAGACGCACGACATTACCATCACGCAAAACATTTACAAATAATTGAGATGCACGACGACGTAATTCAAGCGTACTTTTCTGACTTTTTAATTTTGTTATTACTGTGACACAAGACACAACCAACAACACTGTTCCAATACCAATCGCCTCGTACACGCTGCCATAGCCAAAAGCGCTAAGCACTGCGAACAGCAACATCATAACCAACAAGATTACATTTATCTTGTCATCAAATACTTCTTTAAAAAATTGCCAGGCTGTTTTTTTAGTTGGTTCTGGCATTTTATTAGAACCATATTTTTCACGATTTTTTATAACCTGTGACGATGCTAAACCATGCAAATCCATTTCTGTTTTCCCCCGTTTCTGTACATCGTCAAAAGGTTAGGAAATTACCCACAAAAAAACAAGCATAAAAAAACACCCAAATGGGCGTTTTTTATTCATCTACCAAGACCATTGCATTTCCGTCTTGGACAATCAAATCAGGGTCTGTCGATTCATCCTTGCCACCGGTCCAAACCTGATATGAATACTTTGTACCAGGATCTGCAACAATTTGGATAACATGTCTGTCTGTTTCCAGAACCAAATCATTACCATTTGGTGATGAATAGTGAATAATTTGGCAATTTGCACCAACACAATCCATCTGTTCTGGTTCAACGATAATTTCATCATAAGTGGACCGACAACCCGCCAGTGCCACCACAAAAACCATAAAAGGTAAAATTTTCTTTGTCATGTTGTGTATTATATCATATAACACACCTGTATAAAAGAAAAAAAATACCCACAACTCTTGATTGATTTTTGAATATTCATCTCTTTTGTTCTTGATTTATTTTAGAAAATAAGAAATAATTCAACTATCAATTGATTAAAATCCTATAAAAACACCAAAGGAAGGAGATATGGAACATAAAATGTTATGGAGTGCGATTGAAAAATTAGCGCGATTGCAGGGTTTATCATTTTCTGGTCTGGCAAAAGTAAGCGGTTTAGACGCAACAACGTTTAATAAAAGCAAACAGTTCTCTTCAGATGGAACACCACGCTGGCCATCATGCCAAACAATATCAAAAATATTAGAAGCAACTAATGTTTCGCCACTTGAATTTGCAAAATTGATGTTAATCAAGGACTATCCCGCGACATATCCACCAAGAAAAAGATGCAAAACCCAACGCAAACAAAAAGCCACATCATAAGTATCGAGTATTATTTTCTGTCATTATCAAAAAACCGCCCGATTGGGCGGTTGTGTTGTTCTTTGTCATTACGAGCAAATGGCAATCCAGTTTATATCGGCAAAATTTATCTGGATTGCCGCGGTCGTTGCAATCCCTCGCAATGACAAGAGCATGTTATCGTGTCTTGTAATGGTCACAGAGTTTTGATATTTCATGAGCCTTGTTAATGGCCTCTGTTATATGGTATGACGCATGACGATCTGCTTTTGGCCATGCCAACTTAATCTTAATTGTATTGCCAGTCCCATCAATATACTCTGTAATTCGTTTGCCGCCAATTGTTGGGTAATAACGCACCCACCCCGTTCCATCATTCATATCGAACACACTACCCAATACACAACATTTATCGCACCCATGACACACATTGATATTTACTTGCTTTTCCTGTGTAAATGACATTTTGGTTTATCCTTTATGCTTTAATTCTGTTATGAGCTTAGCACAAACATTAGGATTTTCCAGTTTTTAAATAATAAAAACCACCCCAAAGGGTGGTTTCAAAATAACTGGTGCGAGCAAAGTACTTCAACGGGATTATTAATCCCGTCTCGCCTCGCAACGAGCCCCTTTGTACGACAAAATCAAAAAACCGCCCTTTCGGACGGTTTTTAAGATTTTGGTGCGAGCAAAGGGGCTCGAACCCTCGACCTCAACCTTGGCAAGGTTGCGCTCTAGCCAACTGAGCTACGCTCGCATTGCGACATGTATAATGACACATATTAAAAACAAATGCAAGTGCATTTTTTATTTTTTTTAATTTTTATTTTTGATGTGTTTTTAAATGTTCGAAACGCAATGAATCCAATTGATATTGTTTTTTTGCAACTTCAAGTTGTTGCTTTTCTAAATCACGGGTTTCGCGCGCATATCTTTCCGATGTACACGTACTGACCGCAATAGAGAATAACAAAAATACACCAAACCATGTACGCCCACCAACCGACTTGGTGCGTATTGGATCCGCAAACATACCTTGTTCTATCCTTACCCTTGTTTTTTCTGACACTATATACCCCCTTTTATAATCCCCCCTTGCTTACACAACAGGGGGGATTTTTTGTTTTTTTTAAAACCACTGCCACGGTTGCAAGACTTTTAACAAGCCCAGTGCAGTACGTTTATCTGCATACGTGTGTCCACAACGCGGACAAACATTAAATGGCGCGATAATTGCCTTGGCCTTTTTAAACAACAAAAACCAGATGTATAAGCCAATCGCCCATGCCGCAATTACCAACCCCCACGCAACATAACCAAAGTATGTATCAACAGTGCGTGTCAACACAGTAATTGTTGTGATGTCCGAACGCGACAGGTCATTATAAATCTTGGTCGCAACGGGCCAACTGGATGGGCGCCATGGATATACATGCTTAATCCCATAATTGGTCAGCAGTGTTGTACCCAAACCACCAGACTGTTTGTCCAGCGCTGTTTTTATCGCGTCGTCCAGCATCTTGTCAACTTCGGTCTGGGCAACCTTGGTCAAATCTTTCTTTATTTTATCCAATTGGGCATTGACCTTGGCGGCGGTATCGTCAACCTTGGCGATTGCCTGATTTGCCTTGTCAATCGTAGAATCTGCCTTGTCTAAACCCTTGTCAACCTGGGCAACAGCCTTGTCAACACCATCTGTTTTAAACCCAAGTTTATTTGCAAAACCAGATAACGCCTTAACTCCGGCGGTCTTTTCGCGCGCCTGGGCGGTTGCATCTGACGCCTTGGCTGTTTCTTCTTTGGCCTTGGCGGTGGTGTCAGTCACTTTTTCAACACCCTTTTCTGCCATCTTTACACCATCAATTGCAACTGAAATCGGTTTTTCCAAATTAATCGCGTCGGCAACAGTGTCTAATAAAGCCTCGTACTGTTTAACGATTCCACGTTGCAGGTCATAGAACATCGATACAACCAGCGATTTCTTTATCGGCTGAGAATAAGTGTTCTTTACATGCAATGGGAACCATACAACAAGCGCAATCCATATAATTGAGATTATTGCGAATATACGTTTGGTCCACGTTATGACAGATTGTTTCTTTTTAACAGTTTTAACACCGCCCATATCGATAACTTCGATTTCTTTTTTCTTTTTCGCCATTGGCACCCCCTTTTTTATAATAATATTGCGACACAAGATGTATCGCAAGCGTTTTATCTGATATGCCGGTAAAAATTTGCAGCATTGTTCTGAAAATATTTACGAACTGTTTGTAAATAAGACGTAGATTGCCAACGCATAATATCAATAATTGTTTTATAATAGATATCTGCCTTGGCTGAATTTTTAAATGCCGCAACGTTTGTTTCCAACATTATTGGATAACGCCCCATCGAATCACGTGGCGACACCAACATATAAATAAATGTCAAACCATTTGATGAACGACGTGTCACCCCCAAATACAAATTATCCGTTGCACTTAATTTCAAATTCGATTTTGGGGCGACAAACGTTTTGGTTTCTTCTTTATTCGTCTTGTCCATTTGTGTACCTTTTGATAAATTCGCGCTTAAAGTCAGCGAATCTGCCCTGCTCTATCGATTCACGAATATCGCGCATTAAATCCTGATAGAACCACAGATTGTGTTGGGTCAATAACGTTGCCCCCAAGATTTCATTACACTTAATCAGATGATGAATATATGCACGTGATAATTTACATGCCGGGCATCCACACTTGTCATCCAGTGGCGCAGAATCGTCCTTGAATTTCGCATTTCGCATGTTCATTGTGCCGAAACGGGTAAACGCCTGGGCCGTACGACCGGCGCGCGTCGGCATAACACAGTCAAACATATCAATACCACGTTCAACCGCACCCAAAATGTCAAGCGGTGTGCCAACACCCATTAAATAGCGCGGTTTGTCCGTTGGCAACAATGGGGTTGTTGTCGCAATCATATCAAACATAACACTTTGCGGTTCACCCACCGCCAAACCACCAACCGCATATCCATCAAAACCAATATCGACCAATGCACGTGCAGATTTTTCACGCAAGTCTGGAAAATCTGCCCCTTGAACAATACCAAATATGCCGTATCCCGGACGGTCAATGAAGGCATCTTTGCTGCGTTTTGCCCAACGCGTCACCATATCTACATTTTTTTCAACGCGAGCGCGTTCAGCCGGCAATTTCAGACATTCGTCCAAAACCATTGTGATGTTTGAATCCAGCTGATGCTGAATATGAACGGAATCTTCGGGGCGCAAGAAATGCTTTTTCCCACCGTCAAAGTGTGATGTGAATTGAACGCCTTCTTCGCTCATCTTTGTCAGGGTTGACAGGGACATAACCTGAAAACCACCACTGTCTGTTAAAATTGGTCCGTGCCAACCACCAAATTTATGCAGACCGCCCATTTTTTCAACCAAATCACCACCCGGGCGCATCATCAAATGATATGTATTGCCCAGAATCACTTCGGTCCCAGTGGCAGCAACCTGATCCATGGTCAACGCCTTGACAGTCGCCGCCGTGCCAACCGCCATAAACGCAGGCGTTTCAAATGTACCGTGTGCCGTTTCAACCGAACCGCGACGTGCGTTGCCATCAGTGGCGATAAGATTAAATTTCAGTGCCATTTTATAAACAATCCTTTATCGTGTATGAACGCCAGCCATTTGCATTTGTTGGGCCTGTACGGTCTTTTGATATTGTGCCTGCATCTGTGCCAATAATTGACGCATTTCAACAACCTGACGACCAAGCGAAAATGTTAATTCCTGCATTTTTTCTTGACTGGTCTGTGCGGATTCCAGTTGCGCTTCTAACATCGCAACCTTCTTTTGCAATTGGGCATATTCTTTTTCCATCTTTTTATAATCTTTGTCAGACTTCATCTTGTCGCCATTACGCGACATGAATTTAGAAACGCCGTTTTGTACACTCTTGGAATTTACAACCATAGTACCATATTTCCACATTGCCTTTTTGCCGGCCTTGGTTCCCAAAAACCGTTTGAAAACCTTTGGATTTTTTGCAAAACGTGCAATCACAGGGAGTGCGCGCGCGATAATAGCAGGTGCAGCCATGTTCATTCTCCTTTCTTGTTAAATAATAAACAACAATCACCATAACTGAAAAATCTGTACTTTTCAGATATGGCATGCGAATATGCCGCCTGCATTTCAGACAGACCGGCAAATGCAGACACCAACATAAATAATGTTGACTTTGGCAAATGAAAATTGGTTAATAGTACATCAACCGCCTTGAACTTATAACCCGGGGTGATAAATATATCTGTTGTTTGACAGAATGGCGCAACACGGTGATATTTTTCAGGCGAAATGTTTCGCATTGCCGCACTTTCCAGCAGACGCAATGACGTTGTACCCACCGCAATAACACGATTTGCGTTGTTTATTTTTTCCGCCTGGTCATCTGTGATGCACCCCCATTCGCTGTGCATTTTATGTTGTGATAAATCTTCGGTTTTAACAGGCAACCAGGTGCCAGCACCGACATGTAATGTTATATTCACAATTTCAGCACCACGCGCACGTATTTCATCCAATAATTCGGACGTAAAGTGCAAGCCAGCCGTTGGCGCCGCCATAGAACCCAGCGGATTCGCATAAACCGTTTGATACCGTTCCCTATCTGCGATTTCTGCATCGCGTTTCATATATGGCGGCAATGGCATTTTACCAACCGCGTCCAGCGTTTCAAATACGTTATCGCATAAAAATTCCAGTTTTAGACCACTGTCATCGTCGTGTGCCAAAACACGAATTTGCGTACCATTGTCCAATGTTAAAATTTCACCATCTGGGATTTTGTTAAAACGCTTACACAACCCCCACCAGGTCTTGTTATCAACCGCGGTATGCAATGTGATTTCATGTTTGCCATTTGCCATAAAACGCGCCGGAATAACACGCGAATTATTAAATACAACGACGTCCCCAGGCTGTAAATAATCCAGAAAATCACGAACGTGTCTGTCGTGAACACTTTGTCCATCAACCACCAACATACGCGATGCGTCGCGTTGCGCCAATGGGTGCGACGCGATTAATTCAGATGGTAATTCAAAATCAAAATCAGACAATGTATGCATTACAGTGTACGTGTCTTTTTCTGCCCAATTTCAGAACGAATGTTGTTTATATCTTGCATATATTTTATTTGATTGGAATTATAACCATTAATTTCACAATTCGAAATATTGCATCCTGGTATTTTTTGGCTGTTCTGATATGCACTTTTGTATTCGTAATACATTGTATCACCAGGCATCGCATACGGATAAATAATACTCTTTGTCGTGTCAGAATCATAAATCACAGCAAAATCTGCAAGTCCGTCACCGTCCCTGTCCAGATAAATTGTGCCGTTCTGTTTTGCGACAATAACATCACGATGCGCCACACTGTCACAACCTGTCATTAACAAGGCAGAGCCTGCCAATACATATGGAACAACTTTTTTATATAACTTCATTTTTTACCCCTTTTATTTCTTAAAATCCAGACCTTGGTCGATATAGTTTTCTGCCTTTTCTTCCCAGTCTGGTTCGACACGCACGAACAGGTGCAGGCGTGCATTTACGCCCCACTGGTCCTGAATATCATGACGGGCGGCAGTACCGATACGTTTTAGCTGTTCACCACCCCGACCCACGACAATCTTTTTATGTCCGTCATTGCGTACCGCAATTTTCTGATAGATGTCCAGAACGCCGTCATCTGCGACATCAACACGTTCGGTGACGACGTTAATGTGATACGGTAATTCTTGGTGAATGTATTTGTATATCTTTTCACGCGTTAATTCAGACAGATACAATTCGTCTGGGACATCAGGTGCATCAACCGTATCAAATAAATACGGGGATTCTGGCATAACGTTCGCCAATGACGTTAACATTTTTTCAATACCGTCATTCTTTAATGCAGAAATCATAAAGATTTCAGACCATGGCGCCAAAGAATTCAATTCCGCAACCATTGGTAATAATTCAAGTTTAGCGATTGCATCAACCTTGTTCAATGCGACAAATATATTTGGACGGTCGGCAATCTTGTCCGCCAAGGCGCGAATTGTTTCGGTTAAACCCTTTTGCGCGTCAACCAACAGCAATACCGCATCGGCATCAGATACCGCATCCATGGCGGCAGCAACCATTGCACGATCCAAACGGCGCGACGGCTTAAAAACACCGGGGGTATCAACAAATATCAACTGTTTATCACCCACCATTTTGACGGCGCGCAGACGTGTACGTGTTGTCTGCACCTTGTGCGAGACAATGGATACTTTACGCCCCATAATTTGGTTTAACAATGTACTTTTGCCCGCATTCGTCGGGCCAATAATGGCAACAAAGCCGGAATATGTTTTTTCTGTCATAAACAAACAATAGCACACCAATTTCAAAAATAAACAAAAATCTTGCAAATTCACGCATATATTGCTAAAAATACGAACGTGGGTGGGGCAAAGATAGAAAAAGGAAACAAATATGCAATTGACAGGTCCCGAAATCTTGCGCCGTATGCAAGAAAAACAAAATCCAGATATTATTATTGAACCGTTTGATGTGCGATGCCTGGGCAGCAACAGTTATGATTTGCACTTGGCCGATACACTGCGTGTGTATAAGCACACAATCCCAAATGGCATGAAGCCTGCAATTGAATACAAACGCGGCACGAAAGAATTAACTATGCGCGACTGGTTTGACAGTGATTTTGATTATAAAAGATTCTTGTATTCGCCAAATGCATTTGACATTCGCAACCCCAAATTCGTAATCGATCCAACAAACCCAAAACATCATGAAACAGTCGATATTAAAATACCGTCATCTGGATTGGTATTGTCGCCAGATGTTGGATACCTGGGGTCAACGGTTGAATATACAGAAACGCGCAACCTGTTTCCGTATATTGATGGAAAATCCAGTGTGGGGCGCAATTTTATATTGAATCATCATACCGCAGGTCGCGGTGACGACGGATTCTGTGGTGAATGGACATTGGAAATTCGCGTTCTGTACCCAACGGTTGTTTATCCATATATGCGTATTGGCCAGATTTACTATGAAGAATTTTCTGGCGAACGTATGCCATATAACAAAAATCCAAAAAGTCATTATAATGGACAACGCGGACCAACGGCGGCGGCGGTAATTCCGGTTGATCATTTCTTAAAAGAAGCGACACAAAAACAAAAATAAAAATCGCCCAAACGGGCGATTTTTATTTCTGAACAAAATGCACACTGTATTGCGGTTTTTTATCAGCACCCAATGCAGAACGAATAACCTTGTTCGATGCGATTTGCGTGACACGAACCAGATTGTTTCTATCTTTGCGTTCCGCCTTGGTCAGACCATCGATTGCCTTGGCAACCTCTATCTGAATCTGGCGTTTCATAAAGCCTGTTTCGTCTGTTTCAAAGACACCGGCACTGGAAACCTCTGGTACGCCTTTTAAGAAACCGCGTTTATCCACAGGCAATGTGACAAACACCGCGCCATTCGATGCAATCTTTTTACGGTTTTTATAAACCTGGTCGTTGGCACTGCGTTCTGTTTCGCCTTCCATAACGACATAACTGGTTTCGATTGTTTCGGCAACATATGGTTCGTTGCCATCAGACAACGCCAACATTTCACCGTTGTGGATAACCATCATATGTTTTGCCCCACCGCGTTCCATTGCCATTTTACCATTCAACATTTCATTGATATAGTCACCATGCATCGGAACAGAAACCTGGGGATGAACCATGTCATAAAATTTTTCCAGTTCCGGACGACCGGCGTGACCACTGGCATGTAAATTATCCGTATCAAAGATTGTATGCGTCTTTACACCCATGCGCGCCAATTTGTTATATAGATAAGATACATCTTGTTCGCGACCCGGGATAATAATAGCACTAAACACCACCGTATCTGTTGGTTGCAATTTTAATTCTTTTACCTGACCATGGCACAAGCGCGTTAACATCGCAAATTTTTCACCCTGGGAACCAGTCAAGAATATCGCTTGTTTTTCAGCAGGTAAATCTTTTATTTCACTGTGCAGATAGACATCATCTTTTTCCAGATAACCAAACTTAATACCCATTTCACGGAATTCTGGCAGCCCAACATATGGCACAGGATTTGGATTACTGCGTTCTTTTATCGCAGCGACACGACCCGCGGCACGTGCAGCCTGGGAAAACATTTTGATACGTGCCAAGCTGCGCGAATAACCGGTAACCAAAACACGACCAGGTGCGTTTTTCATAATTTCTGTTAACGTGTCGCGAACCTGGGTTTCTGTGGTTTGCTTTGTTTGTTTTGATGAATTTGTTGAATCGCACATACACGCCAACAATTTTGGATCAGAACCAATTTCACGCAGGCGTGCAAAATCTGTTGGTGCCTCAATTGGAATATCATCGTTAAATGTCCAGTCGCCCGTGTGCAAGATTTTGCCCGCCGGTGTCGATATGATTAACATCTGCGCCTCTGGCACACTGTGTGTGACATGGAATGTTTCAACCTGGAATGGCGCCAAATCCAAAACCGCGCCATTGTGGTCAAATTCAACAATGTCCGTCTTGTCATTAAAGTCCAGTTCAATACCACGGAATGTGCGACGCAAAATTTCCGCAGGAAAACGGGTGCAGTAAATTGGCTTTCTGAATTTTGGCCATACATATTTCAATGCACCAATATGATCTTCGTGACCGTGGGTTATAACAAATCCCACAACGTCTTTCTTGCGTTTTTCCAACCATGTTGTGTCACAATACTGAACATCACCGGCACCAATTTCTTCGTCCAAGAACCCCATACCACAATCAACAATCAGGTATTTACCCTTGTACTTATAAACGTACATATTCTGACCAATGTGTTCCAAGCCACCCAATGCCATGAAATATATTTTGTCGTCGTTGGCATCTGTTTCATGTTTATTCATACCCTTAATCGCGCGCGGCGTTTTCGGGGATTTGCTGTCTGATTTTGTGACAGTCTTTTTTTCACGTACTTTTACCATTTATAATCCTTTTTTGTGTTATACGTTTGTGCGACCATAAAATTCATTACCAATAAAGACCGAGATATCCTTATCCGCAGTGAATCCATGGTCGCACGACCATGCCCCATGGTATTTTATTATTCATAATAAAGACATAGGGATAAATCCTGACCAGATATAAATCTGGTATACTCTCTGCTCTGTGCCATGTATGATAGTATATTTTTTACCTAAAATCAAGAAAATAAACAAAAACGCCCTATTTCAGGCGTTTTGTCCATTCGTTGTCTGGAAAATTTAGACGCAACATTTCTGCATAACCGTTTGCCTGTTCCGGCAGACCAATTGCAGTATAACATTCAGTCAGGCGGAACATCGCCTCTGCCGTCATGACGGTTTCCTGGGCGTCTTGGACGACAGATTGCAGGCGTGCAATTGCACTGGGCCAATTTTCACGCGCCATATCATTGCGCGCGGCGTACATAACCTTGCCAGCGATATAATTTTTTAAGATGATAATTTTGTTTTCGGCGTTCTTGGCATATGGACTGCGTGGAAAACGCGAAACCAGCGTTTGAAATTGTTGCAACGCGTGCGCAGACATGCCTGGTTCACGACGAACGTCGCTGACCTGTCGATAATAGCACATGCCACGCAGATACATCATATATGGAACATCTGCATGACCAGGGTGAAAACGCATAAATCTGTCAATCGATAATATGGCACCTGCAAAGTCATCGTCCAGATAGTACGAGTATGCAGACATTACCAGCGCATCAGCCGCCCATGGGCTGGATGGATGTTGGGTTTCCGCCTTTAAAAATTCAGCCGCCGCCAAATCATAATTTTCATCTTCGAATTCTGCATACGCGTTTTTATAAATTTCAGGCAGACTTTGTTCCGCAACAATTTCATTGTCAGTTCCAGCGCACGCTGCTAATGCGCCACACACAATCAATAATGATAATATTTTTTTCATGCTTGATATTCCTTTGTCTAACAGAGTATAATGAGAACATCTGAAAAATAAAAGACTTTTTTTAGAACAAGGATATTTTACCCCAAAAAAGGGATTGCAGTCATGAGATTGGGCAAACATATTTTCGGCGTTGGCGCCATGACAGGGATCAGTCGCGTTTTCGGATTTATTCGCGATATGTTGATTGCGCGCGTGTTGGGTGCTGGACGTATGTCTGACATATTCCTAACGGCGTTTAAATTGCCAAATTTATTTCGCGACTTACTGGGCGAAGGGGCATTGTCCGCAATATTTATACCAATGTATACCGATTCAAAAAAAGACGAAAGATTTGCAAGAAACGTGTTTTCGTGGTTAATGGTGGGACTGTTATTCTTGACCGTATTATTTGAAATATTTATGCCGTTGGTCATTTGGCTGTTGGCACCGGGTTTTGAAATGACGCCCGGCAAGATGGATGCAACCATTGTCATATCGCGAATAATGTTTGTGTATGTTATCTTTATTTGTGGGGCGGCGTTTTTATCAGCGATACTGAATGCGTTTTCAAGATTCTTGCTGGCATCATTTATGCCGGTACTGTTAAACATAATGCTGATTGGGGCATTGCTGTGTGCGATGATTTGGGGAACAGAACATGTATTATACCTGATGGCAGGGACTGTTGTATTGTCGGGCATTATTCAATTCGGGGTATTGTGGTCACGCATACGTAAAAAGCATTTTGGGTTGCGCCTGATTATACCACGCTGGACCCCAGGGATAAAAAGTATGTTTAAGCGTCTGGGGGTTAGCATCGTCGGCAGCGGCTTTTACCAAATAACCATTATTGTCGGGACGCTGGTTGCCAGTTTCCAAAGTGGCGCGGTGTCATGGCTGTATTATTCAGACAGAATCGTACAATTACCATTCGCGATGATTGGTTTGGCGGTTGGAACTGTTCTGATGTCATCAATATCAAATGCCTTGGCAGAAAAAAATATGCGCAGCGTGTATATTCAACAAAATTCTTCAATGCGGCGGTCTATGATGTTAATTCTGCCGTGCGTGGTGGGACTAGTTGTTTTGGCAGAACCAATTATAAAATACCTGTTCCAATATGGCGCATGGACAGCAGATTCAACGCACGCCGTTGCAGTTGCAATTATGATTCAAGCATTCGTTTTGCCGGCAATGCTGGTCAGCCAGATATACAGTAAAACACTGTACGCGGCACAAGATGTTAAGACTCCCGTGAAAACAAGTATGATTTCATTGGCGGTGGCATCTGTGCTGTATTTAACATTATTTCCTTTTATTGGTTATTTGGCAATTCCGGTTGGCGTTGTGGTCAGCGGATATTTAAAAAATGCATTGTTGGGTCGTGCATGCAAAAAACGCGAACTGATACGTCATGACGGACGTACAACACGTGCAATCATCGCGTTTGGACTGTGGGCGTCAATCATTGGTTTAATAATGTATCGCATTCCAATATCGAATATTTGGATTTTGGGTTGCGCCATTGCGGGATATGCGGTTGTATATTTACCGGTGGCATACCTGATTGACCGTAAAATTTAAGCCAAAATAAAGTTGAAAATGGGCTTCTTATATGATAAAATACAGTATATAAGGAATGTAAGGAGTCCAAAATCATGAAAAAAGTAGTTTCTTTAGCTGTCTTGACAGCGATGCTGTCGGGCTGTATGGATTTAAGCACAACTGGCAAAAATGCCGGTTATGGCAGTGATGGTTTCGGCGAAGAAACCCTGGTCACAACAGATGCAGGTCAGCAAACATTAAATGACGCGTATCTGTTGGCACCGGCACCAAAATACTATACAGGCACTGCATATAAGGTCGATGGTGTACAATATATCCCAATGGAAGATATGAATTACAATCAGACCGGTATCGCTGGCATTATCCCAACCGAATTAAATGGAACAAAAACAAGCAATGGTGAAGTCTTTGATGCAAATCAAATGGTCGCAACCAGCAAGACATTACCACTGCCAACAATTGCACGTGTGACAAATTTGGACAATGGTCAGTCTGTTGTTGTGCGTATCAACAACCGTGGTCCATTTGTAAATACGCGTTTGATGGATTTGTCGCCCGCAGCAGCACAAAAAATTGGTCTAAATGGTCAGGCACGTGTTCAGATTCAAGTCTTGGCGGAACAAACAACGGCGGTAAAAAATGCAACAATGGGTACAGTTGCACAACCAACAATTGTCGAAACAACTGTTGTTGAAACACCGGTACAGAACGCACAGCCAGTACAGACAGTTCAACCAGTTCAGGTTGCAGTCGCCCCAACAGGCGGTGAATATAGTGTTCAGGTCGCCGCATTCTATGCCCAGGATAGCGCAGATACATTAGCACAACGCATGAAAACATATGGTGATACAACCGTTGTACACGAAGGCGACATGTACAAAGTACAGATTGTAAACCTGAATGCAGGTCAGGCACGCAATGTTATTGATACACTGCGCAGCAGTGAAGGCATGGTTCCAGGTCTGTTGAAGAATGGAAAATGGATTAATCCAGACAGCATTTAATAACACTGAACAATCACAAAAAAAACCGCCAAATGGCGGTTTTTTTTGTTTGCCCACAGAAATTCTTATCACAATTAAATATAAAAACACTTATCAATTCTGCGCATCATTATTTTTTGCAGACCATTCTATAAATGCGTCAGGGACATTGTAATAGCAATCTCCGCTGGACGTACAACACGCTTTTAGACCACTATCGAATGAAGTGCCATAAGGGCAAACCTGGTTTGTCGTCTCTTCTATCACGGTTGTACACCAATAATCTTCGCTAGGCTTTTGCGAAATATCATCAGGCGCAAAATCATACATATTACCGCTTCCTGTGCATTTGGCATCTTTCATTTGTTTGTTGACAGGAAAAACAGGCACACAACTGGCAGATTTGCCGTCTTTACTGCGACGCGCGCCATTTTCCCAACATAAACATACCCCCCAGGATCGTATATCAACAGACTGTCTATAATCACGCGGACACATATCTTCCTGGTCAAGAATTTTATATACACCTGTCAAATCTTTATAAGTACCTTCATCAAAATTAGAGATACAGTTGTTATGATCTTGATAATTTTTCAGTATCTTATCATACGGTTCAACAAAACGACCGTTAAGATTTATACACTGCGTTGATAAATTTGAAAGAACGTTATTATAAACCTCGGTCGCGACACCAGATGGGCGCAGAAATCTGTGCTGTAATACTTGCGCCGCCAAATCATTGCCATCCTTATCCTGGGAATCTGGCAACGCATTATCCAACAAGCCATACCGACGCGTACCACCAGTTTGTGTCATATAATAAATCTCTTCACCTGCCCCTGGGCCAGTGCCTGTTTCTGTTAACACAGAATCAAATCCACCAAATACCTGTTCTATTAAGGCTTCGTTATTACACGAATCAACCGTTGTTAAAATCTTGGCGCATTCAGATTTTATTGCACGTCCACCATTTTCGTTATATTCATATAGTGTAAACCAATCCAGCGCGCCCCCCGATCCGAACAACCCACTATACGGATAATAAAAATTTACATAACCAGAACCACCATAATTATCAAAACACTGACGTGCGATGGCACGACATGCCGTCAAAGTATCGGTATCTGTACGCTTCTGAATATATTGCGCAACAATATCACCATCGAACATATTATTACATGACGCAACATAATCCGTACACATCGCCGCATTCAATGCAATTTTATCGGGCTGTAAAATAACCGCATCATCTGAGCTAAGTTCTTGCATCGCCGCAGTTATAGATTTGTCCCCGTCCATATAACAGGCGGAAACAAAATCAAAACAACCTTGCTGAATCTCTTTGACCTTGGATTTCTGGGCATAATATATCGACAGCATTGCCCGGTCTAAATATTCTGCCCAAACAGTATCGGCGTCTTCGACACAGGTATCCAGTGCCGGCGTTGCAAATTTCTTTACACGATTTTCAAAATTTTGAACAAAAACACGATTTTTAGTGTTTTTTGATAGTTTTTGTTCCGCAGCATCGACGCCATCACTAAACACCAATAAATTTTCCAACTTATAGAAATCCTTGACACCGACAATTGGTTTGCCTGTTGAAATATCAATATATTCGCCATTATCTAGACATTTATGATAGTTTGCGCCACATACTTCTTCGCTAAGTATCGCGGATTCAACGGCGTTAATACACGTCGGTATATCAGAAGAGTTATGCTTTTTACGATTTTCAATTCGCGCCAAGTCCAACATTGCACCACCTTCACGAACTGCTGCCTTCATATCTTTTTGCGTTTTTTCAATCGCCGTCTGAACAGTATTGCAATCTTGTTCTATCGCCATTAAATATGCAGTTATCGCACGCTGCAAAGATGCGTCATTGCAATCTGCACGAACAGCATCACGACACTGGGGATAGACGGCATTATAAAGCGCAATTCCATTGTATGCAGCAATCGCCTGACCAACATCGGTCATACCAAACGCATTTGCCGTATCAAACGATATGTTTATGCTGTTTAAATCTGAATACTTTCCCCCAACAGTGCTGTCGTCGCCACGTATCGAATTCATAATCGCCTGTAATAATGCCTTGGACGCGGACTTGTCCGACGTAAGGGCGGCTTCGCCCTCAGACTCTGTCCGCATGGCAGTTGCCTGGGCAGCCGTCATGCCAACAACATCCAAATTTTCTGTAAACACTGTTAATTGTTCACCCGCCTGTTGCAATGTTTCACGCGCATCAATCAATTTAAACACACGGTCATTACACGAACAACGACGATAATCATCGTTTTTCAGACTGCAAAACTGATCCATGCATGAAAAATACGTATTTTTACACTGTTCATATTCTGCACCAGTGCGCGTACTGGACATCGCGATTGTTGCAGGCGCATCTGCCGCGCGCGAAACAACACGCCCCTCATTTTTATTTGTTGTGACATTACGCGAAACAGTACGCTGACCAGGTGTTGCACTGCGCGAAACGGTGGCAGATGACGAACGTGACGCGACGGACGTGCCACTGCGCGAAATGGTTGCGTTTTTTGACGCACGGGAAACCAGCGCAGTTGTGCGCGGCGTGGTTGACCGCCGTACCGTGGAGGAAATACGTCCCTGGGACTGTACGGTATTTTTATCTGACTTTGCACGCGAAACAGTTGTGCCATCACGAACACCTGCATTGGCAACGCCAATGCAAACCAGCAGGTTTGCAACGAAAATCAGAATTTTATTCATCTCTGATAGAAATCTTAGCAAATTTGCGAATTTTCACGCAAGTGAATTATTGTTTTTTTATCAGAATATTTTCCATAAAATAAATTTTTCTTGTTGCAATGGTTGATAAATTAAGTTATTATTCTGTTCACTTTGTGGGCGTATGGCGGAATTGGTAGACGCGCTAGTTTCAGGTACTAGTGGTAGCAATACCTTGGAAGTTCGAGTCTTCTTACGCCCACCAGAAAGTTTTGGGGTTGTAGCTCAGTTGATAGAGCGCTACGTTCGCATCGTAGAGGTCGTGGGTTTGAGTCCCATCAGCTCCACCAAGAATCATACGTAAAGACACCGTCAGCAGGCGGTGTCTTTTTTCGCTGTTAACATCATTTATAAACTGATTTATTTGAAATTATCTAACCAGATTTGTTTAAGATTTATGTTATGTTCTGGTCCTTGGGTTATTATAGATATTTCAGATTTAAAGATTTCTTTGGATTCTTTCATGATATCTGCGACGGTTATTGCATTATCGAATTCCAGTTCGCCATAGTAATCATATACAGCATGATAATGTTGCCAAAAATCTGTTAGCAAATTACAGCGGTGTAAAACAGAGTCCATTGTACTGGCTTTTTTGAACCGCATTATCATCTTTGCCCTATGCAATTCAGATTCTATTATCGGTTGTTCATTGGTTATGGATGCGCAAATTTTTGCGATTAATGTGATAATTTGCCCAAGGTTGTTTGGATTTGTTTCTGTATTTATTGTATGAACGCTTGTATTTGGAACATCTATTTTCCCTAAAGATATGTTGTATGTAAGCCCCGTTTCGTTTCTTATTATCGTTGTCAGACGGCGGCTTAATATGTTTTTAAATAAAGCTATGCATGATTTTTTAAATCTGTTTTCTGTACTGTTGGAAGCGTTATCTTTGAATGCCAATGATACTTTTATATTTTTTTGTCTGCGGCTGTTATTATGACTTATACTTGGTATTAAGTGTATATTCGGCATATCTTTATCGCGTTTCGGAATCCAGGAAAACAACTGTTCTAGTTGCTCTAGCATCCTGTTGCGGTCATCAGAGATTGCACCAGAAATAACAATACAAGTATTGGTAGCAGACAAATTATTATAAAGATGCGTCTTTAAATCTTCCGCAGATATAGTACTGATGCTATCAGGTGTACCTAAAATTCCGTGTTCCATACGAACATGTGGAAAGAGGGTTTTGTACTTAAAATATGCAAATTCTTGCGATGAATTGTCCATGCAACGCCTGTATTCGTCAAGTATGATTTTACGCTCTGTGTCGATGTGTTTTTTGTCAAATAATGAATTGCGCAACATGTCGGCAAATGTTTCTAATAAAACATGTAAGTTTTCTGCTAAAATTTGTCCTGACAAACGGAATGTGGAATAAGTCGTATAGGCATTTTTTGTACCGCCATTGTTGTCAAGAATGTTTGTTAGACTGTCTGTGTCAGGATAAGAAGCTGTACCACGGCATAGTATATGCTCTAAAAAATGTGTAATACCATATTTACCGACAGAATCATTAAGAGCGCCAAAGCCCAAATTTATTGTTATTGCAACTGTTGCAGATGGAGTTTCGTCTATAATTATACTAACCCCATTGCTTAAAGTATATTTTTTTGGATTGTATCGCATGAATTATTATACCCTATATTGAGGACGGACAAGAACTGTCCGTCCTTGGCATTTATTAACGTAAGCGAACGAAAGAGTTATTTTTGACATGTGTTCTTTTTGCTTGTTTTAACAATGTAAATTTTCGTTGTGCAGAAATGTTATTTTTCATTTCTATCCATTCGCCATCCGTATCTAATATTGCGATGCCACAGCTGGGTTCATCCGTGTCTGTTCCTGCGCACGGTTCGACGCTGCCAACCGGTGTTTCGTCATTGTCTGAAAGTTTATATTTTTTTTTGTTTTATTTTGTAAAGATAAATTATGCTTTTCATTGCGGTAGTCCTTAGGTTAGTATATAAGCGAAATAAAACATTCCACCTATGACGATAATTCTAGAAAAATAATTTTGGTGAACAAACGTTTTTTGTGTAGGATTTTGGAATATTTGTCTTGCGATTGATGTTTTTATATGCAAGAATTGGTAATATGACGTCGAAAAAAGTCTTGACCGCGTAAGTTTTTTTCGATATTTTTATGCGTAGTCTTCGGGGATATGGCGGAATGGTAGACGCTGAGGACTTAAAATCCTTTGGTCATTGCGACCGTGTGGGTTCGAGTCCCACTATCCCCACCACCTATTAAAAACAGCCACAAAACGTGGCTGATTTTTTTATTTACATTAACCGCCGTAGTATATCATAAAATCGTTTGGTTTGATTTTATGTCCGAAACTTTTACCACATGGTTTGTGCTTAAAAATCTGTATCTTACTGCCATTTGGCGCCTGAAAATAAGAAGCATTCCCAGTAAATTCAATTTCATAATGTAAATGAGTTAAATCTTTACCCATTTTGCGAACCGTTTGATCCTTGTTGCCACCAGTATGCCCCATATAACCAATTAGACACCCAGCAGAAACCTGTTGCCCCTTTTGTACAACATATTCATCAAGATGCATATACTGTGTCACCCAGCCACCATCATGTTTTATACGTACATAATTACCAGCCGACTTATTATTACCGGCAGGTGTGACAGAAGTTACAACCCCATCAGCAGTGGCATAAATAGGCTGACGATAAAAATCTTCGGTACAGCCAACATCAACACCAGTATGCGGACGTTTACGTTCACAACCATACGGCGCAGCCATTAGACCTTTAAGCGTATTATTTATTATGTTGCGGGTGCTTCTGCCATTTGAATTCTTAAAAGTGCTGGGGTCTGGCATATCTGCCATATTTACAGGCAAACCAAGTGGTACTTTTTGTCCCTGGGGGATTTTTGGGTGACGCAATGAACAATAGCCACCACCCTGGCGCATTTGGGAACCGGCATTCCCGGTTGCCGGCGCAACGACACCGCCACCCGTCCCAGCCCCAGTTGCCAGCACAGTACCACCAGGCGCAGGCACCGCGCCACCGGGTTGCACGCCACCGGTGGGTGGAATTATAACATAATACGTACTGCCATCCTGGGGTGGTGGATTGCCATTTTCATCACAATTTTCACAAAGATTTACACCATCTGCTTTTAATTGCGCTTCTATCGCGGCATGCGCAGCCTCTTCTTCTGTTTGCAATACAAGGTATTCATACGCAGACAATCCGGCATAATTTTCGTAATCTTCGGCAAGGTTTTCCATTCTTTCTGTAAACGAATAATCAGATGCGACGGTTGGGAATTTTGTTGGTTGCAAAAAGCTGGCGCCAATGGCCGCGCCACCAGAAACTAATAAAAAAGAAATAAATCCACCGGTTCCCAACCCTTTCATAAGAAAAATGTTAAAACATTTGAAATTTTATTGCAAGAGCCTTTATTTATAACTTGCAACAAATTCTTTCTTTGATAAAATATGACGGTGTCAGGGATGAGTAGCTCAGTTGGTTAGAGCATCACGTTCACATCGTGGGGGTCGCTGGTTCGAGTCCAGTCTCATCCACCAAAAAATTACGCCCAAGTTGGGCGTTTTTTATTTGAAATACGGATTGTTTTGTTTCAACCACGCAACAGTCGTCGCCATGCCATGCCCATGCACAATTTCGGTATCATCTGGCAAATTCAACTTATAAATATTTGAAATTGACTGAAACAGCATCTTTTCATCGCCACCCGGTAAATCACAACGACCATAACTGTCTTGGAACAATGTATCGCCAATTATCATAACACGTTCATCAGGAAAATGATACGCCACGCCACCCGGGGTATGCCCCGGTGTTTCAACAATATCCATAAACAAGCCCGGCAAAATTTCTGTACGCGAAACTTCCAATTCTGATGGACGAATGTCGTTGATTGTTATAGGTGGCAAACCAAAATAAGCCAGCAAATCATTACCCCAACCAACCAATCTGAAATCAGCGCTGTGCAAGAACCATGGAACATTATACTTTTTTGCAAGCGCAGGCGCACATGCAATATGATCAGGATGGCCATGCGTGACATAAATTGCACGTAAATTTAATCCACGTTCACCCAACATGCGTGACCAATCGTCCGCCCGACCCCATGGGTCAAAAACAACACAATCGCCACCCACAGACACAATCACCGACTGTGTATTTTGTGGGGGCATTTGTATCAGTTCTAATTTATTGTTTCTTAGTTTTTGCATTCGTTTTCTTTGGCGATGTCTTTTTCGCTGTTGTTTTTTTAGATTTTCCGTAAACGATTTCACGAATTTCGTCGCCTGTTAAGGTTTCGCGTTCCAGCAATTCGTTTGCCAATTTTTCAACCATCTTTTTATTCTTGGTCAAAATCTTGATTGCGTCATTGTGTGCGACATCTAGCCAAGAACGTATTTCCGCATCGACCTGTTCTGCGGTCTTTTCAGATGCATTTTCCAACGCGCCACGCGTGCCAAATGTACCAACCTGATTAATTGCAGGCAAGCCGACCTTTTTGGACAAACCTGCCGTCGTGATTGAATAACGCGCAAGACGTGTCGCCATGGCAATATCACTTTCTGCACCAGTGGTAATTTTATCAGAACCAAAGAATATTTCTTCGGCACTGCGTCCGGCAAGTGCGATGGATAGGTTGGCGCGAACCTCGCCCAGGGTCATGGATACCTTGTCATCAATTGGCAAGTGCTGAACCATACCCAAGGCGCGACCGCGTGGGATAATCGTTGCCTTGTGAATTGGATCTGTGATATCTGCGTACATCAGACTGACAAAGGCATGACCCGCTTCGTGATATGCGGTTAGTTTGATATCTTCGGGACGCATTTTGCGAATTTTGCGTGGTCCCATGATGATTTTATCACGCGCTTCTTCAATGTCGTCTGGTGTGATTTCTGGACGATTGTTGCGAACAGCGTGTAAAGCGGCCTCATTCAACAGATTTTCCAGGTCTGCGCCTGAAAAGCCAGTTGTGCCACGTGCAATATCTTGCAGGTTTACATCTGTACCAATTTTTACCTTTTTGGCATATAAATCCAAGATTTCACGACGGCCAGCCATGTCTGGCAATTCAATATAAACCTGGCGGTCAAATCGACCGGGACGCAATAAAGCAGCATCCAGCATGTCAACACGATTTGTTGCACCAATCACAATAATGCCTGTATCATTTGCAAAGCCGTCCATTTCAATCAACAACTGATTTAATGTTTGTTCACGGTCTTGGTCGTTATATGAATGTGTTGAACGCTTTTGACCAATCGCATCAATTTCATCGATAAACAAGATACACGGCGCGTTGCGTTTTGCCATTTCAAACATTTCTTTGATTTTTGCAACGCCCAAGCCGACGATTATCCCAGAAAAATCAGAACCAGATGCAGCAAAGAAAGGAACGTTCGCCTCGCCTGCGATGGCACGTGCCAATAGGGTTTTACCTGTACCAGGCTGACCCGACAGCAGAACACCACGTGGGACACGCGCGCCCAAAGATTTATATTTATCTTTGTTCTTTAAGAAATCGACAATTTCGGACAATTCTTGTTTTTCAGAATCAATACCGGCAACATCTTTGAATGTTGTTTTTGGTTTACCTGTGGCAATTTTTGTTGGGTTTTGATTAACCAAACTGCGACTGATGCCGCCGGCACCACCACGACGAAAACCACGGAATATCCAAAAAATAAATAGCAATGTCAATAGCAATGGCGCAAATGTCGCAATACGTTCAAACCAAGATTTTGATGTATCAATTGTAATTGCGGTACCTGATTCTGACAATTTTGCCAACATTTCCGGGTCATATGTAATTGTCGCCGTGTATTTTGTGCCATCAGACAATGTACCCGTTGCATCATTGCCATTAATTTTCATCGTTTTAATTTCTGGGGCGCGACGCAAAACATCTGAAAAAGACAATTCGATGGGCTTTGCAACGTTTGCAGGCGCACCCGGCACAGTTGGGGTCACACCACCCAGCCAAACAGCACGCGCAATCAGTAATAAAAACATTAAACCAAATATGACCAGAAAACTGACACCACCATCACGACTTCTTTTGCCATTGTTATTATTTTTTTTCTTGAAGTTTTTTAAGTCTTTTAATTTTTTCATTTTTCTTCCTGATACTTGTTTTTGCACCTTCGGGAACAATTAAAATCTGATTCTTGAAACGTCGAATCGTACAATGCCCCAGTGTAAATTTACAATCACTGTGCAACTTACTTAGTGCGAAATTCAGCGAATTCAAGCGCGGTTGATATTCGTCCCCCCCAATGATTTGAATTAACATTCCCAGAGACTTTAAACCAATATGTGGGGGTACGTCAAATAGAAAAGAATCTGAAAATAATGCGTATTCATTATATAAAACAGAATTAACACGCGATGCAATATCGCCGTCTAACGCGTCGCGCGCACGTGATAAATTCTGGATTGCTAACAAGATTCTGTCATCACTGATACCCAGTTTTGATACCAATAAATGACGATTCTTGCGAATCTTTACACGCGTATAATTTTCGTCGTCATTCATTTCATCATGAAAATATTTTATGCCATTCCTGTCACAGTATTCGATTAATTCATGACGATAAACATTTAATAATGGACGAATAATCTTTACGCCGTCACGGTATGAAATATCACGAATTGCGGACAACCCGACAATTCCACTGCCCCGTGCCAGGTTCATAAGAAAAGTTTCAATTTGGTCGTCTGCCTGGTGCGCAACAACCAAGGCATCAATATTATTTTCACGACAAAAATCCGTCATAAACTGATAACGGGCGGTGCGGGCAGCAGCCTCTAACCCAGATAAGGGTTTATCTGATAGCCAATCAAATATACAGAACGGTATATTTAGCGATTTGCATAAATCAGCAACATATTGCGCTTCTATATCTGCGGTGGGGCGCAAATGATGATTTACATGCAGTGCGGTCACATTCATACCCACGCCAACCAACCAATGCAACAGACATACGGAATCAACGCCGCCACTGACCGCAACCGCCAGATGTTGTCCCGAAAAATGTCGAATAAAATCCAAAAACTTTTCGTTCATTGTTGTGCTATTTTATGATATAATTTGCAAAAATAAAGGAAAAAGAAATGGGAAGTAGATTAAAATCTATTGCAGTTTATTGCGGTCATCAGATGGGTACAGATCCACAGTTTAAACGTGATGCGGCGGCGGTGGGACGCATGCTGGCAAAGAATGGTATTCGTATGGTGTTCGGTGGGGGTGATGTCGGTCTGATGGGGACCGTCGCAACAGCATGTCTGAAAAACGGTGGCGAAGTTATCGGCGTGTCAACAGATGACGTTATCGCAATGCAAGAACCTGCACACCCAGAAATAGAAGTCCAAGTCGTAGACGGCGTTAATGAACGTAAGCAGATTATGTTTGATGAATCAGACGCATTTATTATTTTGCCGGGGGGAATTGGGACATTGAACGAACTGACCGATATAATGACAATGCAACAAATTGGCGAAACAGATAAGCCGTTGTTCTTTTTGAACACAAACGATTTTTGGAATCCGTTGTCACGCCTGATAAAGCATATGAAAAAATACGGGTTTGTTGTTCATCTGGAATCGTATAACATGCACAATGCGGATACTGTTGCAGAATTGAAAAAGCAAATATTAAAATATTAAAAAAATCCCCGTTTGGGGATTCTTTATTACAGTTCAAAAACCTTGTCACGCGATGTGGCACCACGGATAAGTTTTATGCTGGTTTTAGGGACACCATAGTGTTCTGCCAGCATTTTTATTACATCGGCGGTTGCCTTGCCGTCAGTTGGTGCGGTTGTTGTATGTACGCGCACAACACCATCGGATTGAACTTCGACCCGATTTATTTTAGCACGTGGAATAACGCGAACGTTTATTTTCATGCCTTAATTTCCGAAATCATATCTTTAAATGCAGGCGTTTTATCGCCAGACACCAGATGCATATGAAAATGAAATACAGACTGCCTTACAAACGGGGCATTTGCACCGGCATTCGCCAAACAATTGAATTCACATTCAACGCCCAATATGTCTGCTGTTTTTGTAAAACAATCCCAAAAACCGATCTGTTCGTCCGCAGATGCATTTTTTGTAAAATCCAGAATATTCTCATATTCACCCTTTGGAATAATCAAAACATGGGTTGAAAACATAGGATTTACATCATAAAAAGACATCGCAAATTCGTTTTCACATATCTTGTTTGTCTGGATTTCGCCACGGATTATTTTCGCAAATACATTGTTTTTGTCATACATATTTTTATTCCCCTTGTTTTTCCGTCACAGCATATTAAAATACAGACTTGAAATCAATCTTTTTTAGACTATATCTGTCTTACAGGTTTAATAACAAGGAGATTATTAATGTTCAAACCTTTACATAACTATGTTCTGCTGGAAAGAATCGAAGAAGAAAATAGAACTGCCGGCGGAATTATTATCCCAGACAATGCAAAAGAAAAACCATCGCGTGGCCGCGTAATTGCCACAGGAAACGGTGTATACAGTGGCGAAAAATTAATACCATTAACTGTGAAGGCTGGCGATACAATCTTGTTTGCAAAATGGGCATCATCTGCCAATGAAGTTAAAATTGATGGCAAAGATTATGTTTTAATCAAAGAATCTGATATATTGGGTATCTTGGAATAAGAAAGGAATAAATCATGGCAAAAGATATTGTTTTTGATACAGATAAACTGGCGGCAGGTGTCGATAAATTGGCAAATGCTGTCAAAATCACAATGGGACCAAAGGGACGTACCGTCGTTATCGAGAAATCATATGGCGCACCGGTTGCAACAAAAGACGGTGTGACGGTTGCCAAGGCGGTGTCACTGAAAGACCCGGCAGAAAATATTGGCGCACGCATGGTTCAAGAAGTTGCAAAAAAAGCAGGTGACGATGCAGGTGACGGGACAACAACTGCAACTGTATTGGCACAAAAATTAATTCGCGAAGGTCGCCGTGTTATTGCCGCAGGCATGAATCCAATGGACGTAAAACGTGGTATTGATATCGCAGTGAATGCCGTCATCGCAGATATTGACGCCCATGCCAGACCCGTAAAAGACAGTGCGGAAATTGCCCAGGTTGCAACGATTTCTGCAAATTCAGATTCTGATATTGGTGAAAAAATTGCAAATGCAATGGAACGCGTCGGCAAAGAAGGCGTTATCACTGTCGAAGAAGCAAAAGGTCTGGAAACAGAAATCGAGGTCGTTGAAGGTATGCAATTCGACCAAGGTTTTATGTCGCCCTATTTCGTGACAAACAGCGAAAAAATGTTGGCAGAATTGGATGGCGCGCATATCTTGGTTTCTGAAAAGAAAATCACTGGATTACAGGCGTTATTACCAATATTGGAACCAATTGCACAATCTGGAAAACCGCTGTTGATTATCGCAGAAGATGTCGAATCCGAAGCGCTGGCGACACTGGTACTGAACCGTTTGCGCGGTGGGTTGAAAGTTTGCGCCGTAAAGGCACCAGGCTTTGGCGACAGACGTAAAGAAATGTTGAAAGATATCGCAGTCGTCACAGGTGCAACGGTTATTTCAGACGATATGGGTATGACATTTGAAAATATTAGTCCTGCGGTTTTGGGTTCTGCCAAGAAAATCGTTGTATCCAAAGATTCAACATTGTTGGCGCATGGTGGCGGCGAAAAGTCTGCAATCGACGCGCGTGCCGATATGATCCGTATGTCCATTGCCGCAACAACCAGTGAATATGATCGTGAAAAATTATCAGAACGCCTGGCAAAATTGGTCGGTGGCGTCGCGGTTATTAAGGTTGGCGGCATGACCGAAGTTGAAGTGAAAGAAAAGAAAGACCGTGTTGATGACGCATTGGCTGCAACACGTGCCGCCGTTGCAGAAGGCATCGTTGCAGGTGGCGGTATCGCACTGGTTCGCGCAACAGTTGCATTGGCAGAAATGCAAGGCGCGAATTCTGATCAGAATGTCGGGATTGACATCGTTCGTCGCGCAATTGTTGCGCCATGTGCACAAATTGCAGAAAACGCGGGAAAATCCGGCGAAATCGTTGTTGGCAAGGTTATGGAATCAAGCGACTATAACTTTGGATACAACGCACAAACAGATGAATATGTCGACATGATGGCATCTGGTATTATTGACCCAGCCAAGGTGGTAAAAACAGCAATCCAAGCCGCAGCAAGCACAGCAGGCGTAATGCTGACCACGGGGGCAGTAATGACAGAAATTCCAGAAGAAAAACCAGCAACACCACAAATGCCAGGTGGCATGCCGGGCATGATGTAAAAAAATCCCCCATTTGGGGGATTTTTAATGAGACATGTGATATTTCTTTTTAAGAGATTAAAAACTTTTGTCGCCCCAACGCTTGACAACGGGATCCAGGTGAAAACATTTTTATTTTGTGCGCGCTTTGCGCGCATAACCTGGGTTCCGTGGTCTAGCCACGGAATGACAAAATTTTTTATAAAAATTTTGTTTTGACACAAACCACTACCCCGTCCGCGTTCGCGTCCTCCCCCTCGCCAGCGAAGGGGATTAAACCCCCCCCGCGCTGGGCACCACCCCTCCAACCG
>JAZRPS010000011.1:0-62263 GCA_045649345.1 Candidatus Enterousia sp. | reverse complement strand
AAATTCCCACCGTGCGGTGGGAATTTTTATTCAGTACAATAATTATTAGACCAATTCAAATTATGTGCCTTGCAAGAGAGTTCGCTTAAATTGTCGGCTGATTCGCATTGCACATTTTCAAAAGCCCAATATGTTCCAGCAGGACAAGCGACAGGGGTTTGACAGACGCCACCATAATAGACAAGGTTGTTTGCTTCACAATCTTCTCTGGTCAGTTCACTAACACCAACACAGTCACCAGAACTATTTAAATATAGACCAGATGCACAAGAAGAAGCTTTACACGCCCCCCAACATCCGGCTTTATCGCCACATACCGTTGGATCATCTGTCCATTGTACTATACCTGCCCCGGCACCAACTGCATTTAATTCTGCCGACGAACACGCACGCGTCACACCAACACATGCGGTCTTATTTGAACTTGGCGCCCAATTTTCTTCACATTCTGATACATAACATGTATTCATTTTACCATCAGATACCGTACGTGTGGCCTTGACCGCATGCTTAATTTCAGACTTACAATCAATCGCATTTGATACACACTTGTTATTTTCCAGTGTATAACCCGGATTACACTCTGTGATATAACATGAACCACCCTTGGCATCACGATACGCAATCGCCGCATTTGCATCCACATCACGCGTTTCTGAAACCGAACAACGAACAGACGCCGCCGTATCCGTTGACCATCTGCGGATATCATCAACACCTGCATCTAACAAGCACTGTTCACGTATCGCCGCAGAAACCGTACTGGTACGAGAGTTAAATCCAGCATCCGGCTTTACACCCGTCCCATTCAAGATTTCATTTAATGTCACGATATTACGACATGTATTTGTTGTGTAATCTTGGGTATTATTACACTGTTCACTGTCTGCATCATCGATAACTGCCTTGAATTGTGCGGTTGATGGATTACAAATCATTTCTTCATAACAATGTGGAACATTTGCAATCTGGGCGCAATATGTCTTGATACGCGCATCTGGCCAGTTTGGATTTGACGAAGACTGCGTTTCATAACAATCATAAATCTCGCTTAGACATTCGTTAAAGTTTGTACCTGCCTCTATCGCGGCGGTCAATGTTGTTTCTTCTTCTTCCTGGGCAAATTCCAGACGTTTCTGTTGCAATGCCTGTTGTGCGGCAACCTTTTGATAACCGATATTTTGCGCGGTTGTACGCAACTGTTCACCATACGCATCACAGTCTGCATTTGCGTCCAACGCATACTTTTGCATAATGCTGCGACGTGCATCTGCAACCGGTCCACGCAGGTTTGAATACGGGTCTCCAGACGTTGACGCATACCCAAAACACGTTGCAGAATTTGACGATGTATAACCACTGCTGGCGGTCACAAAGTTCAATTCATACGTACCTGTATTATTCACCGTAATTGTACTGTTATAATTATATGGACATTGTGATGCACCATTTGAACATTTGCGTCCACCAGATGGCGGCGTACCACATGCCTCATATATTCCATTAAAACAAGAATCCAACACACGACCACAAACATTGTTGTGCGCATATTCAAATAATTCATAGCCCCACGTTTCTGCCAAGGAATCCTTTAAATCTTCGGCATTTGTTAACGCACCATCAATCCCAGCCATCCCACTGACCACAGATGACAAATTATCAAACGCACTGGTCAAAGAATCTGTATCATCTGTCATGATTGTCAGTGTTTTTTCCTTGGCATCTGCCCATGATTGCAAAGACGCCATAATATCAGAACCACTACCGTCCAGGTTTGAAACATCGAACCCAAAACTATTACCAGATGACGTACAATAAGACGGCTTTGAACATGTGCTTAGGCTTGCACCATTTGAACCATAAATCCCGTGGGCATAGCACCATTCAATCGCCTCTTCCGAATTTGCACCATATTGATTTGTGACATCCTGCCACGAAACACAGTTCATAACTTGTTCTGCCTCTGTTAACTGAAAGGCTTCTGACACATCTTTACCCTTGTTTGCAATCAACAGCGCCAATTCACCAGACACCTTTATCAATTCTTCATTTGCAGATTCCAGGGCTGTTTCCGCCTCTGCAAATGCTTTGACACGACCGGCGCACGCACAGCGACGCTGGGCAGAATTACGCGCCGTACAAATTTCGTCCATACATGTATAATATGATTCCATACAGTTTGTAAATGCCTCGTTCGAAATCAGACCTGTGGTTGAATCAATAATATTTGAATAATTACCGGTATACAATTTGCTAGACAAATATGAATACGATGTTGTTGGGGTTGATTTACTGCCACGGATTGCACTGCCCTGTAAAGACACGCGCGCATTTGATGCCGCATCTGTTGTTGCCGTACGCGCACGCACAGAACGTGTATTTGTCGCACCTGCGCGCGTTGTGACACCACGCGTTGCAACATTTCGTGACGCAACCGCACGTGCATTTGTCGTTGCACGGGCATTTGAAACATTCCGCGTTGCCGCTGATCGCGACGCAACCGCACGACTATTTGTTGTTGCACGGGCATTCGATACATTACGCGTCGTTGTTGCACGTGAATTACTTACATTTGTTGCAGTCCGCGCAACCGTTGCACGCGATGTTGCGCCATTACCACGCGGATTGGCACGCGATGTTGTTGCACGCCCATTTGTTGCACGTGATGTTGCACCGGCAACCGTTGCCTGGGGTGCCATAACCGTGTCATACACCGGCGCGATTGGATCCGCCAAGACCGCACGCATTGACAATAAAGTTGAACAAACAAAAAACGCCCCCGCCAACAGGAAAACCGTCCCCATTGCATTCTTGATAGAATTTGCGATTTTTTGACTTCTCATAAAACTCTCCCTGTGTTCTGGGAAACGCCCAGAAACCCAACCTTTCGGCATATTTGCCCCATGCAAAATACACCTTCTATTTACTTAATTATATCAATTTTTTTGCGTCATGTAAACACGTTTATTTATACGGCACAATTGTTTTTCATAGGCTTTTTGTCAAATTGCAAAACAGTCACACAAAAATATATAATTCTTATTATGAAAAAATTTACATACATTTTCATGACGCTTTTTCCATTTTACACATTTGCCAACCCGATGTTTGGCGACGACAAACAAAATTCCATTGGTATACATATCGCGCAAAGCACCGGTCACGGCGACCTGGGGCACTTGGTAATGCCGGCCGATTGGCGAATTGAACCAATGACCACAATAATGCTGGAATACAGCCAGCCGATTAATCTATTGCGCCTGCCGGGGCGCATAAACATACACGCACTGCAAAACTTTGCCTATCACAGTGCCGACGGTCGTTCATTTGGCGCGATTGGTATATCATGGGACATTGCATTTTTATCATGGTGCGATTTTTACCTGGGCGCAGGTCTGGGGCCATACATGCGCGACAGTGGCGACGACTATGTCACCAGTCGTCTGGTCTTTGGCGAACGCGTATTTATTGGTTATCGATTTAACAACCGAATTAATGCAGAAATATTCACCCTGCACTTTTCAAACGGCGATTTCACAGAAACAAATCACGGTTTTAACTTTATTGGCACTGGATTTCGATACAGTTTTTAAGTTCCCGGGGGATAAAGCGCCATAACCAGAACAAAACTTGAAAAGTTTTGCCACCCCTGCGCAGGGGTGACAAAGATATACAACAGTGAATACCAGTTGGGGGATTTTTTAATCTTTGCTTAACTTTGCCTGATTATTTCTATATGCACGCGTTTGATTTTGCAGACACGAACGCATTGCACCCAAACAATCATCTTTAAAGGCTTTGTTTTTCATTTTTGGATCCGAACACAAAACCCCTATTTTCTTTGTTTTATCACTGGTTGCTTCCTTACCTGACAAGTCATCACAAGAACTTTTTACACCATCAAACGTCATTACAGATAAATTTTTAAAATCATACGCCAATTGCTTTTTAATTTCTGGGGTTGGATTACTGCCCTGACCAGACGAATTAATAATCGTTGTTAAATTTGTTTGGAAACACTCCAATATCTTCTCATCTTCATACAGATTCATACAGTTGCTTGCACCGGCAATATGCAAATTACGGTCGTCTGATTCAAACCGTCCACCAGAACTACCGGAACCGCCCGAACTGCTGTCTGCACCGGCGACCTGTAATTTAGTATTCAATACCGCCTTTTGCAACTGCGTTTTCAATCGACGCAACATCGATTCCATCTGTTGATATTGCTTGTACATTTGTTGTGTAATCAGAGTTGTTTTCATTGCGACAACTTCGCGCATTAGTTCCCGATCCGCGCCGGTTGGATTTTTTGTTGCGCCAATATTATACGCATGCGTTGAACACAGTGCCAATTCCGCCACAATTGCATCATTGTCCGGGTCATCACAACCATTATCTGCGGCAAACACCGGCGCCAGTGTCACAGCACACACCACAAAAAATCCAATAAAAATATTTTTCAAATTTTTCATTCTTTTAATATGTTTTCCCCATAAAATCAACGCCCAATTTTAAATTGCTCAGCCCCCCAGCATTCGAACCTGTACCATTATTTAATAATGGCAAATTAAAAGGATTTGATCCAATAGCATTCGTAAACATAGCCGAAGACACACTACCCCCCCCGGAATCCTTACATGAACCGCTGTCTGGATTAAATGCATAACCACCACCTTTGCTACACCAACAGCAGACATTATAATTATAAGAACCACCTTCAGATATTTTGCGTTTTGTGACGCCGTCACCATTGCATTTACGCACATCACAATAACTGTAATTAATCAAATTGTAATTTTTCGCAACACATGTACCATCACCATTAACCCTGGCATTATTATCATCAGCCCCCATTTCTTTGGCAAAATTTTTACAATCAGCGTCCGTAATAGCTTCTGCACTGACACACTGGTACGAAGTATTTTCACGTACTGTTTTACCCGATGGACAATCACATTTTTTTGCAGACGCATTCCATGTGCCACCACTTTCGCTTGACTGACAACCCCGTTGCTTTTTTTCGTCCAACGACAATTCACGCAACGCTTTTATTTTACTAAAAGAATCGTATTCAAGCACACAATTTGTTGCGTTATATTGACATGACCCCTCTGTTTCAGAACCAACCCATCGACCATTACACGCCGGTGGCACCCCACTTTTCCCACTTGTAAAATAAGTATCACAAGTATACTTATTCACATCCGCCGGCATAACACCACTGGCCATCAGCCCACTGGTGCCAGTGTAATCAGATGACAATGAACCCTGGGTTTGATAATTACGTGCCAACGTATCATACGGCACACAAATCTGTTTCGGTAATTTCTTGCTGCTTAACACGCCACGCAATGTTTCATAACCACGTGGGGTCATTGCACAGTATTTTAAACGTGATACTTCTGCGGATTCTGAATTCGAACGCATAAACCTGTTTTGACCAACCACCTCTGGCGCGTCCTGAACCAAGATACGTTCCAGTGTATCCAAATCCAATGTTGAATTGGAATCACGACGACTGCTGCGACGTCCAAACATCGGCAATGTATCCAACGCAGATGTCGCACAACCAACACGGGTCATACCATCACCCTCTTCCCCTTCCAGCAACCATTCACGCAAGACTTCATCACCTTCGCCTTCGCCACCAACGAACGAAACCAATGTACACTGAACATCGTCCTGGGGTGGCACCACCATACCAGGCGAACATTCAAACCCACCACGCAATGTTGTTTCAAATGTTTCATGCCCAGATTTCGCACTCGCCAACGCACCCTTTACAGACTTTTCACCACGACAATTCTCAGAATTATATCTGGGATACGGTACACTCTTATTATCTTTGGTCTTTGGCATATTACACAAAAACTTACCCCAACGATTGCATGCACCACTTAACATCATAATAACGTCAGACACATCAACACCAACCGCCAATGCCATTTCCAATGCTTCATACGCATTTTCAACCACTTCATCATATGGTCGGAAATAATCCAATGCCATTTCCTTGAATTTTTTTACACGCTTTGGTCCGGCACAGTTATTACCAAACACATCACAACCGGCATATCTAAACGTCTCTTGCATTTGCGTATTCAGTTTTTTTAACGCGATTTCTGCCGCTTCTATCTTGGTTAAAATTTGACCAGAAATCTGTTCACGCACTAAAATATCTGCCTCAACCCCGGCGGCGGCGGCCTGTTGTTGCGCCGCGGTTAGTCCACCACGCACAGACCCATCACCAGAAACCGCGGTATCAGCCCCACCAGCAGACACACTTGATGAAGTGGCATTATCTTGCTTTGCGGCGGCGGCTTCTGCCAGTGCTGCCTCTGTCATTGCTTTTTGTTGTTCCAGCGCCGCCTGCATTTGTTGCATTTGCTGTTGATTTTGTTCCGCCATTTGCGCCTGCATCTGTTGCATCTGCATTTGCATTTGTTGCATTTGTGCATTGCTTTCCGCTGCCGCTGCCTGGGCAGCTGCCGCCTGGGCCTGTATTTGCGCCTCTTGCGCCCTGGAATTTGCGGTTGACACCATTTGTGCCGTTATATAATCAATCAATGCATCACCATGTTTTTTACATGTCGCATTACTGTTCACACAACCTGCAACAATCGGGCGCGCCACATCCATTGTTGTACACCCCGAACATTTTGGTTGCGCACAGCGCAATATCAATGCATTACAATTACCAAAATCCGCCGCAGGCACATTTGCACCAGCCCCCCCGCCACCACGCGGATTCATCATTTGATTCCATTCATTATTATTTGTTGCCCCCATATTACCATTCCAGGCGGTCAAATTACTGCCTACGGTGGTTGCAACCTGTGCCAATGCCAACCCTGGCATTACACAAAACATTAATAAAAAAACATGAATAAAGCGCTTCATTTTCTCTCTTACCGTTAATTTTAACATAAAAACAAAAAGAATAAAAGACAAAAATAAAAATAATCGCCCCCCCCCCTTGCAGTGGGATAAAATAAAAGATAATGGTATAGATAAACGGGGTGGAAATGGCGTAGTGTACACAAACGTACATGAGCCATTGCCAACCCACTTTAGATATGCCATTAGATTTTATTTTAGAGAATGTGGCGTTTGTTGTTCGCGTCAGGCGCAGACACAACACCTTCTTGTTCCATGCGTTCTATAAACCCGGCCGCCTTGTTATAACCGATGCCCAGTCTGCGCTGAATATATGAAATTGTCGGCTTTTTATCACGAATGACGATTTCTTTGGCCTGTTCATACATATCGGCATTTTTTTCTGCCCTAACTTCTGATGCAGACGGTACCGGTGCAGCATCCGTATTCTCTTCGCCATCTGTGACGCCAGATGCATATTCTGGTTCGCCCTGGGCGCGCAAGAAATTACCAATACGTGTTAATTCACTGTCATCAATAAAGGCGCCATGTATACGAACAGGGATGCGACCTGCCTCGCTAAACAGCATATCACCCATTGCCAACAGATTTTCTGCGCCACCTTCGCCCAGACATGTTGTACTGTCGATACGACTGCGCGCCTGGAACGAAACACGTGTTGGGAAATTCGCCTTGATAACACCGGTAATTGTTGTCGCGTCGGGTCTTTGCGTCGCCATAATCAGGTGAATACCGGCAGCACGCGCCTTTTGCGCGATACGTTGAACACAGGCTTCTACCTCTTTACGCGCCAAACTCATCAGGTCTGCCACCTCGTCAATAATAATTACGATATATGACATATCAGACAAATCGACTTCTTGGGTTTCGAATAGCAATTCACCAGTTTCATCGTCTGTACCAACGGCGACCTGTTTAGTCAGTTTTTCACCAGACGCGCGTTTTTCCGCCGCCATTTCATTATAGCTTTCGATATTTCGTGCATTTAATAATTGCAGTTGTTTATAACGTTCTTCCATTTCCCGTACTGCCCATTTCAGCGCATTCACCGCCGCCCCTGGGTCTAACTTTACAATCGGCGTAATCAAGTGTGGAATATCATCCCAGAACCCGAAATCAACACCCTTTGGGTCGATAATCATCAACTTGCACTTATCAGGTGTAAAGTGATAAACAATTGATGTAATCAATGATTGAACAAACACAGACTTACCCGAGCCGGTACGCCCTGCAATCAGCATATGTGGCATTTTTGCCAAATCAAAATACATTGGATTTCCACCAATATCCACACCCAGCGCCAATGGAATCTTGTACTTTGATTCTGTAAACAACGGATTTTCAACCAGCCCACGATAACGCACCGTCTGACGGTTCAGATTTACCATTTCAACACCAATCAACTGTGTACGCGGAATATGTGCAATACGGATATTTTCTGTGGCCATTGCACGCACCATATCTGTCACAGTCTTGTTAACGTCCGTCATACGCGTACCATCGTCTGGCATAAATTCATACAGTGTCACCACCGGTCCCGGCTTAATACCAACCACCTTGCCATAGACACCATATTGTGCGAAATGCACCTCCATATTCTTGGCGTTTTGTTTTAAATCATTCGTGACAGAACACTTACTGAAACTGGAACGTTCCAAGAATTTTGGGTCTGGCAATTCATACGCACCTGCATTACGTATCTTTGCCGCCGCCACAGGTGCAGCTGCCTTGACAGGCTTTGCAACTTTTTTACGCAACAAACCACGCTTTGGCTTTTCTTCTTCCACCTCTTCTTCGGCTTCTTCTTCGTCATATTCTTCATCTGTTTCGTCTTCTGATGCATCATCTGTATGTTCAACATATTGCCCATGTGTTAAATGGAACGCAGACGCAACCCAACGCAACCAACGCACGAACATACGCAACGCACCACGAACATGCGCCCATTTTACATGCAACAGCATACCCCCCATTACCAAAAATCCCAACACACAGAAAATCCCAGGAATCACCGCCCATGAACCAATCAGCGCACTAACATCACTGGCCACAATCGCGCCAAACATACCACCAAATGACGCAGACGGCACCAACAATCCAAAACCGGCCGCCCCCATGCATACTGCAATAAACCCACGCAAGAAATTATATTCTGGGGCATCACCACTATCCAACCCAATAACGGTTGCCGCCCCCCAACGCGCAACACACAAAAACACAAACAACCCAGGAATTACACCAACCGCATATCGTACCACGCCCACGATATACCCCATCAACGATTGGTCACCAAAAGAACTGGCGACACCAAAACCGTCTAAGTACGGATTATAAAACAACAACGCAAACGTTGCCCAAATTCCAAAAACACAAACAACCACCCCGAATACACGGGCCAGCAAACTCTTTAACGCATCAGATACGCGCTGGGGTAAAAATTTAGATTCTTTTGCCATAACGTATGTATTTTATCACAAAAAAGGACAAAAAAAAACCGCCAAATGGCGGTTTTTTTTATTTCTTTAACAACATTCCCTTTACAATATCTGCAACAACCATACCAATAAAGGCACCCAATATAACATCCGACGGCCAATGCACCCCCATTGCAACACGCGACAAACCAATAACAATCGCAAATGTCCACGTTAACGGCTTATATTTTGGTGCCAACATACCAATCATAACCAAGCCTGCGAAACTGACAGTTGCATGCCCAGACGGCATGGAATTAAACGCCCACTCTAATGACGGCGGAAAGAATCCAGTCATATCCAACGCTTCGAAAAATACAGGGCGCGCGCGACCAATACAATACTTTAATACCTTGACAATAATACCCGCAGACAAAACACTGCAAAAAATCAAGAACGCATTATTTGTACGCATATTTGCAAATAAATTGCGCAAATATGCCCAAATTCCCCTGTGCTTTTTATTAACTAAAAATTCACAATCTGTCTTTACACACTTTCTGGCACAAAATACCAACACAGCAATAAATGACGCAATAATCCAAACCTTGCCATCTGTAATCTTGCCCAAAATTGACCATGCTGCACAATCAAACTGACGCAAGAACAAAAACACCGGTTTATCAAACCACAAAACCCCAGACGCAACCAAGACCGCCGTCACCAACGCGCCCAACGCCATACGCCCCCATAATATTTTATTATTTGTTGTTAAAAACATACCCACACCCCTTTTTTATAATCATTCTGCGATTAGTTTATTATAAACTTTTTTATCCGTTAAAATTTTAACCGAAACCGCGGTTGCGACTGCATCTTCATCGGCACCATTGGTAATAACTGGACAACCACGACGAATGTCTGCTGGCTTTAAATCATTTCTTTTATTTAAATCTTGGGCATTAAAGTCATTATTAATAACATTTAAGAAAAATGCATTTTGTTGTTGACTGGTTCTAATATTTGACAGACATACAATCGGGAAAACGCCACGTCCATCAATAACACGTCCCTGCCCTGTCTTAATTGATTTATTCAACAATTCCAACGCCCCACCATTATCCAGGTCAATACGCGATGCGATACGGGCGTTGCCTGCGGTTGGTGTACCAACCAAAACACCACGCTGATTTTCATAGAAAGCGGCGACTAATGCCTCTGCCGTGCCACGCGTCATATCAGACATCAAAACAACCACAGGAACATCTGTGACCGCATCGCCACCTGGGACAACCTCTACTTCATCACGGGCTGTTTCAACGATACGCATAACCGGTGTTTTACCAATAAACAAACCACCAAATTTTGCCGCTGCCCGTTCATCATCGCCGGTTGTCGCACGCAAATCCAATACAATCCCAGATATATCGGGGAAACGTGCCAACGCCTCGTTTACAATATCAACCGCGCCCGGTGTTATTTCATGTACAACAATTTCCAACAAACCACCTGTATTTGGGTCACTGCGATGAACAACGTCTGCATCTGCCAACACAATTGTCGCACGACGTAAAACAACATCTTTATTCCCTGATGGTGTTAATAATTTTATTTTTGATGTTCCAGAATTAAACCCACTTAAAACACGTGCCATTTCTGCATCTGACATTTCTGGAACCGCACGCCCATTTATTTGCGCAATCAAATCACCCGCGCGAATTCCAGCAGTATCCGCAGGCGCACCTTTGTAAACACCTGTCACACGAAAGTTTCCACGGTTATCGCGCGCCCCTTCCAATCCGACACTGGTTAAAATTCTGCCATCTTCGGCAATTTCCGCTTTTTTTGAGAATATATAGCGACCATTTTCATCAACACCACGCATCAGACTATCAACCACAACCTGATACATTTCACTTTCTGATAATCTGTGCAATCCCATATCATTTGCACGCATCTTTAATATCAATGCAGTTGTAATTTCGCCGAAACCATTCCAATCTTTATTTTCAGGTCGTGGATAATTTGCAATTATATTATCACCCCAAACCAAAACGACACGTTCATCTGTCGCGGCAATATGCGCATTTGGATTTAAATTCTCCAAACTTTCAATCGCAACATTCAGGCTTTTGCCCGCCCAATTAATACCATCTAATTTTTCATAAATTTCCGCAAATGTTTTTGAAACATCAAACACATGCAACCCATCTTGCACCGGCTCATCCTCAAAGAACAAACTGTCCGCATACGAATACGGCACCACCCCCAGAACAATTGACATCCATACCAAGAAATTTTTCATTCTCATACGCGTTTCCTCCCCCTGGTTGCGGTGCGGTATTTTTATTTATCTGTATCGCGCAAATTAAAGTGATACAGCATAATATTTGAAATATAAATACTGGTAAACGTACCCATAATTACACTGAATCCCATTGCATATGCAAATTCACGCAACAATTGACCACCGAATATCGACAAACCAATCATCGCCAGCAATGTTGAAACACTGGTCAACATTGTACGACGCAACATTTCATTAACCGACAAATCAATCAAGTCGCCCATTGGCATTTTGTGATATTTCTTTACATTCTCATCAATTCGGTCATAGTTAACAATCTTGTCATTAATTGAATAACCAATACCCGTCAAGATAACCGCAATCGCCGTCTGGTTAAATTCCAAACCTGTAATTGAAAAGAATCCAAACATCAACACAAAATCCAAGAACAACGATACAAACGCACCAACTGCATATCCGCCCTTGTATCGAATCCATACATAGATTGCCATCATAACGAACGCAAACAATATTGCCAAGATACCACCACGTACCAATTCGCCGCCAATTTTTGGTCCAACAATTTGCACCTGTTCATACTGAACATTTTCACCCAGAATATTCTTAATTTCTGTCACACGTTCATTCTGCTGTGCGTCTGTCGACCCCTTTGGTAATCCAACACGTATAAGAATTGCATCACCATCAACGGTCTGTAATTCTGGATTAAATTCGTCCAATGCAGAACGCATTTGTTCAATGCCATAGTTCTGAACAATTGGTTTAACCTCCATCGCGATACCGCCTGAAAAGTCAATACCATAATTCAACCCACGCACCAACAATGAAAATATCGACAACAGAATAAACAACCCTGAAACAATGTACGATACCTTACGATATTTCATAACCTGCAATTTCATAATACTTCCCCTTTGCATTCTTTATTTACCACCACCGACAAAACCAATCTTTTTATTTTTGCCATTCATGTACCAATCCACCAATACCTTGGTCAAGCATACACACGTGAACAAGGTTGTCAGAATACCGATTGACAATGTCACCGCGAACCCACGGATTGGACCCGCACCAAACTGGAACAACACCAAACCACAAATCAATGTTGTTAAGTTTCCGTCCAACACCGCCTTCATCGCACGATCAAACCCCAGATTTGTTGCACGCAACGTCGGCGTTCCAGATTTTACTTCATCACGTATACGTTCAAACGGCAACACGTTTGCGTCCACCGCCATACCCAACGTCAACACAATACCCGCAATACCAGGCAATGTTAATGTTGCGCCGAACAACGCGGTCAATCCAACAATCATGCCCAAGTTCACCATCAGTGATATCATCGCAATTACACCGAACCCACGATACACCAACAGCAAGAAAATAAAGATTAAACAAACACCAGCGATTGCCCCAATTTTACCACCGGCAATTGTATCGGCACCCAATCCCGCACCAACAACACGTTCTTCGATAACCTGTAATGGGGCCGGCAATGCGCCTGAACGCAACAACACCGCCAAATCTTTTGCGCCCTGTAATGTAAAGCCACCAGAAATCTGACCACGCCCACCAGGGATTGGTTCACGAATTACCGGCGCGGACAAAACCTTGCCGTCTAAAACAATTGCAAAGCGTTCATTAACATGTTCTGTTGTCAACTTTGCAAAGCGACGCGCACCCGATGCATCAAACACAGTAGACACAACCGGCATATTATTCTGATCAAATTCCGCCTGGGAATCTTTCAATGATTCACCCGACACTTCTACGCGCGAATACACCGGCACCACAGAACCCGGCGAATCAATATACGGCAAAAATTCCGTACCACTGGGCGCACGACCAGACGCAACCTGTTCCTGGCTAACATTTTCATTAACCAAATGGAATGTCATTTTTGCGGTCTGACCAATCAACTCCTTGATACGTTCTGGATTATCAACCCCCGGCAACTGAACCAAAATATATTTTCCACCCTGGCTTTGAATTGACGGTTCCTTGGTCCCCAGCGCATCAATACGACGACGAACGATTTCAATACTGCGCGCCAACGCATCCTTTACCATTTCTTCTTTTTGCACATCAGAATAAGACAACGTTATCTTTTTCCCATCAGATGCAATATCAACCGTATTTCCAAAAACACTCTTTAAACGTCCCTTGGCATCTGAAACTTCATCATCATTACGAACAACCAAAGACACAACACCATCGTCATTACGCAAATTAGAAAAACGAATAACGCCCTTGTTTCTATCAATCAACGCAGAACGTGTTTCTTCATATAATTGTTCTGACTTTTCTTGGAACATTGTTGTTGTATCAACCTCTAACAACAATTGCGCCCCGCCCTTTAAATCCAATCCCAATGGAACCGGCTGAATCCAAGATGGGAAATAAGGCGCCAACTTTGGCGACATTGTTGGCACCGCCAACAATACACAAAACACCGCGACAAATACAATCGCCAACTTTTTAAACATACCACAACCCTTTTATTATTCTTCGACCCCTGCCACTGCGTTTTTATTAACCTCAATAACAACGCCCTTGGCAACTTCTAATTCAATTGTTTTTTCATTGATTTTTTTGATTACGCCATAAATACCAGCCGCCATCACACGATTACCAACCTGCAATGAATCCAGCATTTTTTGATATTCTGCCATACGTTTTTTGTTTGGACGAACCATCAAGAAATAGATAATCGCAAAGACAACGATACAGTACAAAACCATACCCCACATACTGCCCTGTGGTGCATTCGCAGACGCATTCTGCGCAACATTTTCGACAACAACTGCTGCTTCTTCCATATATTTCTCCTTATTTAATACGTCCACGATAGTAAATAAGACCCAAAAAGTAAAGAAAAAATACAGAAAATTCACAACCGTTCGAACCAAGCATCAATTTCTGTCATTGGAATAAATTTATACACAGGTCGCCCATGATTGCATTGCCCGGCACGTTCTGTCTTTTCAATATCACGCAACAATGCATCCATCTGGGCATAGTCCAACTTTTGCCCTGCCCGTACAGAATGATGACACGCATAATTTGCCAGCTTTAAATGCAGCTTTTCATTCAATTGTGACGAATGTCCGTTTTCACGCACCTCGTCCGCGACAGAATGCAACACATCGCCCCAGTTCATATCCCAATCTGCTGGCTTTTCAAAAATCGCAATCGCATCATCACCAAACGCATCGACATGCAATCCTGATTTCCTTAATTCATCTGCAATCGACAAAACCGCCACAACATCTTCTTCGCGCAATTTTACAATAATTGGTGTCAACAATGGTTGCGATTTCATTTTATACGCACGCAATTTTTCATATGTTATACGCTCATGCCCTGCATGTTGATCAACAATAACCATATTGTCATCTTTCTGGGCAATTATATATTTATTTCCAACCTGACCCACCACACGCCCCAACGGCATATCGACAACAATCGTATCATCTGGCACCGCAACATTTTGCCCACCCATATCGCGTACCACAGGCTTGGCAAACGAACTTGCAAACATATTTGGCATAATTGGCGCAACACTATCACAAACCCGAAACACATCACGTTTAATCCCAAAGTCCAATTTTGTCGACATTGGCGATATATGCGTATCCTGTTGCACAGACGCCACTGGCGTCATCGTTTGTGACAACCTGTCACGCAACGTCTTTATTATAAAAGAACGCACATGTGTCGGTTCCAGAAAGTGTACTTCTGTTTTTGCAGGCGACACATTAACATCAACCGCCCCTGTTGGCACCGTCAGATACAATGCACACAACGGAAATTCACGCGAATGCATAACGTCCATATATGCCGCACGCAATGCCCCGACCAAGACCTTATCCTTTACCGGTCGACCATTTACAAATAAAAATTGGTCAATTGATGACGCACGTCGCAACGTTGGTTCCGAAATAAACCCCGACAATTTCATATCAGCCACAGACCGTGACGTTGCATCCACATCCAGCATACGTCCACGAACATCATCACCCATAACGCTTTCGATACGCGTCAACATATCTTCGTTTTTCGGGAAACGCCATTTATTATTCAATATAAAGCCAACATCAGGTCGCGCCATTGCCAAACGCTTTACAACGTCCAAGACCGACATCATTTCCGCCCTGTCACCACGCAAGAACTTTAATCGCGCCGGCGTTTTTGCGAATAAATTTTGAACACGTATTCTGGTCCCACTTTCCCAATCAGACGGCTTGATTTCGTGCGTCGTACAATCAATTTGCCAACCATTTGCGTCCATGCCATTACACGTATCAATTGTCATATCAGATACAGACGCGATTGACGGCAACGCCTCGCCACGGAACCCCATAAAATTAATATTCAACAAATCATCTGTGGGCAATTTTGATGTCGCATGTCGTGTAATTGCACGCGCCAAATCATCACGCGACATCCCACACCCATTATCAATAATACTAATCGACGTACGCCCACCATCAACAACATCGATAACAATCTGGTCTGCACCCGCATCCAGCGCATTTTCCACCAGTTCTTTAACAACACTGGCTGGACGTTCTACCACCTCGCCTGCGGCGATTTGATTAATCAGATAATCCGGCAATACACGAACAGCCACGACAAAAACACCTTATTCTTTGAACGTCACTTCCAAAATTTCATATTCTTTTTCACCACTGGGCAATTTTACGACACACGTATCGCCCACACACCGCCCAATCATCGCCCGTCCAACCGGTGACGTACACGAAATAACCGTACGTCCATCCGATTCGATATCAGACAAAATACGACATTGCATTTTATTTCCATCTTCATCTTCTGCGATAACACGCGCCCCAAAAACGACACGATTCCCAGACAGTGAATCTATATCAATAACCGCGGCATTTTCAATCACGCCTTCGATAAACCGAATACGATTATCAATCTGACGCTGTTTTTCACGCGCCGCGCTATAATCTGCATTTTCAGACAAATCGCCCAGAGAACGCGCCCATTGAACAGTTTTCAGTATTTCTGGACGTTGAACTTCCTTTAAATCCTTTAATTCTTTTAACAGCGTGTCAAATCCTGCACGCGAAATTGGTTTTTTTTCCATAACTTTACCCTATTCCTTTATTTCTCAGATTATACGCATACATTTTAATTTTGCAATTATCAAATTTACAGGGTATAGTTTCATTGATATGTTTAGGCTAAATATCTTAACACGCTTTTTAATGCGCCGATTTTTTTCCGGCGTTGGTCTTGTTATGCTGGTTGTATGTGGCATAATCTTGGCGGTCACATTTGTTGAACGCCTGCCATCAAATCCAGATGCAATCAGCGCACTATACGATTCATGGATACGCTTGCTTGAATACGTCCCTATGTTCTTACCATTGGCTGTGTTTATGGGTACATTGCTAACATCATATAATTTAACCAAATCCAGCGAAAGCATTATTGTATCCAGCGCGGGGCTTTCACCGTTTCAATCTGCACGTCCATTTTTGGTTGGCGCATTTTTAATTGGCGTGTTTGCAACAACTGTAATAAATCCATATTCTGTCAGTGTCAGCACAGAAAACATAACAATTGAAAAATTACAATCTGTTGATGAAGCAATATGGCTGCGCGAAGAATCAGACCACGGCACCATTACAATGAACGCCCAAAACGTGCATAAATCTGGTGATGTCCTAATATTCGAAGATGCAACAATATACACCCAGGACAAAAAATTTAAATTAACCGAACGCGTTCAGGCTGACACCGTCACCCTATCTGACATGGGTCTGTCTGCACACAATGCACAAACCTGGGATGCGAATGGCATATTACGTATCAAAGATTGGTCTGCAAAAACATTACTGAACCCGCAAACGGTATTGGACAGATATCTGCAACCAGACCAAATATCTTTCTGGGAATTACCTGAATTTATAAAACGCATGGAAACAATTGGCGCCCCTGTTCGTGGTCACATGGTACAACTATGGACACTTTTATTCTTGCCCTTAACAATGATATCAATGGCAATGTTAGGAATTGCATTTTCCCAAACAAAACAACGTCGCAATTACAGTTTTGGCGTAAAATTCAGCCTGGGCATCGTCACATGTTTTGCTGTTTATTTTCTAATAAACATGTTTAATGCATTGGGGGCGACTGGCACCTTGCCACCAATGCTATCTATAATCGCGCCACCGCTGATTATAATCGCCGGTGCGGGCATATTTATCACCAGTTTTGACACAATATAAAAAGGAAATTCCTTATGCCATTAAAGCGCAAGAAAAATAACAATTTTCGCAAAGTTTTAATTTGGACACTGCTTATCATCATATTGATACTGATGATAATTTCATTTCCTGCAACCCAACATATGACAGAAATCGTGGTGTATCCATGAACTATATAGAAATATTTTTAGAAGCCCTTTCCGCCGAGAAAGGCTGCAGCAACAAGACGCTTTCTAGTTATGAGTCGGACTTACGCCTGGCAAACAACGCGATTGACGGCGGATTAATGAATGCAGACGAAACGGCAATTCAATCCTATTTATCCAATCTGCCGGACAAGGCATCATCCATTGCGCGCAAGGCATCTGCCCTACGTGGTTTTTATAAATTTTTAATGTTGGAAAAAATCATAAAAACCAATCCGACAAAAAATATTGAATTACCAAAGCACGAACGCATTCTGCCAAAATTTTTATCTGTTGAAGAAATAGATTTATTAATATCATCTGCCGGCGACACAAAAAATTCGACACGCCTGCGCGCAATGATTGAATTGCTATACGCATCTGGTCTGCGCGTATCAGAATTATGCGAATTACCAATGACGGCAATCCTGGGTGATAAATTGCTAATTCATGGCAAGGGCGCCAAGGAACGCCTGGTACCAATGCATGACGGTGCGATAACCGCATTGAACAAGTGGTTAAAGCTTCGCGGCGACAATGATTCAAAATATGTATTTCCAACAAATTCAAAATCGGGTCATATCACACGCGACGGTTTTTTCAAGATTCTAAAAAAATGTGCAATTTTATCAGGAATTGCACCAAACCGCGTCACGCCACATGTACTGCGCCATTCATTTGCATCACATCTGTTGGCTGGTGGCGCAAACCTGCGCGCAATACAAACAATGCTGGGACACGAAGACATTTCAACAACACAAATATATACGCACGTATTACCAGAACACTTAAAGCAAACAATTGAAAATCATCACCCCTTGGCAAAACAAAAGGTATAATAAAAATGATAAAAAAATGTGACAAGCCAGGATGCGGCAAGGCAGGAACATGTCGCGCACCAAAATCACGCGACCTGAAAGATTATTGGTTTTTTTGCCAAGAACACGCCGCCGAATATAATAAAAACTGGAATTATTATGCCGACATGACCCCAGATGAAATCGAAGCAGACTGGGAACGTCAAACATTTGGTGAACCATTAAAAGATAAAGAATCTGCAAACAACGACGCAACAGATTACGCAAAATTTATAAATGATTTTATTACCGGTCGCAGCAAATTTGACAGAATCCCTGCAAAATCAAAACTGCCAACAAATGTTGTTTCGGCATTAAAGGTATTCGATTTGGGAATATCTGCCACCTGGCGCGAAGTTGGTGTCAAATACCGCACACTGGCAAAAAAATACCACCCCGACACTGCAATAGATAAGAAAAACGCCACCACAGAATTTGCGCGCATTTCCACTGCATACGAAATATTAAAGAAACACTTTGGCAAAAAATAACACAACACGTTATTTTAATATTTTAAGCATATTTGTATGTGCCAACGCAATTGCAATTGCGTCTGCCTCGTCCGGTGTTTTTGGACGCGCATTTGGCAATAACATCCGCACCATTTTATCAACCGCTGTTTTATCTGCATGCCCCGCCCCGGTCAGGGCTTTTTTTATAACATTTGGTTCATATTCAAACACAGGCACCCCCCCATTCGCAACCGCAACAATGGCGGCGGCACGTGCCTGCCCCAACAACAATGTCGTCTTTGGATTTTTATTTACAAATATAATTTCAATACTGCATTCATCGGGCTCAAACGTATCACATATTTTGGTCAGTTCCTGAAAAATTGTTGCCAAACGCACAGACATTTCTAATTTCGGATTTGGCAAGATTACACCACTGGCAATATATTTACGCGATTGTCCATGCGATTCAACAACCGCCCAACCTGTATGCAGCAACCCCGGATCAATCCCCAAAACACGTGTTGTCATTTCGATTTTTTCCCGGTTTTCTTGCGTACAGACGTTTTTATTTCATGCGCATATAAAATTATTCTTTCATCACCGAAACCAGAACAATACGATATAATTTTATATTTATGACCTTCCTTTAACTTTCTATCCAAATCTTTTGAATTCCACTTCACTAACCAATCATTGTTATTAATAAAAACGCGACCATTAGACGATTTTATCAATTTCAATTTACCAATTTTTTTTACTAATATTGCCTTACTTGCAACTGTAATAATTTCCGTTCGTTTGGTAAATACAGCAAACCAAATATAAACCGCAACAATTATCAACAAATAAAACAACCATTCCAAAGCAGACGACACCCCCAACACCCCTAACAAAACATCAATTTCCCAAATCACAAAAAACCAAAAAAGAAAATATAAAACCCATCTCATGCTATTCTCCTTATTTTCTAAAACTTATTTTACCAACCGCGTCATAACCAAAATATTTATTGATACGCGATATTATTTCATCTTTTTGATACGACAATTGCAACGTATACGCCGGATTTGTTGGTCGAATTACAACATTAAATGTCCCGTCACGATTTTTCTTTATCGCGGCAAGTGTCGCAATCATTGCGATATCTGCACCCATAATTTCTGCCCAACGCGTCGCCAAATCTGCATCAGATGCACGAACACCAAATATTTTAATCAATCCACCCAACGCCCCGCCCAACGTTTGGGGGCGTGCAATACGTTTTGAAAAATCTTTATCGTGGTTTGACATAACTATATTCTTTGGGCATCAAGATGAACATCTGACCCTGTGCATGTTGTCCCTGGGCAAACTTGTATGCCTCGTCCCCCCTGCCAAAGAAAATATCGGCACGAATCCAGCCACGAATTGCACTGCCTGTATCTTGGGCAATCATCAGGCGTCGAAACGGACGACCGTCTGACAAATTCGTACTGACGTACACAGGCAATCCCAACGTATACAGGTCATCGTCCATCGCAATACTGCGTATTTTTGACAACGGCGTACCCAATTTTCCAATTACATCCGGTGGTGTCGATTCATAGAAATAAACATAACGTGGATTTTTATAAATCACATCTTTTGCCAACGTCGGATTTGCTTTTAAGTGTTGCCATACTGCCTCTGACGAATAGCCACCGGCAGGACGAATTCCGCGTTTACGCAATTCTTCACCAATTGATTTGAACGGCATATCATTAACCGCACCAAAATTCAGTTTTACATCTGTCCCATCTTCCAGTCTTAAATTTCCAGACCCCTGAATTTGCAAGTTTTGCACATCGACAATATTTGCCCAGTACAACACGCGACCAATCTGCTTTTCAACAATATCTTTTTTTGGAACCCCTTTGTAATTACGTCCATCGCGTGGCACCGCCATCAATGGTTCATTACACTGTGCGGTCTTGGTACGACACGCCGGAATGATTGGGGAATAATACCCAGTATACGTACCACTATCACCACCAACATCATTATAAATCTGATATGGCTGGAAATTAGATTCGAACCACGCACGAACCGTCGCCACATCTGCAGACGCCGATGGCAAACGATTACATTTTTCTTCGAACAACGCCCTGTCTGGGATTAAACGCCCCGTATATTGAATTTTTGCCTTGCACGAATTACGAAATGCCTGTAATGCATATCGCACATCATCATCGCGCCAGCCTGGCAATTGTGCATATGATACGCGCTTAAAATTCGATGGAATCACAGAATTATCACCAACCACACTGGGGCTGGACAGGTCGCATGACGTCAACACGAACGCCCCAACCAGCATTAAAAAACCACGCATAACAAAGTTTTTTTCAAAAATTCGCATTTTTTATCAATCCCCCCACTTGTAAAACCTTTTTATAATGCTATATTAACATAAAACCAGGACACAAGTCCAGACCTTACATTCGCCAATAATATGACCGAAGGAGAAAAAAAGAATGGCAAAATTTAATATCATCTCTCAATTCTTAAAAGACATTTCTTTTGAAAGCCCAAATGTACCAGAATTGTTCTTTAAACAAGACAATGGCCAGGCAAAATTGGAAATCAACATCGACATTCAGATTAAGGGTGCAGAAAATAACCTGTTCATGGTTGATTTAATTGTCAAAACACATTCTAAATTAGAAAAAGACGAAAAATCTATTTTCTTGATTGAATCAACATATTCTGGCTTGGTTCAAATGGAAGAAGAAAAAGACGAAGAAGCAAAAAAACGCACACTGTTGATTGATGTCCCAACATTGTTGTTCCCTGCGGTTCGCAGTTTGATTACACGTTTGACATCTGAATCAGGATTCCCTGCATTCACAATGCAGCCTGTTGATTTTGCACAACTGTATGAACAAAAGCAGGCACAATCAAAATAATAAAAAACAAAAAAGAACCGCCAAATGGCGGTTCTTTTATTTCGCAACAAAACGCGACTTTAAATACGCACGATAACGCCCACGTCTTTCACGCCCCGGTATCAGACATGCAGAATATTTAATCAACGCATGCTTTATTTTATTTGCACGCACACTGCCCTGTGTCTTTTTATATTCCACCATTTGCGCACGATATTCAGCCAACACTTCCCTGTTTTCTGCAATATCTTCATCTGTATATTTAAATCCAAAATCATCCAAGAACTGCTTCATATACTTATTTACCGCGATAATTTGTGGCGCATTTGTAAAATGTCCTGTTGGCGTTTCTTCGACCGACGGCGAAATAAAGACAGATTTTAAATCCAATGTGTTATTAATCATATATTGTGTTGGCGCACTGCAATCATCTTTTGAATTTCGCTTTAATTGAATCACAGTTCCACCACGCGGCATAAACAGCGCCAAATGCATTGCGGTTCCTGCGCACCCCGCCAACACGCGACAGTTTTTCACCGCCGCAATCTGCTGTTCCAGCGGCAATGTTTCTGGGTAAATTATCTTAAAACCATTTTTTTCAAAGATTTTCTGAATTTGCGCCTCGCCCAATGTGCGTCGCATATTTAATTTGTCACGGGACAAATATACCTTGTCATAGGACGTACCATGCGCATTATCTGCCATTGCGGAAAACGTTTCACCAAATTCAATTGACGACATAATTGGAATATTAAACGCCTGTTGTGGAATAACAACACGACGAAACTTTGTACTTTCATTTAACACAATTATATTTTCACGTTTTACACCCAATATCTCAATCAAATCGAACATATACCCCGGAATATCTTTTATTAACTTATTATTAACCAGCACAACCTTGCAATGCCGATATTCATCACGCAACCATCCCCAACCGCGATTCATATGTTCCAACAAGAAATGTCCAAATGCCGGATACACATTCCCAAAATATAAAACATCATCATCAACATACGGCATATTTTCTGGAACCTTTGGAATAAATTGCCCATTATTTTTACGCATTTGCAGCGACGCCTTAACAAATTGCCCCTGTTCATCAAACACACCAAATCCATGGTCACGCGGATCAATAACAATCGCCCCATTATCCACAACCGTTATATCCAGCCCCGACACAACAGACTGACCCGCGGTTTTTTTATCGAAATATTTCTTATAAGAATCTGACGCATAAATCTTAACTGACATAAAATAAAGTCCTTGGTTGCAAAATGATTATATTTTATGTAAATTATATAATATGAAAGCAAAGAATTCTAGGATAAAACGCCTGTTCTTATTCGCCGGCTATGACAAAGCGGGCAAAATCGACAATGCATTATTAAATTATACAAAAAAACTATCCCAATTTGGCGATATTATTTTAGTTATGGATTCTGATTGCACAAAAACAGAACTATCAAAATTAAAAAACATCACTCTATACGCCACTGGCACGCGCCACGGCGAATATGATTTTGGTTCATATAAACGTGCATATATATGGGCGGTTCAAAATTTAGACCTGTCTGAATACGACTACGTCTATATGGTAAACGATTCTGTTTATGGTCCACTGTATCCACTGGATTCTTATTTTAAACGCATGGAATCACTGCCATGCGATGCATTTGGTCTGGTTGCGAATCCACACCGCCATCACCCACATATTCAATCATGGTTTATCGGCATGACGCCAACAGTGTTTTTATCCACATGGTATGACCAATTTATGCGCAAAATTACAAAATTACCGCACAAGGGTGAAATCACGCGTCAATATGAGCAGGGCTTTTCAAAACAGATCACCGAAAATAATTTATCGTGGTGCTGTCTGTTCAACGCCCCAGGACGCAGCGTATACAACAATGTAAAGAAGTTTTATAAAATCGGCATGCCATTTATAAAACGCGTTGCATTTACACGCAATCATGGCGCACTGGGTCGCCAAATTTCATATATATTACGAAATATTGATTCTGATACACGCGACGCAATATTATCGTCTGCACGCGCATCATATGGTGAAAATCATATTAAATGGCTGATAACACGCAACCCGATAAAAATTATATTCAGAAACATTAACCACGCATTTCATAAATTATTTATAGAGGGAATATGACAACCAAAAATAAAAAGAATCTTCACAAACGCATTTGCGCCATAACCATGGCACGAAACGATGAATTCTTTCTGTCCCGTTGGATACGCTATTACGGCAACCAGTTTGGTACAGAAAACCTGTATATTTATCTGGACGGCACGGACCAAAAGACGCCAAAGAACGTTGGTTCTGCACACGTCACAAAATTGCCACACACCGACATGTCACGCAGTGCCGGCGACAAATATCGCATTGAATTAATGTCCGATTTGGCGAATAAACTGCTAAACGAATACGACATTGTTATCGGTTGTGATTGTGATGAATTTTTAATTATCGACCCCGCCCTAAATAAAACATTGTCCCAATATTTATCTGAAACAAAAATAAATACAACTGTATCTGGTCTGGGGCTGGACGTTGGTCAACATTTAAAATACGAAAAAACACTAAATCAGTCCGAACCATTTTTAACCCAACGTTCATACGCATTACTATCAACCAGATACACCAAGCCCGTTGTTATAAACCGTCCTGTACGCTGGGGTTCTGGGTTTCACAGTATCCGCGGCCACAATTTTCATATTGATAAAAACCTGTATCTATTACATTTTGGCGCGGTTGACATGAACATGCTGGTGACAAAAGCCGCATCACGCGGTCCTGATTGGGTAAACCACCTAAAACGTCGTGGCAACGGTACAATTAACGACGTGACAAACCGTCGTGCATACGGCGAAAGATGGCTGACCATTGCACGCGTTATGCAGCGCATATTTCGCCCAATTTACGCATGGGACAAACCCGGCATGCTGGGCGTAAAACGTATTGTAAAAATTCCAACCAGATTCAAAAAGTCGGGGGTTTAAACATGATACCAGACATGAAAATAGATATTGTTTATTTATGGGTTGATGATACAGACAAAAAATGGCGCGCCGAAAAAGATAAATGGCTAAAAATTATCAAAGGCAAACGTCCCGTCTATAAAGACGCCGCGATAGAGGCACGCTGGCGCGACAATGGCGAATTTCTGTATTCATTGCGCAGTGTTGATAAATTTGCCCCATGGGTAAATCATATCTATATCATCACTGGTTTTAACCAGGTGCCACGTTGGCTGAATACAAAACATCCGAAAATCACAATTGTCCCACACGAACAAATTATGCCAGCCGACGCAATACCAACATTTAACGCAACCGCAATTGAAATGTGTATACCAAACATACCGGGGCTATCAGAACACTTTTTATTAATGAATGACGACATGTTCTTTAACCGTCCGCTGACACCTGATTTCTTTTATGACAAATACGGTCGCGCACGTGTATTATACAGCAATCATTCCAACCGCAGTAAAAACATCGGCACCTGGTTAGAACGCGTTGACGAATACACCCAGACATTGATACTATCTGCACAATTTATCGAACGCATATTTGGTAAAAAGGTTTATAAGTATCGCCCATCGCATGGTATTGACCCATACATAAAATCAACATGGATTGCATGTCGCAACCACCCAATGATAACTGGTCAAATCGACCAACAAATCAGAAACAAATTCAGAACTAATAACGAGGTTCAACGTTGGCTATTCAATCTATATGACCTGATTAATGACCGGGCTGTATTTATACACAGTCGCGCACGCAAACATACACGACATAAAATCACAGATTTTATTTATAACGCAATATTTATGCCATGGATAAAAAAATCCCCTGTTTGTTGCACAGACACATCAACTGCACGCAGCGCCCTATTGCGCGCCCCAACATTTTGCATAAACGATTCGCGCGACACAGACGAAACCATCCTGCGCGATAACGCAAAATTTATGGCGGAAAGATTCCCAGAAAAATCCCAATTCGAAAAATAAAAAAATCCCGCGATTGCGGGATTTTTTTTATTCATACTTACACGACTTTATAAACTTACATATTTCCATACGCAGTTTTTTTGCCCATCTGTATGGCGGTCTGTCCAACGCACCAATACGTTCCAATTCACGAAAACATTCACGCGCCGCATCCATATCACCATCTGAATCGATGTACTTTATTTTACGAAACGCCCACTTGATAAAATACCATTGGAAATTTTCAGACCATTTTTGCATCTGATATTTTGTCGCACGTTCCATATAAACTGTATAAGCCGTCTTTATCCCAACGCATAAACTTTGCATGATACGCAACTGCTTTGCACTTAACACAATTCCACCAAAATTTGGTATATAGAAATACAATGGTAATGGTGCAATCGTCGTACGGGGATTACGCAACATAACCTGACTCCACCATGGGAAATCTTCAAACAAAATTCCCTTTATAAAAGGAATATCTGAAATCAGTTCACGTTTATACATATTTTTCCAAACCTGGCAATGTTTTACCAGCCACTTTTTTTTGCGCCCCGGGGCATTATGCGTGCGTTCTGTTGCATATTCATAAATATCATCTGTCACCAATGTCTTGATACGACCTGGATTATATTTTTTATGAATACGCCCTGGGATAACATTATCTGTATCGCGCCCCAAAACATGACGCACCATCAATTGTGGACGATAAATTCTGTCATATGTAAACGACACAATATCAGAACCATCACGCCGCGCCAAGAAATATGCAATTTCCATTGTTTGCGGATGAATAAAATCATCACTATCTAAATACAGAATATAATCACCTGTTGCGACCGCCATACCTGCATTACGCGCATCAGACAAACCACCATTTTCTTTGTTTACGATTTTAAAGCGCTTATCACGCGCAGCATATTCGTCCAAGATTTTATAACTATCATCTGGACTGCCGTCGTTGACACAAATCGCCTCCCAATTGGCAAAAGTCTGATTTAACACACTATCCAGACATCTACGTAAATATTTTTCAACGTTATAAACCGGAATAATTATCGAAATCGCAGGCATCACGTACCCCTTTTTATTTTTTTATTTGTTCATATTACAGATTGCCTCTGAAAACGTGCCAGGCTTTGGCGCATCCGCATAGGCTGTTTTCTGAAAGAAAGCATCCGCTGTTAATTCATCAAACTTTTTCTGATTAAATGGTTGATATTTATATTCATGCCATAATGTATGTGTTGGATATTGGTCAACATGTGACATTTTGGCAAAATACTTTTTTGCCCGTTCATCATTCTGAACCAACGTCTGGAACAACATCTGATGCATAAAGTAATCAAAACTTTTGTTTTCATTTTTCCAGTATTCCAAAATCATTGCACGCCACGCCCCCAACAAATAAGACCCACGACGTCCACGAATAAAGCAATTCTGACAGAACATATATTTCTGCCCTACCTTATCACCAACCAAATACATAAAGAAATCTTCATCAATTATCCATTTTGGGATTGGCGACACAACAAAGTCTGTTGAATCCAACCAAATACCGCCATATTGATACAACAATTCAACACGACAAATATCCGCAAAGTGCGCACGACGAATTTTTCCTGCCTTGTACTTTTCAACAATTACATCAGGCAACGTTATATAATCAAAAATTGTCTTGTCGTCCAACACAACCAGTTCTTGCTTACAATGCTTACGAATACTGCGGAAACAAGACTTCACCAGTTCTGGGGCATTTTCTTCACCCTGTTGCCAAATGGTAAAAATCTTTTCATTTTTATCATCTTTTATAACCTCTGTTTCCTGAACAGATTTTACCGCCGGCAAATACCGCTTAAAATATTCTGGCGCAACACGTGACAATACATCTGTTCTGACGTCACGTCTGTGTTCGCGCGACCGCCACGGCCAGTTAAATATATGCGATTGAAATAAAATTTTTGTTAATGCCCATGTTCGTCCTAAATTCATACTCACATCCCTTTTTTATGTTTTACAAAAGAAACAAATCCGAACGCAACACCTGCGCCCGGATTTCGATAAAAAGTTATTCATCAACTTCTGTCATTTTATTCCTCCGTCACTTCAATTGAATCATCATCGTCATCAATCGGTCCGGTTGTCATCTCCTCTGCGATACCAGATGCCCGTGCCATAATTTTATCTAGCAACGCCTGCTGAACATCCGGATGGTCTTTTAACCACGCACGGGCATTCGCTTCGCCCTGTCCCATACGTTCACTATTATAAGAATAGAAACTGCCGGCTTTTTCAATCAGGTCATATTTCACACCCATATCCAGAATTTCACTGATTCTTGAAATACCTTCACCATACATAATCTTAAAATCGACCGTACGGAATGGTGGTGCAACTTTATTTTTTACAACCTTGACCCGCGTTTCATTACCGATAATATTTTCTTTATCTTTAATCTGTCCTGTACGGCGAATATCAAGACGCACAGACGCATAGAATTTCAACGCATTACCACCGGATGTCGTTTCAGGATTACCAAACATAACGCCAATCTTCATACGAATCTGATTGATAAAGATAAGTAATGTATTACTGCGCGACACAGAACCCGCCAACTTTTTTAACGATTGCGACATCAAACGCGCGGTTGTCCCAACAAAAGAATCACCGATATTGCCTTCTAATTCTGCCTTTGGCACCAATGCCGCAACAGAATCGATGACCACAACATCAACCGCACCTGATTTAATCAATGTATCTGCAATTTCCAACGCCTGTTCACCGGAATCAGGCTGTGAAATAATTAAATTTGCAACATCAACACCCAATTTTTTTGCATAACTGGGGTCCAGCGCATTTTCCGCATCGATATACGCACACGTACCACCCTTTTTCTGTGATTCCGCAACCGCATGCAATGCCAACGTTGTTTTACCAGAACTTTCAGGTCCATAAATTTCAACAATACGTCCCTTTGGATAACCCCCAATCCCCAGCGCGATATCCAACCCCAGCGAACCCGAAGAAATCGCCTCTATATTCTGTTGCGACCCATCGCCCATTTTCATGATGGCTTCTTTACCGAATTGTTTTTGAATTTGTGCCAACGCAGATTCCAACGCCGGATTTTTCCCAGCCCCTGCATCCTTTACCGTTTCTTTCTTTGCCATATATATTTCCCCTTTAATCTCAGGAAAATCATACAAATAAACCCAACAAAATGCAAGCGTTATAAAGCAACCGCTTTTCACCGCTTTTTGGTCACCAGTACCAAAATACTAAACGCACCAACCAACGCCGTCACCGTCCACACTGCCGATGTTGTACCAAAGAACGCGATAATACCTGCACCCAAAATTGGCGCAACAACATTTGGCAGGTTAGAACTGGTTCTGAATACCCCATAATATTTTGTCTGTTGTGACTTTTGCGTACCATCAAAGAACAACAAATCATGCACAGATTCCATCAATGCCCCCGAAACCTGCCATGCAACAAATATTGCCAACAACGGCACCCCCGTCACAAATGTTGCAATCGCAGACAACACCGCAAAAGACCCAAACCCCAAAACCAACCAGATTGTTTTACCATATTTGCGAACTGCGCGCCCTATAAATTCACTAAGCACTAAATACGGTACAATTCCCAACGTCAACACCCAGCCCAACGTATCCTTACTAAAACCGTTTTCAATCACCAATATCGGCACATATAAAACACGCATCGCACGCAATGAATAATAACCAAAATTTACCAAGTATGCACGTGTCATACCCGGCAGTCGAAAAAAGTCCTTGGTGTTTTTCCACAGACCAATAAATGTCTTACGTGGATTCACTGGCTTTATTTGTTTGTCTTGCTGAACAACCCTAAAATATTTAAACAACAACCACCCTGCAAAATAAATCAATGCGGACCCAAAGAACGCTGCCCTATTTCCGAAATGATTTGCAATCAACACCGCAACCGTTGGCGCAAAGACCGCCCCAATATTCATCCATAAATGATATCGCGAATTTAACCGCGCCATACCAATGTTTTTTGAAAAGTCTGACATAAACAACGGAATCAATACCGCAACCAGCGTAATTGCAATACCTGTTGTATAATCCAATATAATAAACGTACGTGGCAGAATTGAAAAACTCATCATCGCATAACAAATCGCCAACATCAGCATTACAAAGTAAAACACACGCACTTTTGAAAACTGGCGAAATATCTCATTTGCAAACAATCCAACAATAAAACAAAAGATTGAATACAACCCCACATACAAACCAACAATCGCCGAAGATTTAAATATCTCTAAAATAACCAGGGAATATACGGCATTATATATACCATCTGCAAAACCCGTAAAGAACCCCAGATTTGCAAACGAAAATCCACTAACTCTCTTTCCTACTGAAATATATTTATCTCTCGCCATATCTGGTGTATTATACCACAAAAATTATTAAAATCAAAACACCCGCGCTAAATCATCATAAGCTTTATATTTTTGTTCACTTGTTTCACGATATTCATATGGTGCATTTCCTGCGGAATAAATATTAAATAATTCTGTCACCTTATCAACTGCGGCATTCATCATTTGTGCAGTGGTATCTGCATCATATTCAATGATACGCACATCATTATTTTTTAATTGCAAGAAACGCATAATCGGACGCGCGACAGATGCCACCCCTACAAACCCACCAGATTGCAACATAAACGCCTCTAACGGCAATTGCGGCATATTTCCTTGCTCTAACTGTGACTTAGATGGCGCAGCACCTGTCTTGATATCCATAACACCAGAATTCCAAACACCATCGGCACGCGCACGAACCGTACGACCTGCGATTTTAACAGCACCTGCAATTTCCGACTTCATATCTGACATTGCGTTTAATTCACGCGCAATAATTGGCGCAATTTCAACAAACCTTTTATGCCAAAAATGAAATGCAACACTACCCTGTCCCAATACTTCAAATGCACGCCTATCCATTTCATGCACCAGTACATCTGGTGAAAAACCATGCCCGTTTTCAATCACAGAATGCACCAAATCCCCAAACTTTCGTGCATCAGGCGCAACCCAATAATCATCCAAAACCTTTAACCTCAAAATATGCCGCACATAAAACGCATACGGATTATGAATCAACAATTCCAACGCCGTCACATAAACATCAGACCAATCAGACGGCGGATTTGGCGCAGAATTATCCAACGGCACATACGGCATATCATCACGCGCCAATACATAATTTAATATTTCTGTATCTTTATTGAAATGCCCACGTCGCGCAATCACGCGTGATAAAAACCGTGATTCGGTTGTCTGAACAGAACCTGCAACCATGCTGCGCAACCAAAATACATTTGCACCACATGACAAATTCATAAAGTCCAATGCCTGCAAAGACACCTTTCTATCTGGCGACGGCAATCCAATCTTTTCAGACAAATGTCGTGGCAACCATGCATTTTCATATCCACGCGCCGGGAACATTCCTTCATTTAATCCGGTTAAAATCACGACATCTGCGGTCTGCATACGCGATTCGATTGTCCCCAACACAACAACCGACGCACCATCATTCATCACACCACGTATCGACACCCCAGAAATTGCATCTGCGACAAACGCACGCGCATCCAACAAATTCAAGCGCACATCCGCACACGCCAACGCATCCGAATATTCTTTAATCGCCCCCCAAATCGCAATTGACGTATTATCATCAACAATAAAGGACGGCATAAAGTTCTCACTATACATCTCAACAATTTTTGAAATCGTATTAAATAAATCAAAGCCTGATTCTGCATATATTTTATCAAATAAATTCGATTCGTTTTCTATCCATGAATCAAGCAAATTTAGTATTGCGCGCCCTGTATCTGTCATTGCACCAGATTGCCCACCCGAAAAATCCGCATCAATTCCACGTGCCGCCAACGACACTGCGATACGCTGATTTCCGGCGGCATCCGGTGTTATCACCAAGACAGATTTTTTATCTGCAATTGCACGCGTTGCAATTTCTGCGACGGTTTCCGCCTCTACCGCTTCACGCGGACATTCGATTAAATGACAGTGTGACAAATCACATTCTACATTGAAAACAGACGTATCATTACTAAATGCATAATTCATAAAATCAATCGCAGACACACCAACATCAATTTCATGAACTTCATCTGGCGCCACACCAATACGCTGTAAAAATTTATATTCAGAATTATACGGATTTGTACTTAATTCAAAATCAACCAACCGCCCAGAAATTTTACCAGGCAATATTATTCGCCCATTTTCACATTCTGCAACCGCCGCCATTAAATCTGCGGTCGCAGGCACACTAGCGGTTGACGAACAAACAATCACCAAACGATACTTACCCAGATGCTTAATCCATTCACGAATATCACGATTTCGCGCCTGGGTCGATGTAATTCGCCCATTTGCATATGCCGGCATAAATTCAGACAATATATTTAATATTTTTGCCTTGTTTTGGAAATGAGTTGCATATTTTTCATCAATCAATTCAGACCAGCAAATATCACGCGCATCTATTCCCTCATTTTCCAGATAATCCTGCATACGCACTAAATCGCGCGCCACAGGCAATGCAGTTGATAAATTTCCGACATTTGAATCTGCACTTAACAACTTTGCCAACACAATGACACGTTCTGTATTTGAAATAACATCATCTGCAACGATTTCATCTGTATCTGGGTCATCGACCCCTTCGCCCAGCGCAACCAGCGTTGGCAATATCGCAACACCACCAGACTTTTCTGCAATCATTTTTTCAACTGTTCTGACTGCACGACGACTGGGCAAAAAAATCAACATATCTGCGACATCAACACCTGCATCACACATCACCTGCCACAATGCATCTGTAATTTTTGCCGGATTTGTTGCATAAAAAATATTTTTATTTGATGCCAAGTGTCGCCCTTATCGAATCCAGTCCTGTTTTCTTTTCCGCAGATGTTTGCAATATTTCTGGCAACATTGCCCCATGGTCTGTATGTTTTATTTCGTGTTGTTTTTCTTCGCGTACACGCTTATCTTTTTTTGTATAAACAATCTGATATTGAATTGCATTCGCATCACAAAAATCCATCAAATCCAGGTCAGAATCCCGCGCACCAATTCGCGAATCAATCAAGATAAACAGACGCTTTAATTGACGACGCGTTAACAAATATTCTTCCAATCGCTTTAACCAACGCATTGCATCAACCTTTGACACACGCGCATATCCATAACCCGGCAAATCGACAATCATCACCCGATCATCCAGATTAAACAGATTTAAACTTTGTGTACGCCCTGGCGTATTTGAAGTACGCGCAATTGGCGCACCAACAACCGCATTAATTAACGATGATTTTCCAACATTACTACGCCCAATAAACGCATATTCTGCAAAATGCGAATTAGGCAACGATTTTACGGTTTCAAAACTGCCCACAAATTTAATCATCATTGCCCCCTTTTTCCAACAGCCGTTTATACGCTTCTTTTTTTGAAATACCTGTGCGCGCTGCCAAATCTGCCGCGGCAGATTTCATAGATATCGCAGCAATATCATTAACAATTTCTGAAATTTCACTGTCCGACATTTTATGTTCTGGTCGTGGCGCAACAACAATAACAATTTCCCCACGTGGTGGCGTCATAGACATCAATTCTGCCGGATAACCAATAATTGCCTGTTCATGTATTTTTGTAATTTCACGCACAATTGCAATTTTTCGTTCTGGCATAATCTGGGCCATTTTTGCAATTGTCGCCATAACCCGATTCGGACTTTCATAATAAATAATCGTATGTGGTATTTTATTATCATCACGCAATTTTTTTTCGTCCATAAATCCACAGAACGTGAATCTGTCTGTTGGGAAACCAGACAAAACCAAGGCACTTATACCTGCGACCGGTCCCGGCACAACAAACACATCAACCCCCGCTTCACGGGCGGCACGCACGATACGAAAACCTGGGTCGCTGATACCGGGCATACCTGCATCGCTAACCACTGCAATTGCCATACCGCTTTGAATTTTTTCGATTAAATCCGGCACAACATCGCGTTCATTATGCTCATGACATGATACACGTTTTGTTTTAATATCAAAATGACTTGCCAACTTGCCAAACACACGCGTATCTTCGGCGGCAATTAAGTCTACATTCTGCAATGTTTCAATTGCACGTGGCGACATATCAGACAAATTACCAATTGGCGTACCAACAATATAAAGCCCTGATTGCATTTAGATTCCTTTTATAGTAAAATGATACAGAATAAAATGGATTTTTCAATGTTTATGAACAGATTTTTAAAATACTTTACCGCAACAGTTCTTTTAAGTGGTTGCGCCGGCACACAACAAATCATTTCATCTGATGACGGATGGTTTGACGACTACGATTCTATGACCGCTGGGACACCTGCAACATTACAATATGGTCGCCTGTCCGACGGATATGGCACACCATCAGACGGCGCAGAAACCATGGCGGTGTTATTACCACTATCTGGGCAAAACGCACAAATCGGCAAAACGATTCGCGCATCTGTTGAAACGGCTGTTTTGCAACGCGCGCCATCGGGACTGTCTGTACATTTTTATGACACAAACAATAATTTATCCGAAACAATAAACACTGTTTTGGCGACAAATCCAAAAATCATTATTGGTCCTGTTTTCGCAGATAATGCACGCCTGGTACGTGAATCAAAGCCATCAAATTTACCCGTCTTGTCATTTACATCTGATGCAACTGCAATTGGTGACGGCGTCATGACAATGGCATTAATGCCATCAAACGGTATTGAAACAATAATGAACGAAATGAAAATTGATGGCACAAAACGCTTTATCATTATCGCCCCAGATACCAAGTCTGGCCACCTGATGGCGGGTACTGCCCAGAATATATCAAACGCATACGATATAACATTAAACGGCATTTTCTTTTATAACGAAGGCGACACAGATTCTATAAAGGCAACCAGTGCTGCTGCATCAATGAACACCGCACGCACAACGGCACACACACGTGCGCGCCATGTATTATCAGACATCTTGACCAACGAACGCCTGACTGCGATTGAAAAATCAAACCTAAATTCACAACTGGGCAAACTATCCCGGACCGAGGCTTTGGGTCCCCTGCCCTATGATGCAATATTATTCCTGGGCAACGGGAACGATACAAAATCATTGGCATCATTCTTACGCTATTATAACGTTGGCGCACGCGATGCACGTTTTTATGGCACAACCATGTGGGACGGATCTGACATCGCATCAGACTTTACAATGTCTGGCGCAAAGTTTGCAACACTGCCAGAAATGAATCAAAACTTTGCCAATGTTTACGAACTGGTATCTGGCACAATACCAAACCGCATGGCAACATTTGGATATGATGCCACAAACATCGCAATCGATATGATTTATTCTGGACAAACTGCCGGTGCATACTTGTTGAACCCCAGTGGTTATATCGGCACCGACGGTCTATTTCGTCTGATGCCAAATGGCACATCAGAACGTGGTTTGAATATTGTTGAACTAAACGGTTCTGGCACCCCACGAATAATCAAGTCTGCACCAACCAGTTTTATAACACCATTATACCGGATTACGGAACACTATGTCACACCGGCAGACGCGATGGAATTACAAACACCAGGCATTGACCCCGACGATTATATCAGCCTGCCTGAACGCCTGCGTGACAAGTATCGCAGTAAAACAATCGGCACAAATATAACCCCAACCACAACGATTGAAAAAAGCGCACTGGTCGCAATTTTACCCGAAGATGTTGGCGACCCAATAACATCTGAAAACTATAAACCAATCAAACGCGAATCAGTCAGCCGTTCATACATCGATGAGTATGAAATAGAAGAATAAAAAAAAAGGAATAAATAAATGACAACACCAAAAGAAGACAAAAATATCTTGGATGAAGTTGTAAACGCATTACTTGATGAAAACACACCTGTATTAATAGAAACAACTTATCGAACAGATATGAAAGACGCATATGGGGTCCCCTATGCCACAGAATTGACCACAACCCCTCAAATTCCAACAGAATATGGGAAACGTGATATGGGCAACGTTTTTTCTTCAAATGCGTACCGTGCACGCAGCATAAAAATCGGAAAAATCTCCATAAGAAAATACCCAAATGGTAATGGTTTTTGGATTAGAACCCCTGACGGCAAAGAATCAGAATATCTAAGCAGAATCGATTATAATTCAAAGGCATATTGTGTATGGGTTGCTGCACTATCTAAATATGATAAAAACAAAGAAAAAATGTTTTTCTTTTTAGATAAAGCTGGTTATAAAAATCTTACCACACACAGCAATCCAAAAGCACCTATATACAATCAAGCAATCAATCAGTTAAAATCTCTTGGTCTATCAGAACAAGACATGACACACATAAAAAAACTAAAAGACAAATCAAACAACAGATAAATATAAAAAACGCCCCAAACGGGGCATTTTTTATAATTCATAAACAAACAATTTATTTAGATATTTTTTGTTGCCGTACGTAACTTCGCCCCGTTTTAAATCAACAGTTCGCACAGGTTTTAATTCTGGGATTTCAAAATTCATCGAAATCAAAACTTTTATTTGCTTATTATATTTTTTCAATTTCGGCGTTATTTTTGGTCCCAAAAACGCGATTGCGACATCAAATTTTTTATCTGTTTTTTTCAGATATTCAAACGCATCACACCAAATCGTTTTTGACTTTGCGAAACAAAACAAATCACCAATACGGGACAAGAAAACACAAAACGGCATATTTTCCAACGCATACACAGACATCTTGGTACGACGGGCAACATATCGTGCCAACGCCCCATCACCGGAACCAACCTCTACCACACTTTTTGCATCTGGATAAAATTGTTTTATTTGCGCAACTATTGCGCGTTTATGCACAAAACAACACGCAACAAACGGCGCTTGTTTTTTCCAAACAACGCAATAAATATATTCTATAATCCGCCCCCACATATACAGCAACAAGAATGACAAAACAAAAACAACAAGCAAAAATAAAAGATACACCACAAACCCCTTTTTAAGGAAATTTTATCAAAAAAATATATATGTTCAAAGCATTTAAAAAATCACACAAGGTGGGTTATTCTAATGATGTGCAGTGGCTGATTCCCTCGGACTTCGTCCTGTGGGGCATTCGTTATCACTCGAACTGCGCAATGCTTGTTCTCGCTTACTATGGTCCCTCTCCCGCATTGCGGGACTGTGGGGCATTCGTTATCACTCGAACTGCGCAATGCTTGTTCTCGCTTACTCATTGTCGAACCGGCAATCTTGCGATTGCATGTCTCAAATCCATAAGCCACAACCACAGAAATAAAAACACCCCGTTTGGGGTGTTTTTATTTCTGGTGGGAGTGGCTGGATTCGAACCAGCTCAGGCTTAAGCCAACAGATTTACAGTCTGCCCCGGCTCTCCAACTCCGGCGCACGCCCGATCTTGTAAAAATTGTCAAAAACGAGAATATGCGACGATTTTGATAAAGGCGAGTGTACAAAGCGTACACGACCGGAATCAAAATCAAGCAGATTCCTTTTTTCACAATTTTTTGGTGCGGGCAGAGGGAATCGAACCCTCATTTCAAGCTTGGAAGGCTTGCATACTAGCCTTTGTACTATGCCCGCAACAAATTCAAAGCCCTGTGATTATATACTAAATGAAAACAAAATCAAGCGAATAATTAATCTGCCCTGCCCACACCCCTTGCCATGGGAAAAATTAAATAGAATGATTTAGATAAAAACAAATCGGGCGTCGTAGTGTACAAACGCTACATGAGATGCCCGATTTGTTTTTAGATGAATTATTATAATTTTTTAAAAATAAAAGATAATGGTATAGATAAACGGGTTAAAAATGGCGTAGTGTACACAAACGTACATGAGCCATTGCTAACCCGCTTTAGATATACCATTAGATTTTATTTTAGGGGTGGAAAACAGTCACTATCCTCGCTATCCCCTGGACAACAATTAAACCCTAAATCCCCCATATCTGTGTAAACCTCACCAGCACAACAACCATGCTTGTCTGGTCGCGAACCATCGGCACAGGTGGCGGATGACGCGGACATTGCGTCACGATTCGCCCAGGTCAAGATACCCAAACCAAAACCTATAAAAAAAGATATAATTATCGCCGTTGTTGAACTAACACACTTTTTCATTATTAACACCCTATTTTCCTATTGGTGGCAAACAATCACCCCCAGATTTTGGACAACATGCAAAAACAGCATTCCCCATATCTTTAAAAATTTCATCGCCGCAACAACCAAAACGATTCGGTTTTGCACCATCTGCACACAGTCCTGCGTCCAAATTTGCCTGAACCTGTTCCGGGGTTAATTCGGACACGGTTTGTTCTTCAACAACAACCTCCTTAACGACTTCTTCTTTCTCAGCCTCTTGTTTTGGCTGTTCTTTCTCTACACTCTCATCAACCAAAACTTCTTCTGTGGTCGTCGACGCTTCTGATGCTGCAATCAGCGCTTTGCGTCCCACGGCGGCACGTCGCTTTCCTGCACTGCGCATACATTTCGAACGTTGGGTTGCTTTCAGATTTGCCAATTCTTCTTGCGTTTCTTCATCCGGTTCTTCTATGGCACTCAATTCTGTTATCTGCGCCTGAATATCTGTACACGATATGCGCTCTACAACAGACGCTTCTGCCTCTTCTTCAACAACCTCTTCTTCGACAACATCTTCGGTTGTGTCATCTGTGGCAAATGCACCTGTTGTTAAAACCAATCCGAATAAAATCACCCAGAATTTCATTCTTTGTTCCTTAATTTTTATTCATTAATTATTTTTTCAACTTCCAAGATAAAATCAATCGCCGGGTTAGTCAGTTTTTTCGCCGTTTCAAAAATTTCTTCGGCTGCCGCCTGCATATTCAAACGCTTGTATGTTTCAACAACTTCGATTGTTTCATCATTATCAAATTCATCATCTTCTAACGCACGTGCGATTTCCAGTTCTTGTTTTGCCAATTCAACATATTTCGCACTATTTTCTGGACAACCACGTTCAGATAAATTTGCATAGATTTTTGCACGTTCTATACGCGCTTCCGAATCTTCATTTGCATACGGCAATTGTTGCGTCAACAATGTTTCAATCTGTTCACATGTTTGTTGTGAACTGTTTGTCTGTTGCAACGCGTTTACAATTTCACGTTCTCGTTGTGCCGCCTTGTGATATTTCATTTGATTTTCTGAACAGCCATTCATTACCAACTTTTCATAAACATTAATATTAAATTCATGCGCTTCAACGTCTTGACTATCAACTGGCGCCAGACGTTCCAATAACAGGTCTTCAATAATCTGGCACGTTTCTTTTGGTTCAGAATTTTGTTCTGTGACCGGTTTCACATCACCATCAACCTGGGGGACAGGCTTTGCAATCTGTTCCATTTCCAGTTGTTGTGGCGCACTGCGTTTTTCATTGATACCCCAACCAACCAACAATCCACATGCAAATAATCCCGCCAGTGCCAACGCCCCCCAGATTTTTTGTGAACGACTATGCACAACCCTATATTGCTTTTCTGCTTTTTTCATTGTCTCTCTCCTTTTCTTATATTTTTATTTCTTATTTTCACCCAGTGTTTTCAACACACGGTTTAATTCTTGTTTATCTGCCATATCCATATATTCCACAGATGTCAACGCCCCCACAATTTCAATTTCACGCCACGCCAGATTATTGTACATTTCAACATGTTCCGGACATGCATGCACCGCCAATTTTACAAAATAGCTGGCCAGGCTGATATGATCACGATAAGACGAACTTGTTTCCTTGGACGCATCGAAACGCTTTTTTATAATTTTTTCCATCTGTGCACAAGACCGCATTTCATATATTTCTTCTGGAATAATACGACCTGCACAATCATTACGGTAAATCGCATACAGTTCCTTTAAGTGTTCTGTACAAAACGCACTATAACACTTTGCATTTTCGATAATTTTTTCTTGAACGACCGCACACTGTGCATCAGATAATTGCATACCTTTTTTTGCCGTTATTTCCGACGCAAAGAAACCAATACCTGCCCCGACAACAAACGTTGCTACATAACATAAAACTTTTACAAATTTTCCCTCTGACTTTTTCATTTTCATCCCTTTTTATTAAAAACAAAAATCTGTTGCTTCTACACCATTATATCATAAATCAGTGCATTGATTCAACAATACCATTATTAATTGTTATTCTGCGGTCTGCACGCGATGCCAAATTCATATCATGCGTCACAAACAGCATTGCCATTTTGTTTTTACGCACCAAATCCATCAGCAAATCAAACACCGCCCCTGCATGCATTGGGTCCAAACTGCCCGTTGGTTCGTCCGCCAACAAGATATCCGGATTATTAGCCAACGCACGCGCAACAGCGGTACGCTGTTGTTCACCGCCACTCATTTCCCCCGGCAGGTGCGACGCACGATGCGCAACATTTGCCGCACGCAACAGTTTGATTGCGCGCGCGCGTGCTGCATCTTCGGCCACGCCATTCGCCAACATCGGCAACATAACATTTTCAATTGCGGTAAAATCAGACAATAAATTATGACGCTGATAAACAAATCCTATTTTTTTACGACGAATTTGCGTACGCATATCTTCGTCCATTTTCTGTATCGGCGCACCACCAATCATAATACTGCCCCCACTGGGTCTGTCCAACAGCCCAACACACTGCAACAGTGTTGATTTCCCAGACCCAGACGCACCAACCAAGGCAATAATTTCACCACGATGCAAATCAAAACCACCGCCACGCAAAATATGTAATGGCTGCCCCCCTTCGACAAACGTCCGCTTTATATCACGCACCGACATAACCACATCGCCACGATTTACCTTTGATAAAGAATCCAAAATCTTCGCCATTTTGCTCACACTCTTTTATTCATTCCTTAACACCTCTACCGGGTCGGTTTTTGCCGCCTTCCATGCCGGATACAATGTTGCCAAGAACGCCAATAAAATCGCAATCAGGGCAATACCAACAACCTCGCCTATGACCAACTTTGATGGCAATTCAGACAAATAATACAATTCTGACGGAAACAAATCACGCCCGGTCAACCATTGGAAAAACTGACGAATCGGTTCAACATATATCGCAATCAGAACGCCCAATATCGTCCCAAAGAACGCACCAATCACACCGATTGATGTCCCCGACAAAATAAATATCTTCATCATTGATTTACGCGACACACCAAACGTACGCAAAACCGCGATGTCTTTATTTTTATCCTTTACCAACATAACCAGACTGGAAACAATGTTAAACGCCGCGACAATAACAATTAACATCAAGATTAAAAACATCACATTTGATTCAACCTGTAATGCCCCGACAAAGCCACGATTCAAATCACGCCAATCACGAACAACAAAACCTTCTGGCAACAGTCGCGACAAACTTTCCACCACTGCTGTTGTATCTTCTGGATTGTCCAAGAACAAATCGATATGCGTCACACCATTACCAATATTTAAATACTTTTGCGCGGTTTCCAACGGCATAAAGATATACCCAGAATCATATTCATACATACCCATAAAGAACGAACTCATCACCGGATACGACATAATTCGTGGCATTGAACCAAATGGCGTTGGCGTTGCACCATTGGCAGACACCAACGAAATCTTGTCCCCCATTGTCACATTCAATGCACGTGTCAAAGACGACCCACCAACCAATTCGCCATCTTTGATTTCAGACAAACTTTTGCCATATATACGTGTTCCTGTTTGCGTTTTTGCCGCCAAATCGTTCATTCGAATCCCACGTATCATTGCACCTGTATTTTTACCATTGGCGGTTGCCATAACCTGCCCTTCGGCAATTGGCACAATTGATGTTGCACGTTGGGCGACAACCTTGTTCTGCTTCATTTTATCAATCAAGAAATCAAAATCAGAAATCGCACCATCTTGGTGATAAACAACCACATGTCCATTCATTCCAACAATACGTCCCAACAACGTATCATGAAAACCACCCATAACCGACATAACCACAATCAGTGTCGCCACCCCCAGCATAATACCAATCAGCGACACCCATGAAATCACCGAACCAAATCCACGCTTTTTTGCCCCCAAATATCTAAACGCAATCTTTCTTTCCAGTTTTGAAAACATAATTAACCCACCCTATTATTCACTTAAAAAATCACGCAATGCATCACCAACCAAATCCGTCATACTATCATCATGACCCGTCGGTCCATCAACAATTGAAATTATACGCGGCGACATAAATACAACCAATTCTGCAAACGGCGACACCAATGTTTCCGGCGTCGTCACAAACGAATGCGTTGGAATACCCACAATTACATAGTTATCGCCAACCGTGGACGGAATATTAAAGGACGACAATTCCCCATTTGACGTACGCAAAACAATTTTCGCATCAATCTTTTTACGCCCCGCAAAGTCCGCATATTTACCCGTTGCACCAATAATTAAATCTGTCTCCAGACGTTCTTCGCGACCACACTGACCAATATCAAATCGCGATTGCCACCCATTTGGGATTGCAAACGTACCCTGTGATACCAAGACAACATTTGCCTGTTGCCCCAAGAATTCCTGCAATGTTTTTGTATTAATTTCCGGACCCACAACCAGCGCACGCCCAACAACCCCAGGGATTGACATTTTTATATTTTTTTCACCAAACGCCGGCAACAGGTTCATCCAAACAATTGGATTATCTGTACGCGGATACACACGATACACATCAATATCCCACGCCAACATATATTTTTTACCAGAAATATCAGCGATTATCTTTGCCACTTCACGTTCTGTCTGATAATTACCTTCGAACACAACAGTTTTATCCGCCCAATCGACCAACAGGTTTCGCATATCTGCGCCATGCATCGCGTCTAACAGCGCCATAATAATCGTTTCATTTTGCGGCATTTTTATCAGCCATTTTCCACGATGTGCCAAATGCAATTCGCCCGTACCTTCATCATACGAATAATAAACGCGTCCCATTTTCGTCATCAGTTCAACCGCATCCGATAATTCACCCGATGAAATTGTACCTGAAATCTTCTCGTACAGACTTTCATCTTCGACCACAGAAACATCTGTCCCGTCCAGCAATTTATCTAATGCACGTTTCACAGTTAAATCTTTAAACTCATAATCAGACACCTGCAATTCAGGCAATTTATCACCAGTATCCAAACGGATTATTTCTATTTTTTCAGATGGAACAACAGAAACAACATTCTGATTATCCCAGTCTACTTCACACCGTTTTGGCAATTCAATCGAAAATCTGCGCGCCGTATCTGTTGTCAGCGCTGCCTTTTTTGGAAAGATTGGCACAGAATTAGAATCAATCACCAATTCATCAACAACAGTTATATTATCATACAATGGTACCTGTTGTCGCTTTTTTTGCACACAACCGACACAAAACAAAGCCACCCCAAAAACCATAACCCCCAAAAAATATTTTTGAACAAATTTCATAAAACTTCTCCCTAAGCCATTAAATATTCATAACCTTTTCAAATTCTTCCAGTGTCATTTCATGGAACGGTTTTTGCGTTGGCGTCACCAAATCCTTGACCCGTTCATATTGTGCACTAAAACGATTAATCAACGCAACTATTTCTGGTTGCAAATTTTTATCTTGTGCCTGCAAGCGACGTCCATATTCCACAACGAATTCTAGTAGATCTGCGCCATAGAAACGCCCAACATAGTTTTCCATTGCGATACCGCCCTTTTGCACACAAATCGCGGACATAATTATCGCAGTTTGATTATAATAATTTGCCAACTTAATAAATTGTTGAACGGTGATTGCCATTCCTTTGTCCTTTCTCTCTTTTTTATACATTATAAAAACTATTGCCACCAAAAGGCAAATAAATTATAATAGAAAACATGAGAATAAAATTTTTACCATTATTTTTGGTCCTGGTATCATGTGCGTCTGTCAATCGCGGCAGTATTGATGACGCCACCATTTTGAATTGGGAGAACGAAGCCGTCACCACCGAACAATTCGTTCGTGACCACAAGGCTTGCCTGGGCATTACAAGACCTGCGCACCAGCCACGTTCACGCATTGCAAAATTTCTTGCCCCGAATCAAAGCGGTCAGATGCCTGACTGGGACGGTCTGTGGGTGACATTTCAATCAAATGAATATCGCGATGTTGGACAACGCAGTTTAATGTCTGTTCCGCGCAACACGACATCAAAATCTGTCGGTTCATATCGCAAATGCATGTTCCGTCGCGGCTATTTATTACGCGCAATGTAATAATCAATCTTTGCGAAACGTACTTTTTTATGATATAATATAACCCATGAAGCGTTCAATCTGGTTTTGGTTATGTTTTATCATTGCTATTGTCTTAGCAATATATTTTTCTGTACGCATTATTATGACAGGTACCGGTCACGGCAAACCATCACTGGTACGGAACATAACCATATCTGCCGATATCAAAGATGCAGATTTATCTGATCTTGCAACTACAATCTCAATTGCACCCGGCACACATTCATATTCTGTTGATCTGGACGCGATGAACGCACGCGTCGGCGCCGTCCCAGGCGTACGCAAATCTGCGGTTCGCCGCATGCCAAACGGAAATATTTCTGTTGAGGTATCTTTATACCAGGCGGTCGCCCTGTGGACAGACGGTGAAAATTATTTCCCTTTATCGGGCGACGGCACAATTGTAAACAAACCAACAGACGCGCGCGACACAGGCAACCTTGTATTTCGTGGAAAATTGCCCGACGACATTACCGAAATTACACGTGTTGCACGCAATATGATTGGCGACATTGACTATCTTGAATGGATTGAAAATCGCCGTTGGAACCTGCATACAACCGGCGGAATTACCGTTATGCTACCAGAATCTGATCCAATATCTGCAATCACCAGTTTAATTACCCTAAATAAAAATCATAACATTTTACACAAAGACATCACCGTCATAGACATGCGTGACAGTGCGCGTACTTACGTAAAATAATAAACGCAAATGAACTTATACGATTCATCTTTTTTGTGTCTTGACATTGGCACGTATGGTGTACGTGGCATTGCGCATCGCATACGCAACGCCCAAATTGACCATTCTGCTTTTTTTAGCATGGACAGCTTTGATACCGTATTTGCAATAAAATCTGTTGTTGACGAACTAGAAAAACAAATTGGTTCACACTTTGATAACGCCTTTATAACCGGGAATTTTGGTCCATCTGCATTTGAAATGTCCATCCAACACGATACATGGTCTGGCGAACATAAAATTACCACATCTGACATACGTGCGCAAATTTCACGCATAACACCACCCGATGGTTATTTCCCAATGCACATTGTTCCATTACGATATGATACGCCACATGCGCGCAATATGTTGTCACCAATTGGACACATTGACCATCAACTGGCATCTGTTTTTGGTGCAATATTTTATTCACGCAGTGGGATTGATAAAATTTATGAACATATGCGTGGCGCATTTATTCAACCGACCGCCTTTTATGACCCACAATTTATACAAAACGCAATTTATCGCACAGAAAAGCAACCAACACTATTTATCGATTTTGGCGCAGGGTTTACCAGCGCATCAATTTGGACAGATCGCGGTCCTGTTTTTCACACAAAAATAAAACTGGGTGGCACAGATATAACGAACGCAATTTCTGAAAAATTAAATATATCTGTTGAATCTGCCGACCAAATAAAGCGTGCGGTCGCATCCCTGATTCCCAAAGAAATGGATCGTTTTACACCGGCAGATACCGCCTATGATTTTTCACGTGCCGACGTAAACGATATTATTATACCAATCTTGGTTGATATTATTGGACAAATCAAAGACCAATGCCTGAAACCATTTACAAAATATCACCCAACAAAAATAATTTTAACAGGCGGTGGCGCTGAAATCGAAGGATTACGTGACTTTATCGAAAACGCATTTGCCGTATTGACCGACGCAATACCCACCGACGCAACCGTTCGCGCCCTGTCTGACTATATATGGCACGGTCTGCAACCAAAACGCGAATCATTTATTGCGCGCCACAACCGTTGGCAAAAGCGCACCAACTGGGTTCATAAATTATTTAAGCGCAAACCAAAACATCACACCCGATTTATTCCAATATTACCCAGCACATTGTGCTTTGACATGCGACGCCCAGAAACATATAGCCTATTTAAATCTGGTGGCATATCAATGATACACGTCGATATTATGGACGGTTTTTATGTCGACAGAATCGCCGGCAGTATCGAAGAATTAAAAACAATCCGCACACACACAAACGCACATCTACATGTACATTTAATGACCGAAAGTCCGAACATTTGGGCAACTGACGCTGTCGCTGCCGGCGCAGACACGGTCATACTGTCAACCAATACATCTGGTTTGCGTGCTGCAATAAAAATCGTAAAGAACGCTGGTCGTCGCGTCGGAATCGCCATAAACCCAGGCTCATCTGTATCTATATTAAAACCTGTCCTGCGCGATATTGATGAGGTTATGATAATGTCTGTCGAACCGGGTGCTGCCGGTCAAAGTTTTGAACCTGACGCCCTGCATAAAATATCTGTTCTGGTGGCAACACGCAAAAAATATGGATTAAAATTCGTCATATCTGTTGACGGTGGCATAAATGACAGAACTGCAAAATTATGCTGGGACGCAGGTGCCGACATGTTGGTCAGCGGTTCATACCTTGCAAAGTCCCCAGACTTTCCATTGGCAGTACACAGCCTGCTAAAAAAAGATATTCAAAACACATAAAAACACACCCCATATGGGGTGTATTTTTGCAAACCATGCATATAGGGATGTGGGTTCGTGGCCATAAAGCCTTTTTCGTGCACGCCTGCATCGCGAATTATATCCGCGTTTATAAATATATCATAACACGTCCCCAAAATCATATTGGTACTTTTTCCCAAACTATTTAATTATAACCTTGCGCCCATCACCATGCTGGGTTATATAAACATGAATTGTATTTTCTGGCAACATATCTGTGGCGATTTCTGGCCATTCAATTAATGTAATATCATTTTCAATCGCATGCATCAAACCAATTTCTGTTAATTCAGACGCATCTTCGACACGATATAAATCAAAGTGTGAAATCCCATCATACGATTGCACAATTGTAAATGTCGGACTGGGGACAACAGTATCTGCCCCACGCAGGGTTTGAATGACACTGCGCGCGATTTCGGATTTTCCCATACCTAAATCACCGTGCAGTGCCACCACACACGGTGCATTCAGTGTCTTTGCAAAATCCCGCGCCCATGCACGCATCTGTTCGACATTTTCTAACGTATATTCTTTCATATCCCTACTCCACCAACAGCAAATCATCTTCCAGTTTATGAATTGTGTCACGCACCGCAGCGGCATCTTCAAATTCCAGATTTTCTGCATGCGTGTGCATAATCTTTATCAGACGCTTTATTTCCTTGCGGATTGAATCAGCATCCATCACACCACCCGATTTATCATACACAAATCTGCGGGCTTTGTCAGTCTTTTCTTGTTTTTCACCAACCTCAGCAAAGATTGCCTTGGTGACAGTTTTTGGTGTAATTCCATGTTCTGCATTGTACGCCATTTGTTTTTCACGTCGACGCGCCGTTTCGTCCAGCGCCGCCCGCATTGAATCTGTGATTTTATCTGCATACAAAATCACACGTCCGCTTGCATTACGTGCCGCACGTCCAATTGTCTGAATCAGCGACCGCGTTGAACGCAAGAATCCTTCCTTATCCGCATCCATAATCGCGACCAGTTCGCATTCTGGCACATCCAACCCTTCGCGCAATAAATTGATACCTACCAAAACATCAAACTTTCCCATACGCAATTCACGCAGTAATTCAATACGTTCCAGCGTTTCAATATCACTGTGCAGATACTTTGCCCTGACGTTATTTTCATTCAAATAGTCCGTCAACTGTTCCGCCATTTTCTTGGTCAGCGTTGTCACCAACACACGTCCCTGGGTATTTTTTACTTGACCCAACAAATCATCAACCTGATGTTCGATTGGGCGAACCTCGCACACCGGGTCTAACAATCCCGTCGGTCGAATAACCTGTTCTGAAACAACGCCACCTGATTGCGCCAATTCCCACTCCGCAGGCGTTGCAGAAACAAATATCGTTTGCGGACGCAGACTATCCCACTCTTCAAACGTTAATGGTCGATTATCAACACATGCCGGCAATCTGAATCCATATTGGGACAATGTTTCCTTGCGCGCACGATCACCGCGACTCATCGCACCAATTTGTGGAACCGTCACATGACTTTCATCAATAAACAAGACCGCATCTTTTGGCAAGTATTCAAACAGTGTTGGTGGTGGCTGCCCCGGTAATCGTCCCGATAAATATCGCGAATAATTTTCCACCCCACGACATGTCCCCGTACTTTCCATCATTTCGATATCAAAGTTCACACGTTCACGCAAACGCTGTTCTTCGATATATTTCATATTTTCATGAAAGTATTCCAAACGCTCTTTTAAATCCGCGCGAATTTGCGTCAATGCCTGTAAAACACTGGGCATTGGGGTTGCATAGTGTGTATTTGGATAGATTGCAATCCTGTCTATCTTTTTTAATTTTGCACCTGTTAAAATATCAAATTCCCAGATTTCTTCTATCTCGTCCCCCCAAAAAGACAGTTTCCATCCCCTATCTTGTGAATGGGACGGAAATATATCCAGCACATCACCACGCACGCGGAAATCACCGCGTTCAAACGCCGTATCATTTCGTTTATATTGAATATCAACCAGCGCCCGCATCACATCACGCATCGAAATCATATCACCGGCATTTAATACCAATTTCATCCCGGCATATTGTTCAGGCGATCCCATACCATAGATTGACGAAACAGACGACACCACAACAACATCACGCTCTTCCAGCATTGCGCGCGTTGCACTGTGCCGCATCCGGTCCAGTTGTTCATTAATCGACGCATCTTTATCGATATAAGTGTCCGTTGTTGGCATATATGCCTCTGGCTGATAATAATCATAGTACGACACAAAATATTCAACATGATTACGCGGAAAGAACGACTTCATTTCCGTATATAATTGTGCCGCCAGAATTTTATTTGGCGCCATAATCAGCGCCGGGCGTCCTAATTCTGCAATCACATTTGCCATTGTAAATGTCTTGCCTGACCCGGTCACCCCCAACAAAACCTGGGATTGTTTACCAGAACTGACCCCATCAACCAACTCTGCAATTGCGGTTGGCTGGTCACCCATGGGCTTATAATCACTTTCAAGATAAAATTCTGCTTTTTTCATTTTTTTATTCGCAACCTTAATATAATCCATTATAATAAAAAAACAAGGACAGAGAGAATGGCATTAAAACCCAAAACAAAACGCAGAATTTTTTTAACCGTTTTATGCACAATATGCGCCTTTGTATTGGCGGCAATAATTATTCCGCCAATGATTACATTAAATAGATTCAAACCGGTTATTGAAAAATCTATTTATGAACAGACGCATGTCCCCGTAAAATTAAATGGCAGTCTGCATTTCAGTCTGGTTGGCGGTGCCACAATTGTCGCACACAATGTGATTATTCCAACGGCAAAAATCGGTTCTGTAATGTTTTCCATCCCGTTCCGCAGTTTTTTTGACATCGAAAACGCAAAACTAAATGGTCCTGTTGTTATATACGATGCCGACATAACTGTTGACAAACTGGAACCTGCAAACTTTAACCACAATATTGAAATCTATAACAGTGACATAAAATTCAAGGGTCGCAAATTCCACATTGTACGTGCAGACTTTACCGATGGCGCATTCCACGGCACAATCCGCACAGACGAACACAAATATGATGTCGAATTTATTGGCGACACATTTTATATAAAAAACAAAAATAATAATCTGGACATTACTGGACAATTTTATTCTGACGGTTCAATCCGCGGCACAATAACATTGGCGACCAAGAATATAAATGAATGGTTTGGATTCAAGGAACCAAAGATAACACGCCCGATAGAGTTAACGACTAATTTTGAATGGGATGGTGGCAACGGCTACAAATTCACAAATATTGAATCAGACAACTTTTCTGGAAACATTGAAATATTGCCAAATGGCGACAAAAATATTCAATTGGTTTCCAATGATATGACGTTTGATTTTTCATTTTTGCTAAAACCCAACAGAATATTGCACAAAACAAAATTCAATCTGGATTTATACGGCAATCTAACATTTGCGAACCGTGATTTTAAACACCTAAAAATCGATGCTGTCGGCACATCTGACAAATTTCAAATCACAAACATTATCGCAGATGACATTGCAATCACTGGCGGCACGATAACCCAAAACGGCGCAAAAGACATAATGATTACAATGCCATATGACGGCACAAATGTAATGTGTCTGTTTTCTGGAACGCCTGAAAAATGGTCTTGTTCAAAATTTACATATGGTAATCTGAACGGCAACATATCTGTTGACGGCGATAAATTTGATATAACTGTTCAATCAGACATCCCAATGCCAACGAATGAAAAATTAATGAATATCGTATCGCGCTTTGGCAAGCGTGGGATAATCAAGTTTCAATTTTCTGACATTGGTGGTACATATACCATCACACCGAACAGCATAACACCATCGTATAACTTTGCCCAAAACAAGACATTAAAATGGCTGAACATCGCACTGCCCTTTTTACCAGAATTCATGCTGTCTGACGTTGGTAATTTTTCATGGAACAACGGCATGTTGACATTCACACCACACAACAAGCAATGGCAACTATCAACATACGATAATTATTTTTACCTGACTGGACGCAGTTTCAAGACATGGTTCCCCGGTATTGATTTACAATCAATCAATGATGACGGTTATATCATATCTGGATTTTTCAAAGATAATAAAATTTCAAACTTGAATATTTCTGTATCAGGTCACGAATTTAACGGCAGTGTATCTGGAAAAAATATAACACTGCATACAAAAACATTATCACTGGACACATTTACGAACCAGGCATTTTTGGACAATTTTGCCGAACTAGAATTTTTAACAAACGTACCAATTTTAATACCATTTGGTCTGCCTGTTAATATATCACTGTCTGCCGATGCATTAATCTATAACGGGAACGAATACCAGAACTTTATATATTCACTGAAACCTGGCATACAAACATTTTCAATCACAGATTCTGCACGCGGAAATTTATTGGCAACAATTGAACAAGACAAAACCAATTACGACATATTCATTCAATTAAACCAATTTGTAATCAATGGGAAACTGTTATCATCTGACATGCCATTAAACATTCGCGACACGATGATAACGGCTGAGATTGCCTTATCAACATATGGTCAAATTGCACACGACATTTATTATAACATGACAGGTATATTGGACTTAACATTCAACGATGGCTATATCATTGGAATGTCATTTGATAAATTCTATGCATCTGCGGAAAACATAACATCTTTGAACGCAGAATATGCATTGGCTGACGCATTAACAAATGGCGAAACAAGATTGAAACACATGCGTATTGTCGGAACATACGACCGCGACAATTTCATAACCACCGAACCGATTGAATTATCAATGCGCCACACAGATGGCATTGGTGGTCTGGCAATCACAGACGGCATGATGACCGCAGAATTTGACCTGACCCTGCGTGGCACGGCACCAGAACCTGCAACAATCGCACTAAGTGTTTTACCAAACGGCGACAGAAAATATTCACTGTCTGAAATAATGCAGAATATCGACCCTGGATTTATGCGTGCCTTTGTAAAGACACACAACAAATTTTAACATCCTGTATCGCGCATGAATTCATCGCGCGATACAACCTGCCCCAATGAATTGGCGTAATACGTATATTTACCAACGCGCACACAGTGATAACCATTTGCAAAAAATTTAATCTTGCGTTGCGCCCGCAATAATATTTTATCATGTCCAATCAAATCTGCACGCACACCAAACAATACGCGTCCCACACGTCCCCAAAAGCCCCGTGATACATATGGCGCATACAACACACCACCGCGTTTTTGCATACCTGAAAAGTTATACAATTCACTGTTCATTTTTAATCTGTTCGATTGATAACGACTTAGATTCAAATACTGCCCCAAGGCATCGATATTTTCGTGCATAATAAACTCTCTCTATTTTTGTACAAAATTATACACAGAATAAAATCCACGCCAACAGGTATGAAATCACACGCATAAAAAATCCCCCATCTTTTGGGGGATTTTATTTCTAGTTCTTTTTGCGAACCTGAATATGCACTTCGCGTAATTGCTGTTCCGTCACATTCGTCGGCGCCCCCAGCATTAAATCCTGGCCACGCTGATTTGTTGGGAATGCAACCACCCCGCGCAAATTTGGTTCTGCCAACATTATTTGCACCAGTCGGTCAATACCGAACGCACATCCACCGTGCGGTGGCGCACCATATTTGAACGCGGTATACATACCACCAAATTTCTCTTTGACGATATCTTCACTATACCCTGTGATTTCAAAGCATTTAACCATCACATCTGGGTTATAATTACGCAAACCGCCACTGCAAATTTCGGCACCATTTAACACCATGTCAAATTGTGCAGCCTTGATTTCCAATGGATTTTTCGTTGACAATTCTTCCAATGTCGCCATCGGGTACGAGAATGGATTATGCGTAAACGCGATACCTGTTGGCGATTCTTCGTCCGCTTCAAAGAATGGGAACGATTCAATCCAGCAAAGACGAAATTCTTTTGGATTAATCAGCCCCAAATCTTCACCCAATTTTGTGCGCAATTTACCAGCCGCACGCGCTGCTGCATCTGCATTATCACACACAAAGAACAACGATGAATTATCACCGGCAATTTCACGTAATTTTGCAATACGTTCTGCATCTAATTTCTTGGCAACTGGACCCTTGGCTTCATCAGCAAAGACGATATAACCCAATCCGCCCAGTCCCAATTCTTTGACCGCATAATCACCCAGTTTATCAAACCAAGAACGTGGTTTATCCGATGAATTTGGGGCCGGGATTGCACGAACAACACTGCCGTTTTCAATTGCATTTGCAAAGATTCCAAAATCAGACCCACGGAATATTTCCGTCACATCATGAATTATAATCGGATTACGCAAATCTGGTTTATCTGAACCGTATTTCAACATTGCTTCATCAAATGGAATATGTGGAATTTCATCTGCGATAATTGCATCTGGAACAAATTCACGTATCATCGCCGGCATTAATTCATCACCCACCGCCTGAATATCTGGCAGGTCAACAAACGACATTTCCATATCCAATTGATAGAATTCCAATAATCTGTCTGCGCGTAAATCTTCGTCACGGAAACATGGCGCAATTTGGAAATAGCGGTCAAAACCTGCAATTTGCAAAATCTGCTTAAACTGCTGTGGTGCCTGTGGCAACGCATAGAACATCCCATGATGATTACGACTGGGGACGATAAAGTCGCGCGCCCCTTCTGGACTGGACGCAGTCAAGACCGGCGTTTGGAATTCCGAAAATCCCATATCCCACATTTTATCACGCATAAATTTAATAATGCGATTGCGCATTAAAATATTGTTATGCAGCGATTCACGACGCAAATCAATATAACGATGTTTCAAACGCAAATCTTCGGCAACAGAATCATCATCACCAAACACCTGGAATGGCAAAACCTCACAATTTGTCAGCACTTCAAATTTATCTGCCTGAATTTCAATTCCGCCGGTTGGAATTTTATCATTACCCGCCGCCGCATCACGTGCAACAACAGTCCCAGTCACCTTAATCACAGATTCCGGACGTACTTTTTCCAACGCCTCGTTCCCACCATCAAATACAACCTGGGTGATTCCATAATTATCGCGCAAATCCACGAACAATAATGCCCCATGGTCACGTTTACGATGAACCCAGCCTGACAATGTCACAACCGCACCAACATTTGATGTATTTAATTCGCCACATGTATGTGTTCTATACTTTGATTTCAAAGATAACATTTTTGGTCCCTTTTTTATATCGGGCAACGAAAAATATTTGGATTTTCGGCACCCACATTAATGTTAAATTTCAGGGGCGCAAGTCAAATGGCTGCGCGGTGCCACCCTGATTTATAACTTTTTATATTCTGCCGCGCTATTCCATGGTTGTCAGTCATATCATCACAACGCAAAACAGATGATGCATTTCTGGTGCCCTAAGCAAGAATCGGACTTGCGACTCGTCCTTACCAAGGACGTGTTTTACCACTAGACTATTAGGGCTATGAAACTTCTTCGCAATTATACGTGAACATAAACAAAAATCAAGAATAAAGTATAACCTTTCAAACAATACAGAAACATGATATAATTAAGCATAAAATTAAAAAGGATTACAAATGACAATGTCAAAAGAAGATATTTTATTATATGTCACAAACGCACTGCGTGATAATAATAATCAGGTCACAATTGAAAGCGTAGATTCCAAATACAACGGCAATCACAGTTGGTCAAGCACTTATGGCGAAAACAAAGACTATATGCCTGCCCCACAACGCATGAACGACAAACTGGGGAACCGCATGCACGGCAAATCATTCAAGGTAGGTAAAGACATATCTATAAAACATACAACAAAAAACACTTATGTTGTTCGCGTCCCTGGGGGCGAGGCAAACTTTAACCTGACCGACAAAAATTTCAAAGCCGTATTCGGCGCCCTAAAAAACAAATATGAACTGGGCGATAAAATTGATTATATGGAACGTATTTCTGAATACGCACCAAGCAAAGATTTGAAAGAAGCGGCAAAAGGAAAAATAATTCCCAAAGACAACAAATCTAAATATGAAAAAGCAAAAGAACAACTAGAATCTTTGGGCGTCGAACCAAAACGCCTGGCTGAATACATCGCCATGCAACAAAAACAAAACAGTTAAAACAATCAAAGCCCCAATTCCCCGGGACTTTTCTTTATTAAAATTAAATAGAATGATTTAGATGTGGAAGGGTTCCGACAACATAGTGTACAAAACGTACATGAGTTGTCGGAACCGCCCACAGATAAATTATTATATTTAATTTTATTCGATACAACAGTTAACGGCGTTCTTTACCCAACTCTTTAACTTAGACACTTTACCAGAATCTTTGGCGACTGGGGCGTCTTTAGTTTTTGTGGAAACCGATTTTTTTGATGAATTTGATTCTTTTTTTTCGCCCGTCAACAGCCCCATATTCAACCCCCAGAACATTGAATACAGTCCATACGATTGGTCAAACAAATCATATGCAGTCTGCTTATCACCGGCGGCCAATGCTTTGGTACCTACTTCGAACACACGCATTGATGCAGCCAACAAGTGCTTTGAAATACACCATACTTCACCTTCGTATGATGGAATGATTTTCAGCATCGCGTTTTTACGCATTTCACGAACTTCATTAATCAGGTCATAAAATTCTGTTTTACCGGTCTTGGCACCCGAAAACATCAAATGTTCTTCGATTGAAATCAGATTCATAATACCAATTGTTAAATCTTGGTCACTTGATAAATCCTTTGGATTAACCTTTTTTGCGGCATCTAATTTTTCAACGAATTCCTGAACACTTTCAATTTTTTTCATTACTTTTCTCCTAACTAAAAACAAATCATCATTGCCCAGCTGGCTAATGCCAATGCAACAATCGGTAAAACAACCTTTTCAAATGGGAAATGTGCATGTCCACCATTTTTCTCTTTCATCCATTGATACAACCAAGATGTCAGAATAAATATCAACGCACCGCAAATCGTCCCAAACAAAACAGGATCCATTGTAAACGCGCCACAAATTGCAACCGGATTATACTGAACCGTTCCCAAATAAACAAACCCAATCATGGCAACAGATGACACAATCACAATCGTATCACGACCACGGAAATGCCAGTTTTTCTTGTCCATAAATTTCAAGAACCAGTACCCCAACAATGTCAGCAATGCCCCAGCCCACAGCCCAACAATACTGTCTGGCACACCCAAACGACGCGCAATATCAAGACCTGCCCCAACTGCAATCGTACATACTGGACACGCCGGATTCGCAACTGCAACACCCGGCAACATGGCAATCAACGCCATTAAAAACTTTCGCATACCTTTCCTCTTCTTTAATAACTTTTTACATTATTGTGAATATTGAATAAAAAGTCAACAGTACAAAAAAAACCACCTTAACAACTTGATATTTTGCTTTATTTATCTGCAATAATATAAACAACCTACAAACACGTGCAAAACGACAAATTAAAACAATTTTTAATTGGCTCTATTTTGATTGGCGCGCGTTTCGTCCACACTGCGACACACATAGGAATAAAAAATACCCCATATGGGGCATTTTTTATTCCTGGCGGAGTCGAAGGGATTCGAACCCTTGATACCCTTGCGAGTATACCACATTTCCAATGTGGCGCACTAGACCAACTATGCGACGACTCCTAAAAAAACATTATTCTGCAATTTCGGATTCCGCAGATTCAACCGCTTCTTCGGCAGTAATTGTACCAGGCTCATCATCTGCCAAGGTTGCTTCTAATTCCGCATCAATTTCACGCAACAATGGATCTTCACTGCCGATTTCCAGTGACTCTTCACCAGATTGAGAAATTGGATTTTCCTTGTAAGACTGAACAAATTCATGACGAACCGCATTAACGTCCAGTTTTCCACTGGCAATTTCACGCAGTGCGACGACAGTCAATTTATCATTGCCCTTGTCAACCACAGGTTCTGCACCGCCGTTTAAGTCGCGAACGCGTTGTGATGCCAACATGCCCAGTTCATAACGGCTTTCTACGTATGGTAATGTATCAGAATTTGTTGTGCGTGCCATTTTAATTCCTTTGTTGAAATCGTTTTTAGTCAGGTTATAATGACTTATGGACGGTCAAAATGCAAGCAGAAAATAAAAAAAACAACACTAACACTATAAAAACACTTTCTTTTGGGTGTCGACTGAATGCACTGGAATCAGAAAAAATTCAAAAAATGTTATCCAACCATATACCAGCCGCAATCGTTGTCAATACCTGTGCCGTCACCGCAGAGGCCGAACGTCAATCCGGGCAGGCTGTCAGACGTATCGCACGCGAAAATCCAAATGCCCCAATATTTGTGACGGGCTGCGCCGTGACACGAAATCCAGATTTATTCTGTCAAATACCCAACACTGTATGCATACACAACCGTGAAAAACTGAACCTGGATGCATACGCCGTGGGACTTAATCAGGCAACATGCAATAACACCGTACCAACAATTGAAAATTTTAATCAGGCAGACACAAAATTATCCAAACAATTCGTACAAATTCAAAATGGCTGCAATCACAATTGCGCATATTGTATTACGCGCGCATTGCGGGGACCATCTGTATCATTTGAATACAAAGATATTTTGTCAGACGTTCAAACCGGTATCGCAAACGGTTTTAACGAAATTGTTTTTACCGGCATCGACATTGCATCATATGTAAAAAAGTCTGACAAAAAAATCATATTGCTGTCTGATTTATGTCGCAAATTGTTAAACGACGTTCCGGAAATAAAGCGATTGCGCCTATCTTCTGTTGATCCTGCGGTACCAGACGTTGCAAAAATTATAGATATGATAAAATCAGAACCGCGTATGATGCCACACATGCACTTTTCCATGCAATCTGGTTCTGATACAATATTAAAGTCTATGGGACGTCGTCACAATGCCCAAATTGTTCGCGATTTAATTGCACGTGGGAACGGGGAAATAACATTCAGTTGGGATATAATATGTGGATTTCCAGGCGAAACAGAAGAACTGTTCCAAGAAACCTTAGATTTAGTGCGCGAAACAAAACCAATTAAAATTCATGCGTTTCCTTTTTCGCCACGCCCAGGAACACCCGCATCAGATATGCCAAACCAAGTCAATCGCGCTGTTTCCAAAGAACGCGTACGTATTATAAACGACATGGCAAACACAAACCGCACAGAATTTATGCGCGCGCAAGTTGGCAAAACCGTCCAGGTCTTGGTCGAAGAAAATAATATGGCACGTTGTCCACATGATATTGCTGTAAAAATCGATGGCGACACCATTCCATCGCGAACAATTTGTAATATAAAATTGACAGATATTGCAGAAGATTATTTTGTTGGCAAAGTGGTTTTTAACTGATAGCATCGAATACATGAAAAAGAAATTATTTGTCTTATTTTTAATCTTATTAACCAGTGCAGCGCATGCGGATTTTTCAACACGTGCCAAATCTGCTTTTTTAATTGACTATGATTCAAGGGCAGAAATTGTTGCAAAAAATGCAGATATTTTAATGCCACCATCATCGATGATAAAACTGATGACATTGGCAGTATTATTTGATGAAATAACTGCTGGGAACATAACAATGGACACCAGATTTCCCGTCGGAAAAAATGCAGACTATAACAATCCAGAATGGTATCCAGCCAGCAAAATTTGCCTGATCGAAGGACAAGATATTTCTGTACGCGACTTAATCTTGGGGTTGATTGTTTTGTCGGGTGGCGATGCATCTGTTGTTGTGGCAGAAAAATTAGCCGGGTCTGAGGCGGCCTTTACCGCAATGATGGAAAAGAAAGCACGCAGTATCGGTATGATGCAGTCAACATTTGGAAATGCCAGTGGACTGCCCAACCCAAACAATCTGATGACCAGTCGTGAATTAGCAATATTAGCAGAACATTTGATTTCTGATTATCCAGACATTTATCCAATGTTTGCAACCAAGCGTTTCGAATTCAAAGAACATAAGACAGATTGGTGTCGCGAATGGGGGCGTACACATACACTGAATTATAACAAATTGTTATTCAACATGCGTGGGGCGGATGGATTAAAAACAGGTCATACCGCGGACGGCGGTTATGGCATGGTGGCCAGTGCCAAAATTGGTGGACGACGCCTGATTGGGGTTATCAATGGATTCAATGGCAAGGGACATGATGCACTGGCAGCAGAAATGAAAAAACTATTAGAATACGGATTCAACACCACTATGAACAAGGTTTTCTATCGCCCAGGCGATACGATTGCAGAAATACCAGTGTGGTACGGAAAAAATCCAACGGTTGTCGCAACGGTCAAAGAACCTTTTGCAATTACACTGCCCAAAGAAACAGGGTTAAAGGGCGTACGTGTATTGGCACGATACAACGAACCATTAACCGCCCCAATTAAACAAGGCGATGTGGTTGGACAACTGATTGCGGAACAAAACGGTCGGATTGTTGCACAAACACCACTGGTTGCAAAGAACAAAGTTCGCAAAATCCTGTTTGTTGGACGTATCATTAAAAATATTAAGGTTATGTTTGGGTTTTAAAAATGGCACCACGTAAAAAGGCAACTTCTGAATACAATTTTCCACATCCGATGGATAACGAACATTTGGTGGGGCATGGTGATACATTGCGAAACTTTATGGATGCATGGAATAATCGTGACACACACCCCGTTCACCCGGTCTGGATGCTGACCGGTCCAATGGGTATCGGCAAGGCAACATTGGCATATAAGATTGCAAAAATGGTTTATGGCAATGTTGGTGATTTCTTTATTGTTGATATGGACAGAAATATTGACCAACACGGAAAACCCAAAACAGACGGCAAGGTTATTTCAGTCTATACCGTACGCGCAATGATTGATAAAATGCAGATGTCATCAATGTCTGGCGAATGGCGTGTAATATTGATTGATTCTGTTGATCAACTAAATACCGCTGCATCAAATGCAATATTGAAATTATTAGAAGAACCGCCTGCCAAGACATTATTCTTGTTGGTCGTGCATCAATTGGCAAACGTATTGCCAACGGTACGTTCACGCGCGCGTGTCGAAAAAATGCGCCCATTGACAATATCACAACTGCGCGAATTGTGTGTAAAATTTATTCCAGACGAAGATATTAGTACAGAAACACTAAGATTATCAAACGGCAGTTTTGGACGCATTGCGAACCTAAAAAAATCCGGTGGTGATGCAATCTATGCAGAATTGTTAGATTTGTTAAACAACGAACATTCAAATACTGGCGATGTTATGACGTTGGCAAAAAAGATTGCGCCAACACCAGAATTACATGGAATATTACTGGATGCGATTGCGCATTTCGGGTTGGCTGATTTATATCCGCGTGCAACACACGCCATTGCAGATATAAAGAATATATATTTAGAACCTGAAATTGGTATTTTTAAGATAATTATGGAAATAAAGAAATGTTTATAGATACACATTGTCATTTAACAGACGATTATTGTTCTGACGGCGACAGCATTGATGTTATCACACGCGCAGTTGACGCAGGTGTTGGTATTATGATTTGCCCAACAGCAGATTCAAATGATATTCCAAAAGCAATCAGATTGGCAGACAGGCACGATAATATTTATTGCACAATTGGAATTCACCCAGAATATGCACCCATGAACGCATACGAACATCTGATTGATAATGTATTAAAACACCCAAAGGTTGTAGGCATTGGTGAAATCGGATTGGATTATCATTATAATTCAGACAATAAAAAACAACAAATCGAACTGTTTGAACAACAATTAGACATTGCAAAAAAATACGCCCTGCCCGTTGCGATTCATACACGCGACGCCGAAGAAGACACCGCCAGCATATTGACCGGCGATGTACGTGGCGTTATGCACTGTTATACCAGTTCATGGGATTTGGCAAAAAAAATGTTAGATCGCGGATTCTTTTTTTCTGCCAGCGGTATTTTAACATTTAAAAACGCATCTGAAATTCGTGAAACATTTACAAAAATTCCAAACGACAGAATTGTCATAGAAACAGATGCACCATACTGCGCGCCGGTACCATATCGTGGAAAAACATGCGAACCTGCGATGATAATTGAAACTGCACGCGTATTGGCACAAATTAAAGACTTGCAACTGGGTCAGTTGGAATCTATACTGACTGAAAATGTAAAGAGATTATATCCGAAATGTCACGTCAATTAATTAAATCAGGTCAGGTTTCAGAAAATCGCAAGGCGCGGTTTAACTATTCTATCGAAGACACGATAGAGGCTGGCATTTCTTTGACCGGCGCAGAAATAAAATCAATTCGATATGGGCTGGTGACAATTGTTGATGGCTTTGTTCAACGTCGTGGTGATAACTTGTTTTTGGCTGGTGTTGAAATTCAAAAATTACCAACGGCGGCACGCATTGTGAACTTTGACGAAAGGCGCAGTCGCCAACTACTATTGCACCGCAGTCAAATCAATCGTCTAATTGGAAAACTGCAAGAAAAAGGCGCAACGATTGTGCCATTAAAATTATACTTTAATAATCGCGGAAAATTAAAAGTCTTGTTGGGTGTTGGTTATGGCAAAAACAAGGTCGACAAACGCGAAACAATCAAACAACGCGAATGGAATAAAAATAAATCCCGTATTTTAAAAGGAAATTAATACGCTAAATCCATCAGCCCGTCAAGAATGCCGTTAAACAGTGGCTTGGACACAACAACATTTAATAAATCAAAGCGTGTGAATTGTTATCCATCCCCGCGGTTAAATATAACAATGGCATAGTTTGAATGAGATAAACACAAATAAAAAAACCACGTCATGAGTGGAGAACGTGGTTTTCAACCCTTTTGTGGTCTGATG
>JAZRPS010000010.1:0-13066 GCA_045649345.1 Candidatus Enterousia sp. | reverse complement strand
CTCCCATCGTCTAGCGGTTAGGACATCAGATTCTCATTCTGGTAACACGGGTTCGATTCCCGTTGGGAGTGCCAAAATTTTTCACCCCACGTCAGTGGGGTAAAATTTTGTGAAATCCCCGGGAATTGAACCCGTAGGTTCGGAACGTCAGTTGGTGAAAACAAGCAAAGCGCAGTTTGAACCTTACGTAGTGAAAGGGGCCCAACACATGTGTGTTGGGAATATACATTCCCGTTGGGGGGTGCCAAAATTTTTCACCCCACGTCAGTGGGGTAAAATTTTGTGAAATCCCCGGGAATTGAACCCGTAGGTTCGGAACGTCAGTTAACGAGAACGAGTGTTCAACGAAGTTCGAGTTTTACGTAGTGACAATGAGTAGTTTTGAACAGCGCAGCGCATTCAAAACGTTAGGAATGCCCCACAGGCACTTGTGCCGAGGGAAAGGGGCAGTCTTAATTTAACTGCTTTTCGCTTTGCGACTTTCTTTGATGGCGTCACTCCAAGACTTGTATTGTTTTTTTGCCGCTTTCCAGTAATCTTTGGCGTCCTTTTGTATTTTTGTGCCGATGCTGGAATCGATTTTTCCACCCAAGTCACTTGCGATTTGCGACGCCTTGTTTGCGAACCACCACGTTAATAGAACGACTAACAATGTGGTCAAGAAATCTTGATTTTCCAATGTTGGTATATTTGATGCCAGATTTGAATCGAACACACCTGACAACATTGCTGCACAAAATGCGATTACTATCGATAGTGATACAAAGTATATGGCGGCTTGAATAAAACGACTAATTTGCGCGCTTAGCGATTCTGTGTTGAATATCGCCAAAAATCCATTAAATATATTTCCGACAATACCCTTGTATGATGTCTTATTAACAGTTTCTGCAACGGCTGTAAATGGCAACATCATAACACCCAAGAACAAATCTGCGATAACGCCCAGTGCGATAAATGCAAACCGCCATGCGACCAGTAAAAAAGCGACAATGAACGTGACGCCGGCACCGACGGTAAATAAACTGGTTCCGATGCCGAATTTTATCCATTCCCAGCCTGCTGCAATCGCGGTATAGCAAAAACCAGACATTCGTGTTGGTACGCACATTATATCTGCGGCTGCGCGTGGGTCTATGATATTATCTGCAGATATATGTGTCATGGCATATTCGCGTATTGCGGCGCATGTATCCGGCAGGTTTGCCCCTGCACTTTGTGCGACAGAATTTAAAATCAAATCGGACATATATGTCGATATCGTAATAATTGGTCCCATGACCCACATAAATATTTTGGCGGGACCAAAGTGTAATATGATAATCCAGATTGATATTTTTGTGCCTTTTTTCAGGATCCCCATCAGCAGTTCTTGTACCTTGCCTTTGCCGTCCGTCATCATTTTATACGCTTCCAGCATTATCCAAAATGCAAATGCAATGATAATGAATATTTCCATAAATCGTACTAATGACGAATCCAGAATTTTTGCGACAAAAGACATTCCGTTCATAAATGCCAATCCGACTTTTGCCTCTATTGGTACATAATCTTGAACCAGTTGATTTTGAAAATCCCCTTGAAATTTACTGATGTCACTGCTAAGTGCGCCGACAAAGGCACTTCTGTTGTTTTCGGTCAGCCATTGTCCATGATCACCAATATCTGGCATACCGGGCAGATTAGATGTTGCGGCAAATACGGGTACAGAAATTGTGACGACAAAGGTCGCAACAATAATTTTTGATAAAATTTTACGCAATGTTTGTATCATCATTTTTTACCAATCTTTGCCCCGATGGCTTGTGTTATCTTTGTTGGTGCATTCCAAATATTTTGCCCCAATTTCTTTATATTGCCGCCAAAGTCAAATTCATCCAGGGCGGTTTTTCCGTACGCCTTGCTTAACAGTGCATCAATTTTTGGTGATACTGCATAATAGTACAAAAAGAATAATCCAATCATCATCAACATGAATCCCCAACCATCGTCCAAGAAATCGAATGCCCCAGGATATCGTCTTTCCACTTCTGCCTTGCGTGCGGTAAAACAGTCTTTGAATTTATCTGCATCCATTTCACCATCGACCAGTGCAACATCTTCACATGTTGAAAATACATTCATAACAGATAATGTCTGCGAATCGGTGTTTTCCACTTTTTGTCCCATCATTGGGGGTAAAATTGCACTAAATCCATCTGTTGGACCTGGGAAATATGTATCTGCTGCATAAGACACGGTTGCAAATATAATCAGGGTTTTTAGGGCGATTGCCACCAGCTTAATTGCAGATGAAAACAGTATTTTTATAGCGTTGTCCATCAGGCTATTTGCAGCCTTCCATGTTTCTTGAAATGCCGCCGCCGCCATTAATAACGGCAAAAAGATTATGATAAATATCAACTTAAATACGACGCTTAATATTTGAAAGAATAAATCAAATCCGATAATCAAGAACATTAACAGCAATGCCAACCCGGCCAGCCATGTAAATGCCCCACCACCTAATCCCAGCCAAGAATAATTCATCAGTGCAAATCCACCGGCTGCCCCCGCCAGCATAACGCTGTTTATATTGCCGATTACACACATAAACGGTTGCAAGATTGGATTTAGTATATCTTCTGATGTACCGGTGTCTTTTGGTATCAATGTCCCGCATTGTGCTGCGTCACTGACACCTGTGGCAACGACGCCCAGTTCTGCCCCCAAATATAAAACGGGCGTTATTGTTATTTGTGAAACGGTTTTCATTGCAGTTGTACCGCCCAGCCCCAGCATCCCCATCAGACCGCCCACAACCAGCAGTCTAACTGCTTGTTTCCAAACCTTATCAAACCACGGTTTAAATTCTATTTTCTTTTCTTTTCCATCCAGATCCGCGGTTTTCTTTGTTGCCTCAAAAATATATTGAATTGTATATATAAACAGATAGATTCCAAAACCTAAAACCATCAGAATCCAAATGTTGTCAACCATTGCTTCCCAAAAACGCAGGGCTGCATTTCCAATTATTGCAAACAGGTCGGCGATATAACTGCACATAAAGCAACCTTTTGCAGTGGCGATGTCGCCATTTTCAACGCCGATTGCCCCCAGAAAATTATCCATGCTGGTATATGTTAGCGCGCTGCCACCAATCGATGACGACAGGTACCAAATTCCCAACCCCAATGCGACGGCACCCATAATCAATTTAACGGCTAAAACAATCAGTTTCATTTTTAGCATTATTTACCGTCCTTTTTATCTGATTTTTCTGCTTTGGGTTTTTCGCCTGTCTTTTTGGCGTCTAACTTTCCGGTGATTCCTTTGATTGCGGTTGTGCCCCATTGTTTTGCTGCCCCCAGTGCCGCGTTCGTCAGTCCCATTACATCTTTTGCCAATTCATTGCCGTATTTGTTGTTTTCTTCGACGCCGAATGCAGACAGTATCATTTTCGTGACATTTCCAATTTGGTCAGCAATATAGTTCAAAACGTATATCAAAACGATTGTACTGGCCAGTGTCATTGCCTGCAAGTTTTCAGTGTTCAGGTCTTCGTCATAAATCTCGCCTGATGTTATTGCCATCAGCAAATCATCAACAGATGCATCAGGTGCAGAAAAGAATTTGGCAATAATCACCATAATAACTGTATATGTAATAACGGTTGACCCCAGTGTGACAATTGCATTAACCAGGTTTTTTAATTGGGCAACGCCCACATTTTTCCCCAGTGACCCGAACCAACCTGGTGCGCCTTCAGCATCTTTGAATGGGTATAACGCCAGTGATAACGGAAAAAAGAATGCAAAAAATGCCATTGCAATAATAACGTCAGCGAAATAGCAACAGTATTTGAAAAATAATTTAAAGAACCCATAAAACAAGTACAGACCGATCATAAATAAAATAATATGTTTTATAATTGCGCCCACACCCAACAGGGCTTCCCATGAAAACGCCCCATCCATCATTGCAATCCCAAGTTTTATATAAGATTGAAACTGTGTGATTGATGTTTTCATCAGGTCTATGGCTTTGTCGCGTAGTTCTGGGCGATAAAAACCATCATCTCTCATTTGAATTGGTTCATAATCGACCTTTTCTTCTACATGCTCTTGTGTTTGTTTTATCATACTTTGGCTGTATATCAGGGTTATATCAGCCACTGGTTCAAATGTGACAGTTGTAATCATTCTTGGCAGTTGTACGCCCATTGCCAAGAAGGTGATGGATACAATTGCCGTTATAAATACTTTTTGTATGGATTTAGTAAACCATGGGTCTTTGAAGTCTTCACTGGCATTTTTCCAAATTGCATTTATTGCAAAAAATGCAAACATAATACAGAACAATATCACACATAATGATGCAAATTGGTCATAAACATTTGCAGCTGCATCAGATATTATCTGAAACAACCTGTCAAACACAGGGCAACTAAGGCATTGAACAGTATTTTCTACAAAAGATGATGTAAAGTTGTTCATTTCTTTAATTTGCCTATTTTCTTTATCCAGCCTGTTGCTTTATTTATGTCTGCGCCAAACTTTTTGGTTCCTTTTATTAATGTTGTCGCGTCTTTCTTGGTTGTATTATATAGTTGTTCCATGTTTTTATTGCCGATATATTTACGCAACTGTTCTTGGGTTAAATTAAATATCTTGAACATCAAATAAAACGTCAGAATTGCAGATAGCCACATCACAGAATGGTCGCCAAAGCCCATTGCATTGCTTGCATATGATGGTACATTGCTGGACGCGCTGCCCCCGGCTGCAACAACAAACATTGATGAATTTGATTGGAATAATGCCTTTATAACCGCGACATTTATGGCCAGTATAAATGCGCATGCAATCATAGTTATTATTAATTCTTGCAGTGCCTTGGTAATACCACTAAATGCAGGCCAAATGTCGAACCATTTATCGCTTCGTTTAACAACGTATGTTAACACACTAAATGGATATAATATCAATTGCATGCAAAAATTAAATATGCCTTGAATAATCAGCAATGACATAAACAAGTTCGAACTGACGAATGTAAATATCAAGATTATACCTGTTATCAAGTTCATGAAATCTGTACCCCCATGTGGAACAGGCGTCATTAATCCACGCAGTCCGTCTGTCAAATATTTAAAACCACGTTTAATTATTTGATTATTTGCATGTGACAGGTCTGCTACTGGTTGTGTTAAGAATTCGCACGATTCTTGTGAAATCCATTCATGTCTTAGTGCGTCGTCTGGACATGTTATTTTTTCTGCGCTGGCACCTGCGCTGTTAATAGTTTTTACAATATGGGTTGTATATATAGAACCAAATTCCAAGAACGGATTGACCAGCCATTGTGTCATAAATATGGGTTTAATTTGCAACAATATTGCCACGGCAATAACAGCGCGCAAACCAGGTTTTAGGGTGTTTTCGACAATTTTAAATCCGGAAATTCCATCTTGTATTTCACCACCCCCAGAAACACCAAAGAATCCCAGCCATGATTTTGGTGCGAACATTTTTAACAGCGATAATGACAGTGATATGATTAAAAATCCCCAAACCAGCATATAAATAATGCCATCCCCGTCGCCGACAAAAAATTCATAACCACCTGTTGCAATCAGCATAAATGAATCCAATACGATTGGAACAAATGGTGACAGGTCCATCATATCGATTATATTTGCGTACGCACAATCTGGTGCCACCAAGATGGCACAAAAAATAATCGCAGATAATAACCTTTTTAAAATATGCATTCTCTATATAGATATTTATTTTTATCAATTATATCACATTTGATTCAAAATGTGGTATAATTAAAATGAAATGAGTCGAATAAAAAAATTTTGGATATTATTTTTATCGTTTCTGCCGCTAAGTGCCGGTGCAGTTGCGCCGTTGGTTGTTGGTGGGATTGCAAGTGCTGTTGGCATTGCAGGTTTTTCAATATATCGTTCGATGTCGCCGGTTGATATGGCGGACGCGTTAAAGTTTTTTTCCAGTTGTTGGTCTTGTCAGATGTTTTCAGATGTTATGTCTGTAATGTCTGGTATTTTGCCCGGCGTTTATCATGCGATTGGCACGGTCGTTATTCCAATGGCAATTATTTTAAGTGCGATTTGGTTTGCCTGGAAAATTGCCAGCAGTTTTTTGAATGCAAAACTAGAAGAGCCTTGGTCAATTGCCAGCACATTTGGTGTTCATTTGTTAAAGTTGGGCTTGGTGTCTGCGTTGTTGGTTGCGCCACTGCCGCGTATGATTTCCCAGATTGCGATTGAACCTATTTTTACAGTTGGTCTATCGTTAAATCGTATTGTTGTCCATGATGATAGTTTTGATGCATGTGTCGTTGCAACGGCAATTGCAGATCCGGTATCGATTGATGAACGTGCGGCGCAACGTGGTGCGTATTCACCCAGATTGCGCCACAATTTGGCATGCGAATTGGCGGGTGTTCACCAGATGACAGGTCTGGGGATGACGGTTGGTTGGACTATGTTAAACATGGCGTTTGACGAAGATTATATGCATAAGTTGATGTGGGCGGTTCTTGCGTTTCCGAATATTCCAATGCTTGTTATTGGTTTTATGTTGCTGGTGTTGTTTTTTATGGCATTATTGCCTGTGCCGATATATTTCTTAGAGATATTTATAAAGCTGTCCATGGATTTGATTATGTTGCCGCTGATGTTGCTGGCATGGTTATTCAAGGGCTGGAAAATATCGTTGGCTGGTGCCGGAAAAACAATAAAGGGCATTATCGATGATGTTGTGTCTGGTACATTGGGATTGGCGATGACGGGTATTTTTGTGACGTTTTGTGTAATGTTTTTAAATTCTGTTTTTGGCGATTGGCAGGGTGCAGCCGTATTATCCCAGGCATTAGAGTCAGGCGATTCGAAATTTTTAATAGATGCCTTGATGATGCGGAATGACAGTTTAATAACCGTTGCTTTGATGGGTGTGTTCGCTGCTATGTTTATGACGTCGATTCCTGCACTCAGCAAGGCTTTATTCAGTGTAAATATTTCAACTGATTTCTATGATACGACCAGAAATAATCTTGAAACGATGTGGAAAAGTATCAAGAAAATCTACAAAAAATCGTAAAAAATAAAAAATCAAGCCCTTTATTTAACAAGGTGGTCTTTTTTGTGAATTCCGAATCTGATATAATTCATAGCAATGAGACAGTTTCCGATTCTTTATTGGTCGCGCAAGACAACTGGTGATTCTGAATACCAGTTGGCACGCAAGGTAATTAACGCAGAAACGGGTGTGATGCCCGATGTTTGTGGCGATGATACAGACATTGCAACGATATTGGCGGAAAATCCATCTGCAACTATTTACTATCCTGTATTTTGTGAATCGACGGGTTGGTGGGGCGAATTGTTGGGTGGTGATGCGATTGTTGTGGACAAGCTTATAATATCCCCTGAATGTCAGTTGATGGTTATTGAATCTGCATCTGGTGCAAAACCACACGGTGTGAATCAGTTGTTGGCGGCAGAAATTTACCCGGCCAGTGGATTTTTCAAAAAGATGAATTCGGGCATTGCAACTGTTGCGGACATGTTGGCAACGGATGCAGGCACGATACTGGCACTGTTTTCCGGAAAAAATCAGGCGCAGTTTATAAATGTTTTGGAATCGACGGGAAATTCATACCTGGGGTGTATAGGTCGGTATTAAAATGCTATTATTGCTTGATTTCTATAAAAATCATTGTATAATTCCGTGGCTAAAATTCTAAAAAAGGTAAATACTATGAAACAAGGAATTCATCCTGAATATCACGAAATCAATGTCACCAGAACGGATGGCAAGACTGTAAAAATGTACTCTTCTGTTAAGAAAGATTTGATTTTGTCTACTGACAACTTGAATCATTCTGCATGGACTGGTCAACGTTCAAATGCAGGCGACAAAGGCGCGCGTGCCGCAGAGTTTAAGAGCAAGTTTGCCGGCTTTAACTTCTAATTTTATCATCTAACAAAATCGTTTGATGGGGGCTTTCGATATGGAATTGCTGATAAAAGGTTCGACCGAGTTAAATAAGATGTTTCTGGCGTTGCAGCGCACTGCGTCTGGTTTGCGCCGTGATTTCGGAGAGGTTGAAAACCTGCAGCAGTCCTTGCGTGGCGCGCGTGATTTTGTACAAAAAGCGTCCGCCCGAATCGAAGAAAGCATTTTGTCCGATTTGTTGTTGGTTCGTCCGTCGGCGGGGCTTTTGACGCCAAATATGTCGCGTGCCGGCGATGGTCGTGATGAATTTGTTTTGTCGTTGTCGGGTGCGTCAAATTTTGTGCGTGCAAATCCACACTTTGCAATTTCGTTGGCGTTGCGTTCCAATGACGAAACCAAGATTGCGCTGATATATTCGCCGATTGATGAACGTTTGTATTACGCCGAATCGGGTCGTGGCGCATATGTGTTTTCTGCGTATCATTCTGCCCGTATTAAGGTATCAAATTTGTCAGAGCCTTCTGAATTAACGGTTGCATATAATACATCCGATTCGCGTCCATTGGTTGGTGATGTACGTCGCACGGGGTGTCCTGCGTTGGATTTGTCGTGGGTTGCGGCGGGTAAGTTTGATGCATTTGTATCAGATGTCTTGGATTTTGCAGAAATTGCCGCCGGTGACCTAATTTTACGAGAGGCAGGCGGAAAAATTGAGATGATGGCGGATTTGGTCGCCACGAATGGCAAAGTTGAATTGTAAAAAACCGGCGTGTCGCCGGTTTTTTATTGTTTTATAAAAACATTATTTATTAAAAAACCCGCAATTGCGGGTTTTTTAATTAGTTAACTGCGCTAACTGCCAATCTTTTGCGACCTGCTGCACGACGGCGGTTCAATACTTCGCGACCGCTTTTTGTTTCCATGCGTGCGCGGAACCCGTGTGTGCGAACACGACGTGTTTTTGACGGCTGGTATGTACGTTTTGTTGCCATGACTTAAATCCTATGTTTTTCTTTGCTTTCTTTTTATTCCAAGTTGCCCGAGCAGCATCATGAACAACCTGAAAAAAATCCGTTTGTGCGTCTATTTAACCATACGTTTTACAAAAACGCAACCTTTTTATTTAGATTTTATTAAACCTAATTTTGCCAGCCCCTGTAATATCAGGCAGTATACCACAATTGCGGAAAAAAGGCGCCAAAAAGGTAGAAACATTTTTTATCCTTTATTTTTATTTTTGATAGAAGTCTTGGTACAAGACTTTGCCAACGATATATTGCATAAATTTGTCCTGACATATTCCGTTCTGGATATTTTTTGCGCACGTGTCTGCCATATCTCTGGGTGACATTCCATATGTGCCACAGTTCTGGCGACATTTCATGCATGTATCTTGCATAAAGTTCGGTTTTATACGCAGGGTGCCGATTTCTGAATTTTTTGCCGGTGCATACTGGTTTGTTTGTGCGACATAGTCAAGGTGTACGTACATGTGTTTAAAACAACAGCCTTCTGGGATTGCGTTATTTCGTGCGCGATTGATGATTTTCATCGCGGTATTAAATTGTATATTGTCGCCCAGGCTGTGTTCTGTTCCTGTTGTGCTGGATAATACGGGCAATATTTCTTGATTCATGCGGTTGCCTTATTTTTGTTTGTTGTTGCGTATGCGTTCAATAAGTGTCAGTGCTTTTTCTGCCTGTTTTAGAGACCATACCTGATATGTGTATAGTGCGTTTTCGATTTTGTTATTTTTAGGATCGTCTTTCAGCTTTTGTGCGAAATTTTGGACGTCTTGCAGTATTTCTTTTAATTCTTGTCTTTTATTTGTTTTCTTTTTCATGTGTTGTGTGCCTATTTTTTTGTTGATAATATTGTCTCACAAATATTTTGTTTTGTCAATATATTTTTTGGGCTTTATTTCTTGACCAAAAGCCCAAAAATCTGCTATGTTTTGTATGTTAAAACATTAGGGAAAGGCAGTATGTCAGAAAATATAAATGAAGTAATTGAAACACGTGTTCCACAGTCTTCGTTGGAACATGAAATGCGTACCAGTTTCTTGGATTATGCGATGTCTGTTATTGTTGATCGTGCGTTGCCGGACGTGCGTGACGGGTGTAAACCTGTACATCGTCGTATCTTGTATGTTATGAACGATGTTGCGCCTGCAACCAAGCCAACGGTAAAGTCTGCGCGTATCGTCGGTGATGTTATGGGTAAATATCACCCACATGGCGACAGTTCTATTTATGAGGCTATGGTTCGTATGGGGCAGGATTTCTCTATGGGTGAAATGTTGGTCCAGGGTCAGGGTAATTTTGGTTCGCGCGACGGGGACAAGGCGGCGGCCATGCGTTATACAGAGGCACGACTGTCCAAACTGGGTGCGTCTTTGATGGACGATATGGAAAAAGATACCGTTGATTGGCAACCGAACTTTGACGGGTCTTTACAGGAACCGGTTGTATTGCCGGCAAAATTTCCAAACTTCTTGGTAAATGGCGGTTCTGGTATTGCGGTTGGTATGGCGACAAACGTTCCGACATATAATCTGGGTGAAATTTGCAATGGTATTTTGGCGATATTGGATAACAAAAATATTTCAGATGATGAATTGTTCGCAATCATCCCTGGACCTGATTTCCCAACTGGTGCGATGATTATGGGGCATGCCGGTGCGTACAAGGCGCACACCACGGGGCGTGGGTCAATTATTATTCGTTCCAAAACACATATCGAAGATTTTCGTGATCATCAGGCAATTATTGTCGATGAAATTCCATATCAGGTCAACAAGGCGCAGATGATTATCAAAATCGCCGAATTGATTAAGGACAAGCGTATCGAAGGCATTTCTGAAATTCGTGACGAATCATCCAAAGAAGGTTTGCGCATTGTTATTGAATTAAAACGCGATGCGATTGCAGATGTTGTCTTGAATCATTTGTTCCAATATACAGAAATGCAGACCAGTTTCCCTGTCAATATGATGGCGTTAAATCGTGGTCGTCCGATGTTGTTTAATGTCCGTGGCGTGCTGGACGCGTTTATCGATTTCCGTGCAGAGGTTATACGTCGACGCACAATCTTTGATTTGAACAAGGCGCGCAATCGTGCGCCCACGTTGTTGGGCTTGTCTGTCGCTGTTGGTAATTTGGACGAGGTTATAGAACTGATTAAATCCAGTCCAAATCCAGAAGAGGCGCGCACAGCATTGATTTCACGCGGGTGGAAGGCGTCGGATATCGAATCATACATTCAACTGATTGATGACCCAAATACAGAATACAAAGACGGTATGTTCTATATGTCCGAAGACCAGGCGCGTGCAATCTTGGAATTGCAATTACATCGCCTGACAGGTCTGGAACGCGACAAGATTCATAATGATTTGACGACATTGGGGGCAACAATTCGCGACCTGTTAGAAATTTTAGGCAGCCAGGAACGCATTGTTCAAATCATTCGCGAAGAAACAGAATCTGTTCGCGATAACTGGGCATCCCCACGTCGCACAGAAATTTCAGATGCGGAAATTGATATTGATATCGAAGATTTAATCGCACGCGAAGATATGGTTATCACTGTGTCTAATACAGGATACATCAAACGCGTTGCGCTGGATACATATCGCGCACAAAAACGTGGTGGCAAGGGACGTAATGCAATGTCAACCAAGGAAGACGACTATGTGGTTCAGGTGTTCGTTGCAAACACCCACACGCCATTGTTGTTTTTCAGTTCCAAGGGTTTGTGCTATAAATTAAAAACATACAAATTGCCAGAAGCGGCCGCCGCAGCCAAGGGACGCCCATTGGTCAATCTGTTGCCATTGGAAAGTGGCGAAACAATCACGGCTATTTTGCCAGTACCCGAAGAAGATGTTCAACGTGTCGCAGAATCAGGCAAGGAACATTTCTTGATGTTTGCAACTGCATCTGGAACGGTTCGTCGCAATCGTATGAGTGATTTTGATTCGATACGTGCCAACGGTAAAATCGCAATGAAGCTGGACGAAGGCGACAGTCTGATTTCCGTATTGCCATGTAATGAAGACCAAGATGTGTTCTTGGCAACATATCGTGGACGCGCGATTCGATTCCCTGTGCCGGAAATCCGCGTGTTTGCCGGACGTAATTCAACCGGTGTTCGTGGTATCACATTGGGCAAAGATGACCGTATTATCGGTATGGCAATGTTGAACCGTGGTGAAGCGGACAGTGCAGTTCGTGCTGCGTATATTAAACAGTCGCGCGCTTTGCGTCGTGCAGAAACAGGTATCGAAGAAGAAGCGGACGCAGACGAAGAAGCAACAACGCTGGTGCTGGACGATGCCAAAATGGCAGAAATGGCGGCACGCGAAGAATTTATCCTGACTATTTCCGAAAATGGTTTTGGAAAGCGCACCAGTTCATATGAATATCGTCTGACCCATCGTGGTGGTGGCGGATTTACAAACATTAAGTTGGGTGGTAAAAATACGGCTGTGGCTGGTTCATTCCCTGTTGATGACAGTCATGATATTATGATGGTGACGGACGGTGGTAAAATCATCCGCACGCCTGTACGCGATGTTCGTATTGCAGGACGTTCAACTGCTGGTGTGACATTGTTCCGTACCGCGGATAATGAAAAGGTTGTGTCTGCAATTTCAATTGAAAGTTCAGGCGAAGACGAAAGCGCAGATGTAAACACAGACGCAATAGAAAATGTTGCAGAATAACCCAGGGTGCCGGCATGGAAAACAACGAATACTTTGCATCAATTAACGAGGTTTCAAAACGTTTAAACGTGCCGGCGCACACATTGCGTTATTGGGAAAAGCAATTTCCAATCGCGATTCGTCCAACCACGGGTGCGGGTGGTCGACGTTATTATCGTACCGAAACGGTTGCGCGTCTGACGGTGATACGTGATTTGTTGTATACGCATGGTTTGACAATCGCAGGTGTGAAAAAGTTGTTGCGCGATGGGAATCTGCCAACCAGTGCAGATGAATTGTTAAGTGGTGCAAATTCTACGTCAACATCCATGGTTATGCCGGTTGTTGCGCCGACGCAAAATAATTCTGTGGAAATCGAACGGGCAATAACTTTGTT
>JAZRPS010000009.1:0-28168 GCA_045649345.1 Candidatus Enterousia sp. | reverse complement strand
GCCTTCTTCATTCACGCGGCATGGCTGGGTCAGAGTTTCCTCCATTGCCCAATATTCTTAGCTGCTGCCTCCCGTAGGAGTCTGGACCGTGTCTCAGTTCCAGCGTGGCTGATCGTCCTCTCAGACCAGCTATGGATCATCGCCTTGGTAGGCCGTTACCCCACCAACAAGCTAATCCAACGCGGGCACATCCATCACCGATAAATCTTTCCCGTTTCCGGCGTATGCGGTATTAGCGTTCGTTTCCAAACGTTATTCCCCAGTAGTGGGCAGTTTCCCACGCGTTACTCACTCGTGCGCCACTAGATCCACAAGTGCAAGCACCTGTTTCACCCGTTCGACTTGCATGCCTAAGACCTGCCGCCAGCGTTCGTTCTGAGCCAGGATCAAACTCTCAAGTTCTAAAAAAACCTGTTAGTAAGCCCTGTGCATATAAACAAAAGCTGACTATTTAATAATCAGTTCGTCTTTACATATATATTATTCGCAAGACAAGTTTTTAACGAGGTTTAATATGTAAACCTACTACCTGTCTAGGATATGCACATTTGACTTAGTCAAAGTTTGGATATTCCAAATTCAACTGCCTGCACATCCCTTCTTGAATTTTTGATGAGCTGCTTTTATTCACAATGTTTGCGTGTTGTACAGGAACCTGATTTCTATCGTTCGTTCCGTAAACCGCAGAATTTCAGGGGTTGAGTTTCTTTTTTGTTTGTTGTCTCAACTTGAAAGCCCGCTTAGTATGCGTTTAAAGTTTCAAAAAGTCAAGCGGAATTTCGAAAATATTTTTAAAAAAATTTCAAAAAGCACAAAAAACACCGGTTTTCTGCGGAAAATATTCAAAAATTTTTTTCTTTTTTTATTTTTATTCATCTGCATTTCCAGACTTTCTGATTCGGTTTTCGCCCAAAATATGATTCGTTCGCGACACCCGAATCGACGTTTAAACATCAGAATCGGTATAAAAAACCCAGTTTTACCATCGGATAGAACTTAAAATCAGACAAATCACGATTCGCCTCACGTTCTGCACGTACAATATCTGCGTCAAGTTGTGGAATTGTCACCGGCGCCCAGACACCCGTGACCTTGTTATACAGGTATAATTGGTTCTGAGGTATATCCAAAGCCAATTTTGCAGGACGATTCGTAAACACAACGCCAACATCCATATAAAGCGCAAGGCCATAAAACAACCCAACATCAAAACCCGTACCAATATACGGGCCATGATAATTCCAATCAATTGTTGCAGATCCATCAAAATTATTCCCATTATAATAATAATGGTCGCCAGCAAGATAAAAATAAAAGCGTTGTGACGGCGCCTGAATAACTTCGCCAAAGACAGACGACTTTAACGTTGCACCACCCCACATATAACCACCTGTTAAACGCCATGCAGAAGCAAACGGATAATAATCCAAAAGTAATGCACCATGCCACGCATCAAGTTTACCTTCGTCAACCTTGACACCATCGCCAATATCACGACCATCGCGCATATAGGTTTCAATTACCGAATCTATTACAGACTTTAACGGATCTGAACTGGCGAAATCAGCACGCACCCCCAGATGACGCGCCCAATACGACTCTATCTGTTTATTATGATAACCAGTCAATAAATTTAAACCGCTGGTTGCAGAAACACCAACACCAATAGCCAAGCCACTGGACAAAGATGTTTGCGCAAAAGAATTAACGCAAATAAATATAAAAAATATGCCTGCAAAAAGACTTCTCATGTTATATAAAATTTAATCAGAAAACACACCAACAAACAACGGGGATCAATTCCCCAAATTTTTATATTCCAAAGATTCGTTTTTTGTGATATTATTCAATATATGAAAACGAGAATTTTGATTTTTTCGTCCCTGCTGTGTTTATGTGGGGCGTTTAGTGCCTGGGCATCCGATTGTACAGGTGAAGGCTGTGATGTCGAACCAATGGCGTTCGAAGAGTTTGAATGGACAACAACAGAAGAAGTTCGTGAACCAACCAATATCGAACAACCAGCCGCACCAACATGGATGGAATCTGATGCACGCATTGCGACCATGCCAATCATACAACCGCGCCCAATTGTTATGCAAAATGCAAAGCTGTTGACAATCAAAGCGGTTCCCGAAGACACAAGACCGGCACTGTGGGACGGCACGAACGGCAAATACACGGGTGCAGATGGCGTCAAAACTGTTGACTGGAAAAACGGTGTGCCGATTTGGGACGAATCAATTAACAGTTATAAATACAAAGATTTTAGCGACTGGTTCTTGGAACCAACACCGGAAATTTATTTACGTGAGGCAGACCCTGTTGCGCTGTATCAGCAAAACATGGCGGACGCCGTCGCGACACGTGAACGCGTCGAAGAATTATTGGCACCACAAAAACCATCTGAGAATTTGTGGTTTGAAAATACACCAAAACCAGAATATGTCGCACAAGATATGACAGAAATCGTCACAGAAACATTTGGTGAATGCGCATATGACGACGGTTGCCCGTTCGAAACAGAAACTGAGTGTGAAATTTGGCGTAGAAAGCCAATTGTTCGTGAAACCGTTTCACCACGCAGTCCAAAATTACGCGATGCAAAAGTTTCTGAATTTATTAACGCTGCAAGTTGCAACAAGCACATCACTGCGAATGATTCTGTTTCTGCACCGTTGTTGGACAGATATAAAATGTTAATGCGCAGCGCACAGGCATGTTGTACAGACGGCATGGCATACGCACTGAAACAAGCCGGCGCAAGCGATGGATTGGTATATAAATTCTTGGCGGACGATGCGAACTTTTATGGTTTCGGGTCGCGCTGTTTAATGATGACAGATCATGATTTAGATACAAAATATCCAAATACAGCAACAGCTGTCGTGGCTGCAGACGTTCGCAACGGATGCCTGTGCCGTGGTCGCCAATGGTTTAGTGCAATGCTGGCACCATTCCAACAGGTATACAACGCGTTGCCAGAATTTAAGGATACCCAGTTCAATTATACATACAAAGATGGATTACAACGCGAGATAACAGTGTCAGTAAACAATGATGTTCAAAATGTGTTAAAACAATTGGCACAATGTCCATAAAAAAAACGCCCAGTTGGGCGTTTTTTTTACATCTCTGACAATATTTCTTTTAATTCCGCCATATCTTCGGGCAGACGTGATTTGAAACGCATTTGCCTGCCTGTCACGGGATGAACAAATTCTAACAATTCGGCATGCAACATTTGCCCATCGTGTTCCTTTAAAAATTCCAATAAATATTCATCTTTTACAGACCCCAGTCTGGTCGTGCCACGCCCATAAATCGGGTCGCACAAAACCGGAAATCCATGCGCAGACAGATGAACGCGAATCTGATGTGTACGTCCTGTAAATAATGTGCAGCGAAATTCAGATACGCCTGCGCGTGGCCACGCATTTATAACCGCCACTGCTGTTTGTGCAGGTTTTCCCCCAGACTTTACCATTGTCATTTTTTGACGATTACGTGATGAACGCGCAATGTTTCCGGTTATGTCTGCCTCCTCCCAATTGGGGATACCCCAAACAAAGGCAACATATTTTCGCGTTAAATTATGTTCTGAAAATATTTTAACCAATCCACGATATGCCGCGTCTGATTTTGCAAATACCATAACGCCACTGGTATCTTTGTCCAGACGATGTACAACGCCCGGTCGCGTATCGCCCCCCAGTGTCGACAAATGCGTATGCGCCAATATGTTTTGAACCAGCGTTCCTGTCTTGTTCCCAGCAGACGGATACATAACAACACCACGCGGTTTATTTATTACAATTATATCATCGTCTTCGAACAAAATATCTAAATCAAAATCAGATGATATGTTTTCGGTCGCAATTTCTGTTTGTGGTGTTGGTATTTCAACAGTAAAGACATCGCCAACCTTAATCTTTTCGGAAAATTTAACCGCCACACCATTTGCGCGTGTCACATTAAATTTCTGAATTTCACTGCGTGAAAATTCGGGCATTAGTCCTGACAAATATTTATCAATACGCACAATATCATCTGTATCAGATACAATAAATTCACGAACAGTCGTCATTTTTATGTCCTATTTATATTCGTCCCAGTCTGGGCCAACTATACAATCAGACAAATCTATTGTCAATTCACGTCCCCTATCAGAAACAGGACATGTCAGAATACCAGTTGTTGTCGCCTGGTCAGCGTCACGTGTGGCATTTCGATACGCAAACTTTATTTCTGTCGGGGCTGCGACACAGGCAATATGTAAATCATTATCTGTTTTTCCGTCTGGGCCAACCCAAACACGAACACCATAGCCCAATCCATAACATGGAAATCCGTCTAAATAATATAACACCAAACCACGTCCCACTAATTTTTTATCAGAAATAAATTTTCCATTATATTCATTTAACATGCGACCAGTGACAGCCTGCCAATCTGTACTGGTTGAAAAAATACTAACACGGGGTTGCTGGGGCGCATCAGCAGAATGTGCCGCAGACATCAACATTAATCCAAACAATGCAAATATATTTTTCTTCATTTCTTTTCCTGTGGAACCTGTAAATCAGCAAAGTGCGCAGAAATTTTTTTAACCCCTGCAGGCTGAGTTGATAATATATGACTAAAATTAACAGATGCGCCCGAATCAAGAAGTGTTGCCGATGGCATAAATTTCTGTTGCGCCAGAACACGACCATCGTCATCAGTTGAAACAATAATTAAATCTGGCACACCATAAATTTCGTTAGAAACATTCTTAATCACGCCATTTACAACAACATGCAACAAGCCATTTTCATCCGTCGTCGTTTCAACATTTAAAACATTCGCAATTAACGGACCACGATTAGCCTTTTTAGCCTGATGATGCGCAATAACAGCAACAGTAAATATTATCGCAGATAACAAGGCGCACAGCGCAGCAAAAAACATTAGCCATGAATTTTTGCGTGGCTGGCCCATAACAGTCCATTCATAACCGCATACCGCACATTTAACCGGCGAACTTGGCATTCTATCTAAATTATATTCTGTTTTACAAAAGTCACATTTTATTTTCATAATATTACCTATACCATATTTTATTCTAAATGCAAACTGTGATATTTTCCGATAACCCGTGTTTGAATTTCATGAATTGCATTCATATAATCAGATACTGTCGCATTTTTATTTGTCGCAACCGCACCAAATATCTGAGACGCATCGGTCGCACCAGACGTTTCAGAATACACAACCAATGGCGCCATACGATTTAGTTCAACAAATGACGCATCTGCAAAATTTGCTTTTTTTAAATTTGCATCCCAATAATACGCAGAATTTGTTGAATCTTCGATTCTGTCGTTTACAACCAGACGTGGTGTAATAGACCCTGTAAAACCAACCGTCATGAACATCGCATCAATTCGTCCGGACGTTATATTTAAAGAACGGTTTATTTTCATCATCGCAAAATCATCGTTTGCATCAATCGACAACCCACCCAGCGTCATATCAGACACCCATAAATTTTCCGCGGTCAAAGACGAGAACTTTGCAACATCGCCCAATGTCAAACCATTGGCAATTTCCATATTCTTGGCATCAGACGACAATATACCTGCAACAGTTGCAGATACAGACCGGTACGCCCCATCAATATTTGTGCGATTTTGAAAAATTAATGTATCTGCAACAATTTCAGACGCAGTTATATATTCGCCAACATCAAGATATTCTGAATTTATAAATTTAGCATTGTTAATATCATGCCCCCCCAAATTCAATGCGGACATCATTTTTGCATCGTCTGGATTCTGGGATGGCAATCGCCATAAATATAATGCAGAATCACGATTAACAGGCGTCGTTTCAACAATCGCGTTTTCGACATCTATGCCCAAATCAATTGTATCTGCATGCCAAGTCCCAAATGTTCCATGCGCAATTTTTTCATCAACAAACCCCATCGTCCCACCAGATAAATTTACAATTTCACGCGTACGAAGAGGCGATATATCATCAGACACACGTACAACAACACCTTGTAATGTAGATTGACCAATATCATCACTGGATTTTAATATTCGCAACTGATACATATCATCATCCGAATCAATAACAGATTGTGGCAATCCAAATTCAGATAAGTCTGCCATCTCAACCCGGGCAATATTTCGCCCAACAGTTTTTAACAAATCTGTTCTGTTTGCAACAATATAACGTTCCAACGCCGTTTGTATTTGTGACATTTGATTTGTTATAGATATATTCTGCGCACGAACAACCGCATTTTGCTGATACCGAAATGCAAATGGAATCACAACCACCGCCAATGCAACACTAAGCAGCAGTTCAACCAGCATACTGCCACGCGAATTATTATTTTCTGAAAAGATATTTTTTATATGTTTCATTTATTTAATATCATTTATTTTATTTGTTTGTTGCCAGCCATCACGTATCAATTCACTAAAATCTTGGTTCGACGGCATCTTTGGCAATGTTGCACGCGACACTGTCAATTTTGAAAAATACGGGGGCTTGGTCGACGGAAAAACCCAATCGCCAATTTTTAATGGCGATGTTGTTGACATCAACAATTCGCCAGATATCGTTAAACCAAAATTATTATAAAAAGTCATTTCTTCGGCATATATATACGGCACATATACTGAATTTACAGAAATCCCTGTAAGACCACTGATGGTGCGTACACTGTCAGATTTCAAAGTTAATTTATTTGCAATGTTTACAGAATTGGTTATCGTTGCACGATCTGTAATTATACGCCCCGATGTTGTATAACTACGTCCATTAATATTATCGGACGTTATATTCTTGAAACCAGAAACGTCAGAAGACACACGTACATCACCAATCGAAATATCCGCATTTTCAATATTTGCACCAGATGAAAAATATACTGTATTTGCGATAAAGTTTTCCGTTTCTGTAAACATAACATTTGCGTTATTTACACGCGCAGAATCAGCATTCAAATTTACAACATTATAAACATGATGACGTGACATATCCAAATCACGTTGCATAACATTTAAATCGTCTTCGCCAGATGTGCCACGATGTAAATACTTTGACCTATCTTCACCAGTGATATCACGCGAAATTCGATATACTAAATCACCAGACACAAAATCCGGTGCCTGAACAGCCCAAGTCAAACCATACGCAACACCATCATCGTCAACGACAGCCGCCGCATCCCCAATATGTCGCGCAATCTGTGTTGTACGGTAGTCTGTATCTGCGATATTAAAAGATAAATAAATATCCGTTATTATCGCACCACGAACACTGTACTTATCAACAAAACCAGTGGACGCATCGGTCGATATTAAATCAAGTTCTTCATCTGATAATTTTATCTGCGCGTTATCAGGCCAAGCATCCTGATTCATACGAACAAAATTTAATGCAGTATCACGCGTTGACATGATTTTTTTTGCAACGGCGATGTCATGCAAAGTATGACTTGTTTTTGTAATTTGACTATACACAAATGGCGATGCCATAACAATAATTGCCATCGCCAACAAAACTTCTATGACACTGGCACCACGTTCTGCATTGATAAAGATATTCGATTTAAATACAGTCACTGCGCCCCGCCATTAAACATTGCTTTACATTAATTCTTTGTTCCAAACGTTGCCAGTATACATACTGACAAATTAAGTATTGCGATAAAGACTGTTTATTATAAACACCATCTAATTTTTTTATCACCGCTTCACAACCAATCGTCTTGGCATCATCTGCATACGGATTTTCAATGATATCAAATGAATCGTTATTAACATCTGAAACCAGTGCGTCTGGCAACATTGTTGTGCCAGCCGGTCTAATATCCAAAATAACCGCACCTGTTTTGCCATCGTTTAACGCACCAGACGTTTGATCGCGTACTGTGACATTAGACGTTAACAAAACAGATGTTTCAAGTCCCGTTTTTGTATTGTATTCTAGTGTATCTTCGTCTATGAAAACATTCTGCCCAGCAGTCGCATTTACAAACGACGAGATATCTAAACGCTCTACACTAAAATTGATATTGTCTGCATCGACCTGACCACGGACATTCCATTCGCCAGGTCCCGTAAACGACGTTTGTCCCGCAGTCATTGCAAATTCGTACACAGACGCATCGCCTGTTATAAAATTACCCGCATCGCCAAACATAGAAATTGTTTTTGTACTTAGACTATCTGCATATAAAGTCCCCTTGACCAATGTTAGCGCCGATTCGCCTGTTGTACTTTGAAACACGGTCTTTGTTGCAGATATACTTTCAATAAAATTTCTTTCTTTTTTACCAAATTCTGTACCAACAACGGACAAGGTATTAAATTGCGCGCTATCAAAATTCGCACGCGACACAAAAACATTACCAGCATTATCAAAGACAAATCCGCCCATATCCAAATCAGTTAAAAATCCACTGTTGTCTAAATTCGCATCGTTCCGCCGAACAACATCAGAATACACATCCTGTAATTCAACACCAACCTGAATAATATCATCTGATTGCGCGGCATAAAATCCGATACGGCGAACCAATTCTGCACGCTGTAAAGCCGTTAATTTTCCACCAGACAATTCCAGATATGCAGACACAGCCACAGGTGTCTTGTTTATAATCAAAACAATATCCTGCCCCAAAGGCGTACGTGGAACAAACCCCAGTGGCAAACCATACGGTTCCAAAACATCTGCAAATTCGTTCCCACTGATAACAGTTGTATCATATGGTAAATTATTCACGTTTTCACGAATAAAAATACGCGCTGCTGTCTGGGCGGTTTCAACCTGACGCGTGGCAGAATACATACGACTGTCATTGTTGCTGTCGGATAACCGACGCGACAAAAACGGGACAAACGAAAAAACAACCCCCAGTGCCAACATTGCCTGTAACAAAAAATTTCCGCGCTGATGTTGCAAAGTTTTGCCCCCTCCTACTGTGAACAGTCTAGCAACAGAAAAAAAATATTGCAATCAGTTTTAAGATAGTTTAACATCACAAGCATTAAGGGGTGCAGCAGTACAATTTGACTGTACAAGATTATTTCCTGTTAAAAAAGAAAAGACATGCAAAACAAGAAGAACCAATCTAATGTAGGACAGATGATTCAGCGCTGTCACAAATGGCGTCAAAAAAGAAAACAACTAATTGATCAGGCACGTCAGGTTTCTGACGAAATTGAACGCGAACGCCTGTTGCAAACCGCAGAACATTATGGACGTATGGTGAATACCGAACAAGGAAAAATTGATTCAACACGCGACCCAAAGGACAAAACACCTGTCCCTGAACCGGCGCCCGAAAATGCTGAGGGTTCAGACGAAGAAGACACAGGCTTTCCAGATTTTATTACAAATCTAGATTAAAATTACAGCACGCCGATTTGGCGTGTTTTATTTGTTGAAATTTAAGCGCGTTTTGCTATGCTGAACACCAAAGGAAGTTTTAAGTATGGAAAATAATAATTATACGGTGTTGGCACGCAAATATCGCAGCCAAGATTTTCAAACCCTTATTGGTCAAGATGTTTTGGTCAAAACACTAACAACCGCAATAAATACGTCGCGTATTGCGCATGCATACATTTTTACCGGGATTCGTGGTACCGGCAAAACCAGTACTGCACGTATCTTGGCCAAGGCATTAAATTGTTTGTCGTCCGATCGCGCAACCGCAACACCATGCGGAACATGCGAAAATTGCCGCGCGATTGCAGGCGGTCAACATATTGATGTTATGGAAATTGACGCCGCGTCACACACCGGCGTTGACAATATGCGCGACATTTTAGACGCAGCGCAATATCGTCCAACAAACGGTCGGTACAAGGTTTACATTATCGACGAAGTTCATATGTTATCAACATCTGCATTTAATGCATTGCTGAAAACACTAGAAGAACCGCCTGCACATGTTATTTTTATATTGGCAACAACTGAAATCAGAAAGGTACCTGTGACAATTCTGTCACGATGCCAGCGTTTTGATTTAGTGCGCGTACCTGTTGATACATTAAAGAAACATTTTGCATGGATTGCAGACCAGGAAAAAATCGAATTATCAGACAGCGCAAACGAATTGTTGGCACGTGCTGCGGACGGGTCTGTTCGTGATGGATTATCTTTGCTGGATCAGGCGATTGCCCAAACAGGCGGCCACGTTGACGAGGCAGCTGTCCTTGACATGCTAAAACGCGCAGACCGTGGTGTTGTTATGGATTTGATGAAAACAATGTTATCTGGCAATACAGCAGCAGCACTAAACAAAGTTGACGAGATTTATAATAACGGTGCAGATTTGGCAATGTTGTTAACCGATATGATGGAATGGACACATTGGGCAACACGTATGCATCCAGCAGTCAAGGCAGGCGAAGTTTTGAATTCACCATACACAGCCGATCAACGCGACCAGATAAATTTGATTAATACGCGCGTATCTTTGAATACGCTATCCCGTATATGGCAGGTTATGGTTGCATCTGTATCTGAAATGCAGGCGACAGGTAATCAAAAACAATGTTTTGACATGCTGATTATCCGCATGATGCATATTGCAGACATGCCATCTGTCCCAGAAATAATAAAACAACAAGAATCTGCACAACATGCGCGCGATGTAAAAAACATCTTGGCAGACAGAATAGCAAAATCAGAATATGCACCAGCGATAACCAGCACAACGGAATGCACGTGCGTTTGCACAATTACAACACCCGACGAACTGGGCAAACAATTGCAACAGTCCAAAGAAATAATACTGTATTCGTATTTCAGTAATAATATTGAAGTCGCAGAATTCGCCGACGGCAAGATGAAATATTTCGACCGCAAGGGCGACGCTGATTTTGCACACAAATTATCTGTATGGCTGTCAGATAAAACAGGACATTCATGGGTTCTGGAACGCGTAAAAGAATCTGTGAACACACATACAATCAGCGAACAAAAACAAGAAGAAATCGCAGCAGACCCATTGATTGCCAGCGCAATGAGTCTGTTTGAAAACGCAGAAATCGTGGGGGTAAAATAATGAAAACCGAATCGGGTCGCTCTTTAATCGAAGTTATCGGTGTTATGGCAATTGCAGGTGTTATGACGGTTGCCACAGTGGGAGTTTATAACATGGTTCGCACAAATCAGACACGCACAATTGCCGATGCAGAACTGGAACAAATCGCGCATGACACAAAACTATTATTGGAAATGCGCGGAACATACGAAGGCGTATCTGTTGAATATCTGATAAAGGCAGGCGCACTACCAAATGACGCAGCACCAATTGGTGGCGCGGAATGGTCTGTGACATCCAGTGCAGATGGCAAATCTTTTTCGATAAACTTGGTTGATTTAAGTAATGGCGAATGCGACTATTTCGCATCAAAAAAAACACGTTGGGCAAACGCTGTCTTAATTAACGGATTCGAAGGCGGAATTGCATACAACTGTTTCAAGGCAGGCGCAAATCAAGTATCATTCATTGTGGAATAAATGAAACGATTAAAGATAACATTTCTAAGTTTTGGACTGTGCACGATGTGCGCGTGCGCCCCATACAGCAGTCCGGAACGATATACCTGGTCCCAGTATTTAAACGGCGCCAGTTTTACAGATATGACAGAAATGTCACGCGTGGCAAAGCGCCCCGTATTCTTGGGCGCAGGCGGAAAGTTAATCACATCAGAAAACGCACCTGCGGATTTGACATATGGCGACAAGGCAACAAACGACAATATTATCGCACGCCAGTATATGGCAACGCTGGAATACGAATTGTACGACGCATTGCGCAAACCCGGCATTTCAGTTCAGCGCGCCGGTACAGATGTTGTGATTATATTGGTTCGTGACGCAATTATGGAACTAAATATTGCCGATATATCAGAAACAGGGGCAGATACACTGGGCATCATTACCAAGATACTAAAAAAATACCCAGCAACATTTATTGAAATCGCAGGATATACAGATGCAATGCGCGACACGAATGCAGCCCAGGCATTGTCTTTGGACATGGCGCAACGCGTTGGTGTTTATATGTCACAACATGGAATTACAACCGCACGCATGTTTATTGTTGGTCGTGGCGCAGCGCGACCAATCGCCGGTCAAGATAACATTGGACGATTGACCAATCGTCGTGTTGAAATCCGTCTGGCGCCGGCGCGCTAATCTGGCATAACTTTCCGTTTTACTTTCATAAATTTATTGCTATACTGCACATATAACAAAACAAAGGACGGAAAAAATGGCAAAAAACAAATCAGAAGCCGTAGTTGTAAAGAACTACAAAAAAACAGGCATTGTTGCTGCAATTGTATTGGTTGTTGCGATATTGGGTGTATGGGCTGTATCTGCATTAAATTCACGCGAAGTTTCTGTGGACACGGCACTGGAATCTGTCAGCACTGATGCCGCAAACGGTGCAGAATTACGCATCGCAGTCGTTCGTATGGACGCAGTTCAAGGCGAAGCGCAAGCAATCAAAGATTTACGCGCACAAAAAGAAAAATATGAATCAGAATTGCGTGACGAATTAACCCGCGACCAAAAGGCACTGGAAAAAGAAAAGGCAGAAATCGAAAAATCGCAAGACGTCTTGTCACGCGATGCGTTGCAACGCCGTGTCGTTGATTATCAAAACAAAGTGACAAAATTACAACGCGATTTGACAGAACGCGCACAAAGCATCGAAATGTCATATCAAAAGGCACTGAACGAAATTCAGGCAAAACATCTGGACCCAATTATCGAAGGTGTAATTGCAAAAAAGAAATTGGCATTGGTAATTGACGGCCGCATGGCACGCACAGGCGCAGATGTTCCAAACCTGGATATCACAAATGAAATCATCCAGGCATTAGATAAAAAAGTTTCAAAGGTAAAGATGGACAAACCAATGGGCTTTTAATTCAAAATAAAAAATAATATTTCCCCTGCAATTTTTGTGGGGGATTTTTAATTTTACGCTATTAAAAAAAAAGTGAATATGTTATAATTAGTCAAAGAGAATGAAAAAACTGCTGACTTGTTTTTTCGCAATTGCAATTATTGCGCCGGCTGCACTTGCGGTTGACGGCGCTGTTTCGCGCGTAATACCAACGGGCGGCGATGAAAAAACATCTGGCGCAACGGCGCGCACATCTGTATCGCGTGTCGCAACACGTACACCAACAACACAGAACACAGTTCAGAAAAAAACAAGCCGCAACGTCGCATCGCGCGCCGTGTCACAACGCAATGAAACAGAACCGACACTTACACCGGTTGGACAAAACAAAACAAATATTGTATCACGCGCTGTGACCACAGAAAAATCAGTCCGCGCCAGTATAGAGGGCGCAACCAGCACATCAGGACGCAGCGCACGTACATCTGTATTCAGCATAAACAGCAATCCAGCCGTTCGTCGCGCAGGATTAACGTTGCGCCCATCAACGGCAGAGGTTGGCGGTCGTGCCACAATCGGCAATACCGGCATTCAAACAGGTTCAAATATTTCTGAATCAATTCGCAGCGTTCAATCGCGTGCCGCCAAAGAGGTCACAGCCGAAAGTATCGCAGAGGCAACAAACCGCATTGAACAAACAGCAACACTGAACAAATCATGCCAAGAACAGTATAACGAATGCATGGACCAATTCTGTGCGGTTATTGATGCCAATCAGGGACGCTGTTCGTGTTCTGCAAATCTATCAAAATACACCAAGGTAGAAACCGCGGTCAAAGATGCAAATACCCAATTGAATGAAGTTGCCCAGCGTATCCGCTATGTCGGATTATCAGCAGATGAAATCCGAGCTATTATGACCGAGACAGAGGCAGAAGAAGCCTTGAGTGGCACCACAGACACATCAGAAACGCGAAATATGTTGGAAGAAATCGAAGAATTAATTCGCGACCCAAAGGTTTCTTCGTCAACATACACTGCTGATACATTTAATGGTCTGGACATGGATTTAGACTTCACGTCTGATAGCGCGGATATGTTCAGCTTGGACTTCTTGAATACAGACAGCACAGGCAGTTTTTCAAACCTGCGCGGGACACAATTGTATAACGCGGCAAAAAAACGCTGTAATTTCGTTTTAACACAATGTAAAGATGCCGGCGCAACACCTGAACAAATCACTGGAAATTATGACCTGGCAATCGACAAGGATTGCATTGCGTACGAAAAGGGTTTGACCAAGATGAACGAAACACTGGTGTCAAATGTACGCAGCGCAAACCGCATGTTGCAAAAAGCGCGCTTGTCCGTGTTGCAAAACAAAAACGAATATGATGCCAAGGGTTGTATCGCCGCACTGGACACATGTATGCGTGACGAAATGGTCTGTGGCGATAATTATTATAAGTGCATTGACCCAACCAAACGATATATCGACGAAAATGGCGAAGTGGTTCTGGGGCAAGACATTTCAAAAATCACAGCATTTATGAAAAATTATAACAACGCAACAATTGCGGCGAATGGCTATCTGCCGAACGCATATTCAAACAATCAATCCATAACGCCAGACGCATGTGAAGCAGAAGCGGGCAGTGGCAAAACCGGCGGAAATGACGGTTCATGCATTGCAAAATATTTGTTGACCAAGATTGGCACAAAACAAAAAGTCACAGACGAAGGTTTATGTCGCGCCGTCCTGGACAAGTGTCAGCGTTATACATATGATTCAAATGGAAATTACAAACCATATAACGACGTTGTTGTTAATTATGTTCAGCGTGCAATGACGAACGTTCGCGCGGCACAATCTGCAATTATTTCAGAATATGCGTCAACATGTATGCTGGACGTTGCGGACTGTTATAATCAACAGGTGTCCCAGGTTAATTCATGGTCGACATCTGCCAGTGTCAGCAGTATTTACCAAGTAATGCGTGGCGCATGTCGCAATGTTGCACTGACGTGCGCATATGCAGTATTCGACAAATGTGGCTTGACCGAGGCAAACAAGCCAGAAACTTTTACATGTAATTGCCATGTTGAAGACGGTGGGCTGAAATGCGGTACCCAAACGGCGGTTGACCCGAACGCGGACACATTAATTGATCAAATTTCAAATATGTTCTATCAGTCATTATTATGCCCAGACAATTCGGTATACACGGCAACAAGTGGCACAGCCGGTACGAACGGATATGTAAACAGCAATTGCACATGCATCGATGGGTATACACCGGTTGCCGGTGTATGTGTTGTGGAATGCGACCCGCTTGCTCTAACGCTACCTAATGGAACGTGCGTATGCCCAGAAAACTTTACCATGACAAATGGACAATGTATGCCCACAATCCAAACTGTGACAACAACAGAAGATATAGTAATCGCATGCGGTCAACACAGTATAACAGAAGACGACGACCCAGCAGCAGACAACGAATTGGCATGCGAACGCCAGTCCGTCAAATGTACTATTAGTGGTAACTCCCAACCAACAGTACCGGCATGCACGTGGAACAGCAGCAGAAAAACCTGCACCCCACTAACAAATTCGATTTGTTATGTAAGTTTTGGGGCGGGGAGCACAGCGACCGTGGCAATCCAGTAAATAGAATCAAAAAAAGGATTACATCAGACTGGATTGCCACGCCTGCGCGGTCGCTTGGCTCGCAATGACAAGTATGTGTGTGTGGGGGGGGGCTTTACCTACCCCCCCCACAGGAGAGGGTGTTTGCCCCTTCGCCAGACGAAGGGTATTAAAAAAAAGAACCCATAGATTGAGTTCTTTGATAATCAACCAATTTTAATTATTTATTTGGAATGATTTTTAATTCAACACGGCGATTTTGGGCGCGACCATCGGCAGTGGAATTCGATGCAATCGGATTCGATGAACCCATACCCAAAACTTCAAAACGTGTCGATTTTATGCCCTGTCCCTGTAAATAAGACGCAACAGATTGCGCACGTTCACGTGACAGGTTCAGGTTATATTCTGAGTTGCCTGTGCTGTCTGTATGACCAGATACCAGGATTGTGGAATTGCTGTATTTATTCAAAACCTTGGCCACAGAATTTAAGACAGGGTAAAAACTGGAATTAATGTCTGCTGAATCTGTCTTGAATGTAATATTCCCTGGCATAATTAAACGAATGCTGTCCGCGGTTTCAACAACCTGAACACCGGTTGACATTAATTCTTGGCGCAATTCTGCCGCCTGGACATCCAGATAATAACCAACACCACCACCAACAGCCGCGCCAGCCAAACCACCAATTAATGCGCCAGTACTGCTTTGTGTACTGCCAATCAATGCGCCGGCAGTTGCACCAATCGCCGTTCCCCATGTTGATTTCGCCGTTTGCGATTCGCCAGTATATGGATTAACAGTTGTACAACCGGCAACAACCGCGGTCAATGCACAGATAGATATAATTTTTTTCATTATTACTCCTTTCGCGTTATGGAGATATTGTAAAATATATTTTAACAAAATACAAAAAAAATAACCGCCATTGGCGGACGAAAGATTATCTTGTTTTTTCAAAGTTCGACTTTATGTGCGAAAATTTATTAAACGCAACTGTTGTCGTATCTGTGTCATGTGTTTGCGGTGTTGCAACAGTCATTTGTTCTGTTGACTCCTTTTTATCACCTGCGATTTGATAATGCAGATGAAATCCAACGCCAACAGTTATGCCACAGAACAACAATTCTTTGAAAAACGCACGTGTTTTGTTTTTCATTTTTGTTCCTTTTTCCATAAAAAATCCGCCAATGGCGGCTTAATTTTTGGTGGGTGTTGAGGGACTCAAACCCCCGACCCTCTCGGTGTAAACGAGATGCTCTAATCAACTGAGCTAAACACCCGATTGCTTTGTCAGCGCGGTTATATTAATTTATTTTTTTGTCTTTGTCCAGTATTATTTTATATTTTTTCCATCTGTCACATCAAAGACCATTTTCCCAACAGTAATTTTGCCGTCTTGATATGTTGGCGCAACCTGACTTTTCACCCCAGAACGCCAATAAATTGCACCGTCCCCTGTTGAAATTGCGTACAGATTATTATCCGTTGCAACCACAAATGCATAATTGCCTGCAATTATAAACGGTGTTGCAACACCGATTTCAACACACCATTTTTTATCGCCACTGGTTGCATTCAGACGACAAAACGCATCGCCCAGCCCACCTGCGTAAACAGCGTTCCCGACCGGTACAATTGGCGCAACAATATCAACCATTGACGCACCACCTGTTAAATTACTGGCGCGATAGACATCCGCAACCCATGCGATTTGACGTGTTTTTGGGTTAATCTTTAACACTTCGCCCGTGGTCAATCCTGCATAAATATATTTACCACTGCAAATCGGACGCTGGGTCGTTGCGACAGAATTATCGGTGGCAAAGCCACTGAAAATACGACGTTCGCCATCCCAAATTATGTTTTTTGAATCCTGGGTATATGAACATGCAGAATTATCAACCACAACCACAGAATCTGGTATGTCGGTTATCGTTTTATTTAATACCTTTACATCAGACGTATCAAATATCGCAGTACGCGTACCCGGCAATATTGGATCGTGTTTATCACACGCGCAAACCAATGCCACACAGCAAAAAGCTATAAATATCTTACGCATAGTTTCCCCTTTCCAGTATTTGCATTAACGCAATGTTTGTGCCGTCGCAGAAATATTTGATGGCGCGTCTTTGTCGTTAATAATTTTATCCAGCCATTTATTTGCCAGGTCACGATTCCCATCAGCCAGATATTTTTGTGCAATTGTCAGACATGCTGTGTAATAATATGGCGAACTGGTTGTATTCAGGTCTGACAGATACTTTTCAACATCTGTGGCAGACATTTCATCGCCACGAATTCCGACAATATGCAACTTTGCCAGATCACGAAAGTCGCGCGTATCGCCGTCAGATGCCAATTTTTCAAGTTTTGCAACATCGTTATCGAATAAATACGCCTGAAACAGTGCCAAATCCGCAGTTGCCCCAGATGAATTTTCCGCCATTGCAGCCAGCGCGTTCGCGTCCATATTTAATAATGCGTTTTCATAAGTTATTGCTGTTGCAATCTTGTGTTCGCGATATGTACGCATACCAATCTGGAAACCTGTCGCAACAATCAGCAATACCAGCGCACCAACAATCATATGTTTAGAATACTTTTTGATAAACTTTAATGTTTTTTCGTTATTAACATCTTCCCATACTTCGCGATACAGGGCGTCTTCCATATGTTCTGCACGTGTTTTCTTTGGTGCTTTTACTTTTTTATTTCTTTCCAAGATTGTTGCCATGATAAATATCTCCTGTGCTTGATAATTATTAATTTATGGTATACTATAAAAGTTATGAAGAAGGAAATCAAGAGCGCTTTACCTGTAAAAAGAAATACCACCATCGTCGATGCGCGTGGGGTTAATGACGAATCCAGTTTGGCACAGTATATCCAGACAGTACAAAAGATACCAGTACTGACCGCAGAACAAGAATACGAATACGCAACAAAATGGTCCCAGGAACATGACCAAGTGGCGGCTGAAAAACTGGTCGCCAGCCATTTGCGTCTGGTGGTGTCGGTGGCGTATGACTATAAAAACTATGGCATACCGGTGGCTGATTTGATTGCCAGTGGCAATATGGGTCTGATGCAGGCATTACAAAAATTCGACCCAGACAAGGGATTTCGATTTTCAACATACGCCATGTTCTGGATCAAGGCAGAGATTTATGAAACAATATTAAACAATTGGTCAATTGTTCGCATTGGAACATCTGCAAATCAAAAACGCGTGTTCTTTAACCTGGCACGGGCAAAACGCGCATTGGGAATTATGGACAACAATTTGTCAGATGAACAAACCAAACAAATTGCCGAATATTTAGAGGTTCCAGAAAAAGACGTTGCGCGTATGGCGACACGTGTTGGCGCACGCGATGTATCATTAAATGCGCCAATTAATTCAGATGACGGTGCGACAGATATACTGTCCAATATGACAGACGGGCGCGACACAATACACGAAACGTTGGAACAGATTGAATTTAGACGACGCGGATACGATTTGTTAAAAAAACATCTGGAAAAAATGCCAGAACGTGACCGCGAAATACTGGTTGCGCGCAGATTGAAACAACCGGCAGAAACACTGGAACTGCTGTCGCAAAAGTATGGCGTATCGCGCGAACGCGTGCGACAAATCGAAGAACGTGCATATAATAAACTGCGCGATGCAATATTAAATGAAACCAAAGGACAAAATTAACATGCCGATTTCAAAGTATGTGGCACTGGCCGCAATTCTGGTCGCAATTGCACCATGTGGCGCAGACGCGTTGCAGTATGACATGGGAAAGTTTTCAGCACGTCTGACAGGATACGGAACATTTGGAATGATTGAGCCTGACTTTGAAAGCCCACTGTCGATTGGTGATTGGCGCGTTCGTGGTCAGACAACATATGAATTTACACAAATGCAAAAATTCGGTCTGGTTTACGCATTGGACAAAGCAGCAACAGACAAAGGAAATTTTGCACGTGAAGCGTTTGGTTTCTGGGAAATAAAAAACCTTGGTCGGGCAGAGGTGGGCTATACCGATTCAATCGCGCGCAAGTTGGGGGTTGGGTTGCCAGACGTTGGTGCATTGCGTATAAATGACCGACCGATATATAACGAAAAAATCGCCCCAGGCGGACCAATTATTGCCGATACAACCTTGACATCTGGCCGCACCGAAGGACTGCGCCTGAACGTGGTTAGCGCACCAAACGCCGGCGCACAATATGGCGTGTCTGTATCGGGATTCAGTACAGATTATGATTATACAGTTGACGCAGGGTTAAAAATTCGTCGCCCGTCGGGCAAGATAAAGACCGCATATTCGGTTGGTGCATCATTTATGAACCGCCCACATGATTTTGATAACGAGGTTTACACCCCCGGTGTCACCGCGGATTGGCGCGCCCAAGCAACAGCGGGCATGAACCTGCAATATAACAGTTGGATTTGGGGGTTGACCACGCGCATAATTTACGACCGTAATCCGATTGGCGACGTATCTGATGGTATTGTTGCCGGAACGGGGGTCAGTTATGATTTGTTGAAATACAGTGTATCACTGACATATATGTTTTCAGATACAGGTATTTGGAATCACGATGTCGCCGACTTCCAAGACCATACCGCAATTGCATCGTTTAGATATAAATATAGCGAATATGTTGACGGATGGATTTCGGGGGGACTGACATCGCGGACGCCATTTATTTCTGCTGGATTACGCGCAACATTTTGATTTTGTGGTTAGTGGAGATTAGGTTTCTGGGAAATTAAAAACTCTTGTCATTGCGAGGGAGGGGACTTTAAACCACCCCGGTGCTTTGCCCCCCACACAGGAGGGGAATGGGGTTTGCAAAAAAAATTAACCAAACAAAAAACGGGAAAGGGTTCCCGTTTTTTGTTTGGTTAGATAATTCAACATCGGTGTGGGTTATTCCATGCTGGTGACGACGGTTTCGCCGAAAGAGCCAGCCTCTTCCCCGCCGATAAAGCAATGAATCTTGGAACCAACATTTTCCATAAATTCTGCGATTGCCTGGCGGGACGCTTCGTCACGGGCATGATCCATAATCGTATCGGTAATCGTGTATGCCAAGATACCACCACCCAGCGCACCAACACTCGCACCAATAGCAGATGATGTACGTGCTTTCTTTTGTGCTTCGGCATAATCATCATTATCTTTCATAAAATCACTTTCTGTTGCCTCTTCACACGCAAGCTTTACCTGATTAACCCAAGTACGTACACTAGTAGCGTAATTTTCCACCGGTTGGTTATTATAGCAATAACTCCCCTGCACAACACAAGAAGAGCCACACACATACGTATTTGGAGCAGTAGTACACGTTGAGCCGGGGGTGGCGGGGGTGGCGGCGGCGGTGGCTTCAACTGGTGCGGCACTCAATGCAGACCCTTTGTCGAGTTTGCCTACAATTTCAGCCAATTTTGGAGCGTACAATTGTACCGTTGACCACCCCGTATTATTTAAACTTGCGTTAATGACATTTGCATATGACTTACAATTGCGTTGCAATTTTTCAAAATCATCTTTGCCGGTGTTGCTTTTTGTATTCCCGGTCAGACCGCCAAAGACGGAACCGTCGCTGATGCCCTTACCCAGGTATGCACCACCAACGCCACCACCCAATGCACCCAAAACCGTTGTCCATGGGCGATAGTCGAATTGGGAATCAGCCTTGGCATCATAGGCACGTTTGCCAACAATTTCGGCAATTTCGTCTAATTTTGCCTGTGGTATCCAGGAACCGCATGTGAATGGGTCGCCGGCAGCAAAGTATGCCGTTGACCAATCTGCACCCTTGGCAATTGCTTCTTGGATATCCCTATCTTCGGAATGCAATGTCACGCGGATACGGCAGAACGAACCGTACAGGTCATTACTGGCCGCGAATTGCGATGGTTTCAAACCAGACGCCGCGTATGAATTTGGAACCTTGTTCGATTTCAGTTTTACCCACATGTATGCAGAACCGTTGTCTTTGTTCCCCATAATACCGCCCTGGTTGTATGACAAGCACATATTCTGTTGCTTGGTCAATTTGGCGTTATATTTTGCCTGGGCTTCAATTTGCAAATCATAAATCAGGTCTTTGAACAGGGAACGTGCCGCCTGGGTCTGGACATATGTGTCATAACCGATTACAACAGGTTGGCTGTATACCGCGCCCGTTGCGTCAACAGTATCACAAATCCCCTGAACGCCCGCCGCATTTGTACACAGGTTGTTGCCGTTTTCGTCGGTTGCATAAATTTCGCCCGTACCAGTCACAGATTTTGCAGACCCGGCATCCAACCAACCAGAACGAGCATCAGATGCGCCACCCCATGAATTTGCACTGTTATCCTTGTTCGCCAGGTTATATTTAACCTCTTCTATCTTTATGTGTTCTTCACAAACATCGGCGTTTTTAACCGTATCAATACACATACCCAATACGATTGTATAATCCAGAACACCACCAACCTTGTTCATAGACTTGTCAAACGACGCATTGCCGGTGTCGGTCAAAGAAGACTGAACATCTGTACGATTGCGATAGCAATTTACATAATCTGTACCGCACATAGATTTTACGCACGATGTTGCAACAGATTGACAACGCTTTTTCATTTGGGCAATTGCCGCGGTATTATAACTGGTCGACAATTTCGCATTCAATGACGCAATTACGCCGATTGGATCGGATTCTGCACCATCGTCATATTCTGGGAACAATGTGTCAAATGCGTCCGCCTGGTTAAAGGTATAGGTGTATGAACCCGTTGCATTTGGGTTTTGCGCCGCATATTTACAATATGGGTCAGAATTTACAACAGACTGACACGCTGTCTTGATTTCACCGCGTGTTGCAGAACCGTTGATTGATTTTTCATTGCTGCCAAATACGACAGAATAACATGCCGCACCCGAACCGCCACCACATGAACGCATTGCGCATTGTGATATGGCGTCGATACATTTTTCCTTGGCCTTGGTGTCGAATTTGTTAATCAAGTCGGTTAATTTTGCCTTCATCCCTGAATTCATACGTGCGCCGTATGCCAGGTCATAGACTTCTTCCTGATTATCTTCGTCACGCAATTGGGATGCAGTTGGCATTTGCCCTTCGCCAATAAAGGTTGCATAACAATATTTGTTCGCACCGATTGTGTCCAAGCACGCGTTTTTGATATAGCCTGAAATTGATGACTTGGTCAAGACAGCCGTTGCATCCGCCGTTGTCGCAGGCGCAACACCGGTCGAAATACTTTCAACCAGGTCAACAGTTGACTGGCTGGCATTTTCATAACATCTGTATGGGTTTGCAGAACATGCGTTCAAAATACATTGGTCTGCAACCTTATAACACGTGGATACCGCGTTTGTTGCCGCCAAGGCCGCACCCTCTGCAATCATTTCACCGATACGACTGGACGCGGTTGGCATTGCGGTCATGTTTGCAGACCCCAACAATTCAATTAAACCATCAGACTGACAACGCGCAAGTGTTGAATCACAAAATACACGCTGTTTACGAAATTCGGTATTTGTTGTACATAATTCAAAATCTTCGCCACAGACACTGTCTTTCTTTAAGCATGATGTAACGCGACGAACACAAGACGACGTATCATACTTATTTTCAATCGCCGCCGCGGTAATCATCTGACCCAGGACACTGCCATCTGTGGGGTATGTGTAATCAGTCACTTCGCCATAAGTGTTTTTTGATGCCACGTTTGACAAAGCAGAAATGTTCGATGTACCAAACAGACTGGACACGCCAGCAGACGCACATTGTGCCAATGTACTGATACACTGGGGCATTTTACCGTGGAATAAAACCTTGGTCGTACATTCTTCGAAGTTTGGACCGCAGGCCTCTGCCCCCTTGATACAGCCAGTATAAGCATCAATACATTCAGTATTCGCCAACAAGGCAGACGATGTTGTACCCGTCGTTGTGCCACCAGTCGTCCCAGCGTTCGACGCACCAAGATATGCCGTCATCGTCGGCATACGACGCCCCGTCGCAGTCACCGCCGCACCACCAGTCGACACCATACCAACACGCGCCGTCACAGCATACGCCGTGGGAATCACGCTGATTACCGCCAATAAACTAACTGTATTTTTCAGAAAAGACATTCCCTGACTCCATATTTTTTATATCATTATAACATGTTTTTTTGACTTCGCCAAGCATAAACAGCAGTCCATTTTTATTTTTTTCACATTTAATAATGATTTGAAAATATAAAAGTTATGTCCTATACTGCAACAGATGAAAATACTAAATAGATATTTTTCAAAACAGTTGGTCGCAATTTTTGTGATGCTGATGTTGATACTGACAGGACTGGCATGGATGATGCAAATCATGTCTATGATGAAATTCCTGATTAAGTACGGCATTGATTTAGGTGATTTTTTGGGACTGACCGCGCTGATGATTCCGTTTATTGCGTCTATTATTGTGCCGTTTGTTTGCTTTATCGCCGTAATATTTGTTTATAACAAAATGATTGGCGATAACGAAGTGACCGTTATGGCGGCGTCTGGTCTGTCGCCAAAGCAAATTGCAAGACCGGCAATAAAACTGGGCGCGATATTGATGATACTAAATCTGGTGTTAAACATATGGATTGTGCCAAAAACACAAAGTATGTTTTACGACATGCAATGGAATCTGCAATATGGTATGGCGCATATGAAACTGCATGAAAGTGCGTTTACAACAATTACAGATGGTATGGTCGTCTATGTCGACAAGGTGTCTGGGCATGATTTAAGTCAGGTTATGCTGTCTGATATGCGCGACAAGGACAGACCCAGCACAATCTTTGCAGAAAAAGGCAAATTAGTATCAACCGTACGTGGACTATCACTGGTGATGACAAATGGGTCGCTGCAATCCCAGGGCGACAGAATGATAACCGGCACATTCGAAACATTTGATATGGACCTGAACGTTATCGATAAGGACAACAGCAGTTCGTTCCGCGTGCGACGCATTCCAACAGACGAACTGATAAAAATCGCGTTCGACGCAGAAACAAAAAAACAGCACAAAATGATTCTGACGGAATTGTGCAATCGGTTTCTAAGCCCGGTTATGAATTTAATCCTGGCGTTGCTGTGTGCGACAATACTGTTGCGGTCGTCGCTGTTGCGCAGACGCGCCAGTTTTGCACCAATGTTCGCCGTTGGCGCAATGGCAGGCCTGATGGCAATATACATGTCTGCAACAAATATGATTGGCAGTTTGACTGAATTCGGATTACTGACCATCGGTTTGGGTTGCGTTTTGATGGGAATTTATTTAATCTTGGCAAAGAAATGAAGAAAATCTGCGTGATTTTTCCGGTAATATTGGCGTCTGTGACGGCGCATGGGGCGTTGAACCTGGACGAACCACGAACAATCACTGCACAAAGAATCGAATACGATGTAAAGTCTGAAACAATCAAAACTGTTGGCGATACAGAAATTATTAATGAATCTGGTCAACGATTAACACTGGGGGATTCATATATAACACAACAGGGTGACGAACTGGTCGGCGAAGATATAAAAATGTGGCTGGGGAATCATGTGTATGTTGAATCTGATAATATAACGCGCAAGGGCGACCTGACCATCGCACGGAATGCAACGTTTACGGCGTGTGACGACTGTGACGCATATGGGGACGCGTGGAAAATTACGACATATAAAATTATCCATGATATGAATACGCGTACGCTGAAATTTTACAGTCCTGTGTTGCGGACGTATGATATTCCAGTGTTGTGGTTGCCTTATTTCGAAATGCCTGACCCGGGGGTAAAGTATAAGACTGGGTTATTAATGCCGGATTTTCAGTCGACAAATAAAATGGGAACCCAGATAAATATACCGCTGTATATTTCAATATCTGATACACATGATATGACGTTTACATTGTCGTATCTGACCCAGGAAAATCCACTGTTTCAATTGGAACACCGACTGAATGCCGACCATTCTGAATACAGAACCGAAGGGTCATTCACACGAAACAAGGCCGGTGAAAACAGATGGCATATCTTTAACGATGACGTTATTGATTTGGGCGAATATGCGCGCGCAACAATATTCTTGGAACGCACATCCGATAAAACATATTTGCAGAAATATGGATTCTATGGCGATCAGCCGTATTTGGATTCTGGGGCAAAACTGGAAGTATTTGGACAAAGCAGTTATGTCGTTGCAGACGCGCATATATTCCAAGAACTGCGTGACAGTACCGGATTGTATTCTGCACCAGATGGTGACATTTTACCAAATATTCGCGCCGTACATCAAACAGCACCACTGTTCGGTGAAACATATGCGACATTTGGCGCGGACGTACTGGGGATTTCGGGCGACGGAACATCGGCACAACGACTGATTGGGGACGCACGATTGACAACGCCATGGACGTTGTGGGGTGGAAACAGACTGACCGCCAGTGTATCTGCACGATACGACGTATATCACTTTAATAATACAGAAATGGTTGACGGCGATGTGTTTTCTGGGTTTAAAAATCGCTTTTTGCCCAGTGGATATGTGGAATGGGGATTGCCGCTGTTTAAGCCGACAAGCAATTGGACACAGATAATCGAACCGCGCGCAAGACTGACCGTTATGCGTAAAATGGACGCCGAAGAATTTGCATTAAACAACGATTCTGCCGGAACGATTTTGACGGATTCGACACTGTTTTCAAACAACCGCTTTTCAGGGTTGGATTTGTGGGAAAACGGCACGTATGCAGATTATGGTGTGCGCTGGGCGGCATTTAACAATGATGGACATACAGTCGAAGTATTTTTGGGGCAATCGTATGACTTTACAGAAAGACCGGCGATTGATTTGAACAGTGGGTTCCACAATGGACTGTCTGACTATGTTGGGCGCGTCAGTTATAACAACATGAAATGGTTGGGGTTTGCATCACGTTTCAGATTAAATCAAGATGATTTGGCACTGCGCCATATGGAGAATACAATCAATTTGGGAACGGCACAAAACTTCTTTAACATTGGTCATATATGGTCGCAACACCTTAGTGATGAATTAACAGAAAATACAGATTTGAATGAGGCAGTTATTGGTGCGGGTTTAAAACTGACCGAACGGTGGTCCATGCGGTGGAGTGCGATTTATAACATCGAAGTTGGCGAATTCCAAAGACACACTGGCGGATTCTTTTACAATCATCCGTGTTATTACCTGTCTGTGGAATACAGACGCGATAATGCAATCAAAGAAGACTATGTCGGAACAACAACATTCCAGTTTAGATTCGGCATGGCAATTAACGGACAACAATATTAAAAACGCAAGGAAAGAGAGATGAAAATATTAAACATTGCTATGTTAATGTCGACATTGTTAACCATCCCGGCATTCGCAGCCCAGGTCGTCGCAACCGTTAATGGCACACCAATCACAGACACTGATATAACTGTGCGTACACAATTAATGGCAAAACAAGGCAAAACATCCACAGACAACCGACGTGTTGCGTTGCAAAACATTATCGATGACGATATAAAAATAAAATATGCAGGCAACTTTAATGCGGTACCAGACGACGATATTGTTGACAAGGAATTAAAAAAATTAAACCTGGGCGAACTTAGCGCGTCTGAAAAAGCAATGGCAAAAAATGCACTGCGCGCAGAAATCGCATGGCAAATCATTGTTGCACGAACAGTTATGCCAACAATATCAACGTCAAAAGAAGATATTGCGAATGAAAAGGCAAACCTGGCACGTGAACATGGATTGCCAATCGAAATGACAATTATTCGTCTGACAGATATTCCAGCAGACGTTGCAGAAAAACTGACCAAGCCAAAATCATGTGATGGCGCAATCAAAATGGCAGAGGCACTGGGGGGCATCCCACAAAAGTTTACCGCGAAACAATACGAACTGTCGGCAGACATTCGTGAACGTGTTGCAACACTGCCGATGTTGACATGGTCAAAGCGCGCAGATGATTCTGTATTACTGGTGTGCAGCACAAAAAAGACAGACGAATACAAAAACTTGGATGATATGATTAAGCAAAATGCACAGTACAAGCAAGCAATGTTCCAGGCAGACCAACAATTAAAACAACTGCGTCGCAAGGCAGTTATTGTAATTAATGACGACAGATATAAATTATGATAAACAAACCGATACTTTTTAATTTTACTGACCCAGAATTGGAAAAATTTATTACAGATATGGGACAGCCGAAATTTCGTGCAAAACAAATTCGCGAATGGTTAAATCGTGGTGCGCCAGACTTTATGTCCATGAAAAATATTCCTGAAAAATTACGTCATGATTTAGATGATGTGGCGCAAACATTGCCCGTACAGATTGTAAAAAAATTAGAATCGCGCGACGGTGAAACAACCAAATTTTTATTGGGGTTGCACGACGGCGAACAAATTGAATGCGTATTAATGCGTACAACGTACGGCAACAGCGTCTGTGTCAGTTCCCAGGCCGGATGTGCGATGGGCTGTAAATTCTGTGCCAGCACACTGTTGGGTTTAAAAAGAAAC
>JAZRPS010000008.1:0-22401 GCA_045649345.1 Candidatus Enterousia sp. | reverse complement strand
GTGATTGATGACGTGATACCTGAACCTGCAGGTGGCGCCCATACCGATTGGCAAACAACGATGGAGTTGTTGGCAAATGCGGTCGCCAAACAGATTGTGGAATTGCAAAAGATTCCGGCATCTGAACTGCCTGCACGTCGTGCAGAGAAATTCTTGGCTATGACACGTGATGTTGAAATCTATCAACCTGAACACGTCGGCGAAGAACATTAAATGATATAAAAACTGCAACAAAAAACCCACCGAAATGGTGGGTTAAATTTTCTGGCGGAGCGTATAGGTCTCGAACCTATGGACCAAAAATTTCGGTCACAGATTAGCAATCTGCTGCATTACCACTCTGCCAACGCTCCGTGCGAGGGTTATTATATATAAACAGAAAATTAAATGCAAGCAAGAAAATCTAAAAAACGCCTTGACCCAGATTGGCGTGGCGTGGCATAATCAACACATGACAATTCGTTTTATTAATTTTTACTGTTGTCGCTAGTATTTATTTTCTGCAAACTAAATTTGTTTGCATTTCAATCACGCAATTATTAAAATTTCAAAAACATAAACTGACAAAGGACACATATTATGACGATTAAATTATATAATACATTAACGCGAAGACTAGAAGAATTCAAGCCATTGCAGCCTGGCAAAATGGGGTTCTATACATGTGGTCCAACGGTTTATTGGGATGCACACATTGGCAACATGCGTACAATCGTTAATAGCGATATTATCAAGCGTGTATTCATTGAAAATGGGTACGACGTCAGTCATGTTATGAACTTTACGGATGTTGGACACCTAACCAGCGATGCAGATTCTGGTGATGACAAAATGGAAAAGGGGGCCGCACGTGAAAACATGTCCGTATGGGATGTAGCACAAAAATATATTAATAATTTCCTGCATGATGCAGATTTGTTGAATATTATGCATCCAACGCATATGCCTCGCGCAACAGATCATGTCAAAGAACAAATTGAGTTAGTGCAAAAATTAGAAGCGTTGGGGTATACATATGAAATCCCAGGCGAAGGAATATATTATGACACCTCAAAATTTGCTGCATATGGCGCGTTGGGCGGTCAAAATCTATCAGATTTGCGCGGTGGCGCCCGTATAGATGATAGTGGAAAAAGAAACTCGACAGACTTTGCTTTGTGGAAATTTTCACCAACAGACACCAAGCGTCAAATGGAATGGGACAGCCCGTGGGGCATTGGTTTCCCAGGTTGGCATATCGAGTGCAGCGCCATGAGTATGAAATACCTTGGTCAGCATTTTGATTTACACGTTGGCGGTCAAGAACACGCAAAAGTTCACCATTCGAATGAAATCGCGCAGAGTGAACCAATCGTTGGTGCGCCATGGGTATCTTATTGGGTGCATTTTGAATGGTTGTTATTAAAAGAGGGCAAGATGTCTAAATCTGCTGGAACAGCATATACAGTGCGTTCGTTGGTCGAACGTGGTTACGATCCAATGGCGTATCGCTATTTGTTGTTGCAGAGCCATTATCGCCAACCATTAGAATTCTCATTTGACTCTTTGGATGCAGCGTCTACTGGATACAAAAACATTGTACGTAAGGTAGCCGATTTAATCAATTCCGACAATAAGGGAGAAGTGGATTCCGCGGTATATGATATATGGCACGACAAAATATTGACGCCAGCATCCGACAATTTTAAAACGGCAGAATCGCTGGTCGTGATCCAAGAATTATTAAAAAACACAACGGTAAATCCCGCAACGAAACTTGCGTTGTTTGAATTTGTGGATCGTTTGCTGGGCTTGCAGTTCATCGATCGTGCGAAAAAATTGGTCGCGTTGGAAAATGAATCTGCCCCGGCGGAAATTGTCGCGCTTGCAGAAAAACGCGCAGCTGCCAAGGCGAACCGTGACTGGGCGACTGCGGACGCGTTGCGTGCCGAAATTGATGCGGCGGGCTGGACAATTTTGGATTCCAAGGACGGATACAAAATCGTAAAAAAGGCATAAATTGCCAAAAAACAATATTTTAATAAAAAACTGTTGAAATGGGGGCAATATTGGTGTATATTGCCCCCAGTAATTAAGAGGAATTTTCCATGAACTATCCATATATGCCAAAATCAACAGCCCTGTGGTTAATTGAAAATACAGCCCTGACATTTGAACAAATCGCAGAATTCTGCGGCTTGCATGAGTTAGAGGTTAAAAACATCGCAGATGCTGAAACATACAAAATTCAACCATTAAACCCAATTCTGAGTGGTCAGGTCACACGTGAAGATATTGAAAAGTGCGAAGCAGATTCTGACGCACGGCTGACATTGCGCAAAGAAATCGTTGATGCCCAGCAAAAGCAGAACAAGCGTGGCGTTGGTTATACACCAAAATTGCATCGCCAGAACCGTTTGGGTGGTATTTTGTGGATTCTGAAAAATTATCCAGAATTGTCGGACGGTCAAGTTGCACGCCTGATGCGCAGTACAAATCCAACGGTTGCGTCCGTCCGCAATAAAACGCATGCATCTTATTCAATCATTCAAATTCAAAGCCCGATTGTTTTGGGTTTGGTTTCTGAATCTGCCATTCATGATGCGGTAGCCAAGGCGCAAAAACAGGCCAGCAAACCGGCAAAAAAGAAGAAAAAATAATATTATTTTCTGAAAAAACTGAACGCACAACATTAAAGACTGAAAAAGGCTGATTGATGGTTAAAAAACTGGACGAAGCAACAAAACTATTAATTGATTCTTTGCCGGATAATTTGCAAAAACTGGCAACCAGTGCGATAGAGGTTGGATATCTGTCGCGTATGGATTTTACCGCGGCAACTGACGCGGACGAGGTGCCATCCGAAGAACACGATGAAGTTTTGGATTTCTTTCAGCAAGATTTAGGTCTTGAAATTCTGGAAACAGATAATTACCCCCAAGATTTGGGGCGTTATTATGATACAGATGATGACGAACCACGCGATAAAACGCGCAATTTGTTAAACGCAGATGCCGAACAGGTTGATGTTAATGACGATGATTATGAACACTATGCAAAACAGTTGGAACGCAGTCAAACTGGTTCGCTTGTTTTGGGGGTTCAAGACTCTGTTCAGTCTTATCTAAAACAAATTGGTACTGTTCAGCTGTTGACCGCAGCTGGCGAAGTTGCGATTGCCCAACGTATAGAGGCAGCGTCACGCCTGATGGTGTACGGTCTGTGCGAAAGTCCAATGACAATTCAGGCAATGTTGGATTGGTATCAGCAGTTGTTGAACGAAGATATTCGTTTGCGTTATATCGTAAATCTGGAAGTTATGTATTCCAGTGATTCTGAACAAAAATCCCTGGCCGCATTGTCCGAGGCATTAAAGTCCAAAGGTGTTGAACATGTCGATGAACTGGACGATGATGAATTGGATGATTTAACAGATACCTCTGTCGAAGATGACGAAGATGAAGACGACGAAGATGAAGACGGCATCAAAAAAGAAGACACACCACGCGGGACATCTGGCGTTCCAATTCCTGTGATGGAAGAATCTTTGATGCCAATGATTACTGAATTGTTTGCCAAGATAAAGCGCATATTTAACAGCATGCAAAAATTACAGGCAAAACGTTTGGACAATTTGTTGTCGTCCGACACCCCAGATGCAGCATTGGAAAAGAAATACACAAAAATGCGTCTGGAATTGTTTGAGCATGTCAGCAAAATCCGCCTGAATGACGATCGTATCGCAGAAATCTTGGAACAGTTAACCAAGCGTGACCAGTTGTTAATGGGACTGGAAGGAAAGTTATTACGTTTGGCAATGGCAAACAAAATCAAACGCGAAGATTTCTTGGCAGAATATGCCGGCAACGAATTAAATCGCAATTGGGTTAAAAAGTTGGCGAAACATAAAAATGCAACTTGGGCAAACTTTGCGAAAAAGCACGAAGCAGATATTTTAAAGATTCAAGAAGATATCACTGCAATTGCCGTTGAAACGGGTCAGCCAACGTCAGAATACAAAAAGGTTGTTGAATTGGTTCGTCGTGGTCAGACCGAGGCCGCACGCGCCAAGCGCGAAATGATAGAGGCAAACTTGCGTCTTGTTATTAAGTTTGCAAAAAAATCCAGCAACCGTGGGCTTGGTTTGGATTTTTCTGACTTGGTTCAGGACGGAAATATCGGTTTGATGAAGGCTGTTGATAAGTTTGATTATCGTTTGGGTAATAAATTTTCGACCTATGCGACAAACTGGATTCAACAAGGTATTTCACGCAGTATCGCCGACCAGGCGCGAACAATCCGTATTCCTGTACATATGATTGACAATATACACAAGATTCAGCGTGCATCCCGTCAATTTATGCACAAATATGGTCGCCAGCCAACCGCCGAAGAATTGTCCAAGATTATCTATCTGCCGGTTGACAAGATTCACAAGGCAATGAAAGTTAATCTGAAACCGATTTCATTAGAGGCACCCGTTGGTACCGAAGATGACAGTTCCCGTATCGAAATCATCGCAGATGAAACAGCCAAAAATCCATTTACATCTGCGGCACAAAAGAATCTGCGTAAAATCGTCACCCAGATTTTGTCAGAACTGGATCCAAAAGAAGAAACTGTTTTACGTCAGCGTTTCGGTATGTCTACCAACAAAACCAGCACATTGGAAGAAGTTGGTGAATATATCGGTGTCACCCGCGAACGTATCCGTCAGATTGAACAAAAGGCACTGAACAAGTTAAAACACCCAACGCGCGCGCGTAAATTGCGCAGTTTCTTAGAAGATTAAAGAAGAGGGGTTGATTATGGCAAACAACTTTGATTCTGCATCTAAAAAGATTCAAGATTTAATGACGCTGTACACGCAACTGGATAGTTTACCAAGTCGCAGTCGTTGGCGCTTTGAACCAAAATACGATATGCGCAACACATGTGCTTTTGTATTTGCGCACCAAACAGGTGACGCGTCAAAACGCTACGAAGTGCTTAATGAATTGTCCAGGGTTTTATATAAAGCGGGTATTAAAAACTCTATCCAGGCCAGGGAAGGGATCATGGCAGATGTTATTGTTGAGCCAGAATATGCAGAACTGGCACGAAAAATGTTTGCGCGATATCAGACAAATAATCCGGACGTATCAAAAGTCAATAATGCTTTGTTGGAACAAGAATGGTTGCGTCAACGTCAAAAATAAAAACATACGGGAACCTGCCGTTACGGCAGGCTTTCTTTTATAATTAAAAAGGCAATTCGATGAAAAAAACACTTTTAATTTGTACGGGTTTATCGGGCAGTGGCAAAACATATTTTATTCAGAATACCTTGCCTGCCGATTTGTTTTATAATTTGCGTTCTGCGACAACGCGCCCCATGCGCCCCGGCGAATCCGAAGGTAATCCGTACTTTTTTCGTGACGAAGCGTATTTTGAAAATGCACGCCTTGCGACACGTCTGTGGGTGAATCAGTCGTTGTGGCAACCTGGCGAGCCTAAATGGATGTACGGTGTTCCAGAAACCGAGATTTTTGAACATCTGGGACAGAACTTGGTTTATGATGTCATAGAACCTAAATATGCCCAGCAAATGATAAAGTGGTTTAAATGTTTGAATCTGAACAGATGGTATAATTTCCGTATCGCGTATTTTCTAACCCCAGAAGCAAACCTGGAAACCGCACGCAGCCGTGCAAATATGTCAAATGATACGGTGGTGCGCACAATGAACACATGTAATCCCGAAGATTTTTTAAACGCGGGGCTGGATATTGACTATATTTTAAAGCCGCGTGATGGAAAAATGAATCCGCGCTTGGCGGCGCATATAAAACGTTTACAGCGCCAACGATAAATTAAAACGCCCAAATGGGCGTTTTAATGAACAAGATCTTCCTCGTGATAACATCTGTCTATATAGATTCCGGAACCTGTATCATCGGAAAACGATGTGTTTGCTGGTATATAACAACCTGTTATGGAACGGTTGCCAATCTTGCTTGTGCTTGGTGCAGAACCAAGAAGTTGTGGGCATGGATTGCATGTTATGGACAAACCAGAACCGGCACTGTGATAATAGCCTGCGTCGCATGCGTATTCAGTACTTGTTGTGACGGTGCAAGAATAACCGGACGACGTTGCTGTTTGTACTTCGCGCGAAACGCGATTGTTGCTAAGTTCTTTCCATGCGGAATCGCTTTTTACATCTTTACAGCCACACACATCGCATGCCGTCGCGCTTCCAAACGGAACACACCAATACTGTGTATTTTCTGACATCGCACCTTGGAATCGGCACCCCCATGTAAAAGTTTCCCCTGTCCTGGCGCAAAGTTGTGTTAGACTAGGATTTGATGGCGTTTGTTTTGTGCCACATTTACATTCGATAATAACATTACCGTCTGCCGAACATACGCTACCAACTCTATCCCTGGCAGCCATCGCATCAACCCAATCAAATGTGAATGTATCCGCGAAAACAGATGCTGGCATCATTGCAAAAAGTCCAACGCCAATAAAAGTTATTAATTTCATTTAATCCCCCCGAAGTCTTGAATTAAAAAAACACCCAAATCAGAGTGGTCAGGAGGTTAACGACAATCTCAAGAATTGTGTTGCTAATTGATTATTGGGCAACCCTCCTGACTTGACATCAGGAGTTGGTTTTTCGTCACAACCATACATCCTTGTGGCTAAACTAAACCACAGGACATATTCTTGCGACGCTTGAGTAGAGGTCGTTACACCCCATCATGAGAACACTCCACGACACCCTTATTATGACAAAAATAACAGTGTATTTCAACTGTTAGATAAAAAAGACATAACAAAAAATCCCCGATTAAAGGGGGATTTTTTACACGTAATTTTTTAGACTGACATATATTTGTCCCAAATCTGTTTTTATCAACGTTGCGGATACTTTATCTTCATTATCGGTTTGTTTTGCTGAATTTAGTATCTTATCAAATCCGCGTACAAATTGTGATGCTTGGGAACGGAACACGGCATCGCCTTTCATCATTTCGCGTATACGTTTTTTATCTGCCACATTCAGCATTTTTGCCAACCATTTAGAAAATATGGTTTTGTCGCCACTGTGATATTTCTTCCAAACAACATCTGGAATTTCTGCGCCGGCGGTACGTGTTAAATCCATTGATTGTTCATGCAGTTTTTCAAACATTTTTTCGCTTTGTGCTAAAAAATCCTGAGAACTAATATGACCAAATGTTTCGGACGGTGCATTTTTTATTGCGTCCATTGGTGCGCTTGCGCGTGCCACCATCATTTGTTTGTTTAGTGTCTGCATTGTATTAACGGCTTTGGCATAGTCAGACATTAAATCTATCATTTGTTGACGAGATGCGCCAGCCAAATCTTCTAACTTAACTGCGGAATTAGAAATTGCATCAGTCGATTCTGCGACAGTTGTTTTCATCAGGTTTAATTTTTCATTAAGGCTGGTGACAATTTTTTCCAATGTCTCGCTGGCTTGGACAGAACCGCGTGATAAATCGGGCAGGGCAGAATAATATTTTTCGATCAGGGCAGATAACGGTTGCAACTGGGCTGTTGTATCATTTGACATCTTAATAAGGTTTGCTGATTGCCCAGATAATTGTGTGTGCGCGGTATTCATTTCGATTAACGTCTCGCGTACGCCGGTTGCCATTGTCTTTACGGAATCGGAAAATGCATTTGCTGCGGTCTTGGTGTTTTCTAATGTGATATTTGCGACCCCAGAAACGGTTTTTAGTTCTGATACAACACCTGTGGCAAATTCTTTGATTTCGCCGTCAAAACGATTTGTTAGTGTTGCCAGTTCAGTCGATACGCCGCGTACAGAGTTTTCAGTGGTTGTTGCTGATGACATTAATGTTTCGACCGCTGTGGTTAGTTTTTTTATCTGCTGATCAATTGATGATTCTGTCAGTCGAACTTGTCCTGCGACCACGTTGGCGGTACTGGTCAAGGTGTTCATCTGGCTGGTCAGTTGTTTTTTTGACTGTTTTCCAAATGTATCTAATTTATCCAAATATCCCTTTAATAATTTGTCATTGCGTACCATGATATCTTCATAATTTGATGCGCTTGTTTTTACGTTATCAAAACCATCTGCTGTCGACTTTGCTAATTGTTCTAATTGTTTTTGCAATGTGTCGCTTTCACCGGTCATTATCTTCATTTGTTCTGCGTTCGCATTAAATTCATTTTGCAGATGTTCGGATAGTGTTTTTCCAGTTTCAACCCACGAATCAATTTGCGATTGTATCTGCAAGATTTTGTCTGACGTATCCTGTGAAGTTGTATCAATTTTGCATAATAATTCATTGATTGTATTGCTAAATTTATCAGTCGAATTTTCTACGTCATGCCATGATTGCGATGTGACTATTTCGCCCAATCCTGCGACAGTGTTGTCTAATCGTCCTGACATTGTGGCCAGCTTTTTTGTCGCGTCGTCTGCCAAATTGATTAACTGATTGTTTTGCTCTGTCAGGGTATTTTTTAATTCCTTGGCATATTCGATTTGTGAATTTAGTGTATCGCGCATTGTTTGAAAGCTGGATTCGATTTTTGCAATTTCGTCTGCCAATATAACATTCAAGACGCGTGTTGCATCTGCGATTTTTGCACGTTCTGGTTTTGTAATTATGGTCAACAGCGATTCCATAACCTTTTGTGATTTTCTGGATACGAAAAACAGTACGCCCAGTGTTATAATCAGCAGTGTACCCAATACACCACCGCCAATTATCAATAATTGTGTGATTTCCATTCCTTTTCTCCCTATGTGCAAAACGCAAACTTCTTAATATCTTGCAGTTCTTTTGAATTTATACTAAAATCTAAAAAATAAAGCAAGGGCAGAAATGGCAAAAAAACGCACTCTTTCACCAGAACAAGACTTGGCGGCAAATCCATTGGAAAACGTATGGGTTCAGGCCAATGCCGGCACCGGCAAAACCAGTGTTTTGGTTCAGCGTTTGTTGCGTATATTATTTCGCAGCCCTGATTGTATGCGCGCTGGAATTCTCTGTTTGACATATACAAACGCAGGGGCTGGTGAAATGCGCAATCGTATTTTGGCGTCGTTGCGCGAATGGGCATTGGCGTCTGATGACGAATTAATCGATATGCTGGATGGGATTGCGATAAATAAACCTGCGACGATGGACGATGTTGCACGTGCGCGCGCGATATTTTTTAAGTATATTGATACCCCAGAAATATTAAAAATAAAAACCATTCATGGTTTTTGCGAAGAGATTTTACATCGTTTCCCATTAGAGGCAGGTTTGTCACCGTCGTGGTCGTTGGTGTCCGATGCGGCGCAGCGTGTATTGTTGCAAGATGCATTTAATAAGCTTATAAATTCGCCGTCCGAAGATCCAAAAGTATTAAATGCCTTTATGCATATTGTGGGGCGGGTCTCAGAAACCTATATGACAGACCTGTTGGGTATATTGAGTGCGCAATACAAACAGTTCTTTCAAGTTAAAGACATTGTTAAATATCGAAAATACTTTATTGATACGACTAAGGATTATTTAAACATAATAAATGTACCAAGTGTTGATTTTGATGTCGAAAAACTGAAAAAAATCGTAAAAATTACAATGGAAGAGCAAAATGATGCAAAAAAGCCGGCAAAGTACTTAAACGATATTATTAGCTTAACTAATCAATATATTGATACGACTGTTGATTTTGAAAAATACAAAATGGCATATCTAACCGCCGAAGGTGGTATAAAATCCACCGTGTCCAAAAAGGATTATTTGCTGGGCGAAGCACGCCGTGTATACGAATTAAATCAATATAATGCAAACAAACTGCTGTTCGAAGATAGCGTCGCGTTATTTGATTTGTCGGCGGCTTTTGCGGCCGAATATCAAAAAATAAAACGCGCACGAAATCTGTTGGATTTCGAAGATATGATTTTATATACACGCAAATTGTTTTCGGATGCGTCGACCATGGGTTGGGTGTTGTCACAATTGGATTTGTCGTTGTCTCATATTCTGGTAGACGAAGCGCAAGACACATCGCCGTTGCAATGGGATATTTTGCGAATGCTGGCGGGCGACTTCTTTGCAGACGGCAATGTTGCTGATGATGTCCATTCGTTGTTTGTCGTAGGTGATACAAAGCAATCCATTTACGGCTTCCAAGGCGCTGATCCTCGCGCCTTTTCGGTCAGTCGCGACGCAATTCGCGAACAAATCGCGCACAACATGCGTACAATACGCGAAGTGCCACTGGCACAAAGCTTTCGTTCGTCTGCGCCGATACTGTATGCGGTCGATAAATTCTTTGCTGATTCAACGGTTATAGATTTATCTGATTTTGCAAATAATCCACATAAGTGTTTTCGCACAGATGCGCCAGGCGTTGTAGAACTGCATAAATTGACCGCAAAACAAGAAAGCAATATTGATGTTCGGCAATACATAAAAAACATTGCAAATAAAATTCATTCTATAATTTTAAGCGGAAAACATGTCGCGCGCGACATAATGGTGTTGGTGCAAAATCGCAATCCTATGGCGTCGCCATTGGTCGCAGAATTAAAACAGTTGGGTATTGATGTCGCTGGCAGCGATCGTGTCGTTCTGCCGAAGTTTCCGGCAATTCGTGACATGTTAAATCTGGTTCGTTGGTGTTTAAACAGGGATGATGATTATAGTTTATGTTGTGTGTTAAAAAGTCCGTTTTTTTGTATGAAAGAACGCGATATTTTTAATTTGTGCAAGATAAAAAATGCTGATAAAAAGACGGTGTTCTCAATTTTGGCTGATACAAACCCAGACATATACGAACGATTAAATCAGATATACAAATGGTCAAAAAACTTGGCGCCATATTCATTCTTTACAAATGTCTTAAATTCGGGAAATACGCGTGCAAAATTTATATCTGCATTGGGCAATCAGATAATTGATCCGCTGGAAGAATTTTTAACGATATGCTTGTCTTATGAACGCACGCAACCTGGAACGTTATATCAATTTTTAAAGTGGTTTATTACGGGTGGCAGCGAAATAAAACGTGACATGGATGCGTCCAATGGCGTTCGTGTTGTCACAGTGCATGGCAGCAAGGGACTAGAGGCACCAGTTGTCTTCCTAATCGATACTGTGCGAACGCCAAAAACGGAAAATATATTGCCGATAAAATCAGAATCTGCAACGCCTGTATGGTTGTGGGCGCCGCGCAGCGATAACAGCGTTTCGCGCGCCGTGGCAACAGACGAATTGATGAAAATACGCACGGCTGAATACTATCGATTGCTGTATGTCGCGATGACACGCGCACGCGACGAATTGTATATATATGGATTTACACCACGTAAAAATGCAACTATTGAATCGTGGCACAGCCAGCTGTGGCGCGTATTCGCCGGCAAAACAGACGCAGAATACATCAGGATAACAAATGACGATATTAAATAAGATTTTGTCTGAACGCAGTCGTGTCGTACATGCGACAAATACGGGAACACAAACGCATCGTTTGTTGCAACGCGTTGTTATAGCTGATGACATCTGTGTTGGCGACGCTGATTTGGTAAAAAAAATCAAAAGCATACCCGAATTATGCAAATTCTTTGCACCAAATTCTAAGACAGAGGTTCCGGTCGCTGGCACACTATCCGGGCGTTTTATAAGTCGACGCATCGACCGCCTGATTATAGACACAGAAAAACAGACAGTTTTGATTTTGGATTACAAAACAGATGTCGACAAACAGTGTTTTTATAACAAGTACCTGGGACAAATGCATGAATATGTTGCGTTAATGCATGCGCTGTATCCGACGTATAAAATTCAGCCATACATCCTGTGGACGCATGATTTTTCGCTGGAAAAATTACCCATATAAGATCATAATAACAGCATGTTAGTTGGATTAAATATTTCGAATATCGTATTAATTGAAAAGCTGAACCTGGAATTCGGTTGTGGCTTAAATGTCTTGACCGGCGAAACCGGTGCGGGCAAAAGTATTTTATTAGACGCGTTGTCGTTGGCATTGGGGGCGCGTTCCGACGTTGGGCTGGTGCGCCATGGATGCGATATGGCATCTGTGGTTGCGGAATTCGATTCTGTGCCGTCATCGGTTGCGACAATTTTGTCTGAGTTTGATATTGATTGTGACGATGGTTTAATACTGCGTCGCACACTGTCGATTGATGGAAAGAGTAAGGCGTGGGTAAACGATACGCCTGTATCTGTCAAGACACTAAAATCAATTGGTGACGCATTGGTTGAAATACACGGCCAATTTGCGAACCATGCGCTGTTAAACCAAGCCACGCACCGACCAACATTGGACACGTTCGCACAAAATAACATTCCGACCTTTAAAACGTTATTGCAAGATGTCAAAGGATGTTATGATAGATTGCACACGGCTGAAAAACGTTTAGTTCAATTGCAAGACATGTTGGAACGTAGCGCATCTGAACGTGAATTTTTGGAACATAACGTTGCAGAATTGCAAAAACTAAATCCACAACCGGGTGAAGAAGAAGATTTGTCCACGCGTCGCGCAAATATGATGAATGCAGAAAAAAATTCAGCCATTTTAAAAGAAGCCTTAGAGGCATTGTCCCCACGTGGCAATTCGTTGGATTCGCAACTGTTTAATGTCGCGCATATTTTGCAACGTATCAAAGGTGATGAGAATCCATACAGCGAACAAATCGACAGACTGTATGATGCCGCAGAATCAGTGGCACAAATCGCACAGTCGCTGGAACCAGAAGACTCTGATGCCGCGAACATGGACGAAATAGAAGAACGTCTGTTCGCAATCCGTGCCGCGGCGCGCAAACATCGTGTATCGGCAGATGAATTGGCTCAGAAATTGTCTGAGATGACCGAACAACTAAATGCAATTGATAATTCTGATGCAGAATTACAAAAATTAACAGATGAAGTAAAACGTCATCGCACAGAATTTAATGCCGCGTCCAAAACATTGTCCGACGCGCGTCGTATGGCATCAGAGATGTTGCGTGCGCAGTTGTTGTCAGAATTACCCGATTTAAAGTTAGGCTCTGCCGATTTTATGGTTGAATGCAAAACATGCGACGCGACATCAAACGGTACAGATGACATCACGTTTATGATAAAAACGAACCCAGGGTCACCATTCGCGCCACTGCATAAATCTGCGTCTGGTGGTGAATTGGCGAGATTAATGTTGGCGATGCGCGTCGTCTTGTCAGGTGGCGAAGATGCCATAACCTTTATTTTTGACGAGGTGGATACCGGGATCAGCGGTTCGACTGCATCCGCTGTTGGTGCGCGTCTTAACAGATTGGCAAACGCAAACCAGGCGCTGGTTATAACTCATTCTGCCCAGGTGGCGGGGTTTGCCGACCGACATTTTAAGATTGCAAAAACTGTAAGCAACGAAAAAACAACAACCAGTGTTTGTGAAATTCTGAATGGTGAACGCGTAAATGAAATTGCGCGCATAATCAGTGGTGCCGAAATTATACCAGAATCTATCACAATGGCAAAAACGCTTATAAAGGGATAAGAAAATGGAAAAATATTATGTTTCTGCTGTAGACAACCATGGTTTTTATTCTCAGTCTGTAACATTAAAAAACAAAGTAGACAGGCTTAAGCAGGTTACGGTATCGCATTCTATCCCAGACATCCCTATTGGCACAAAGTTCAAGGTCTATGACACAAAAGGCTTGTTTGCGATAACACGGGCATATTCATACAAAGTCAATAATATGCGATACGTTGAACTGCCGTGGCGTCCGACAACAAATTACGGCATTAAAAAGTTTTGGAATGATTTAAGTTATTTTGATCGTGTTCGTCTGCATACCGATATTAAACAAGCGCTAATACAGCATGGTGTCGTGCCTGCATTAAACAAAAACACAAATCTGCGTTTGTTTTTGATCAAAACACTTTAATACAAAGGAACGCCCGTCTGGGCGTTTATTTATATTTTCATAACACCATCTGCGAATTCGATTGTTTTTGGCGTGCCGGCGTCTGAACGACTGATTATCTTGCCGTCTGCATCGCGCACAATTGCATATCCGCGCGACAAAACGCTTTTATAAGACAGTGACTGCAACATTTGTCCCAGGTGTGCAATAGATTGATTTAAAACATTCATTCGATTTTGCAATATATTTGGAAATGCAGACAGTGCATCAATACGCTGATGCAAACTGTTCATCTTTGCGCCGATGATAATATTCATTGTGCGTTCTGCGTCGTCCAATTTTTGTTGTTGTTCCATTAATACTTGTTTTGGGCTTTTGATATTAATCGATTCAATACGCTGTTTTGCATTCATCAGGCGCGTTGTAAAATTGCCTGACAGGCGCACCCACATATTGTCCAGTTCTTGAAACAACGATAACTTTGTTGGAACAACCGCCTCTGCTGCGCCGGTTGGGGTTGGCGCGCGGTGGTCGGCGGCGAAATCTACCAACATCCAGTCAGGCTCATGACCGACGCCGGTTATAACGGGAATATGACTGTTTGCAACAGCGCGCACAACAATCTCTTCTGAAAACGGCAACAGATCTTCCAATGAACCACCGCCACGCGCAACAATAATAACATCAACATTGTTCATGCGATTAAAGTATTCGACGCCGTTTGCAACCTCAACCGCGGCGGTGGCACCCTGTACGGTCGCCGGGTACAATAACACACGCACAGGGAACCTTTCGCGCAGGCGATTTTGAATGTCTTGAAATGCAGCGCCGGTCGGACTGGTGACAACACCAATTGTTTGTGGCAGTCGGGGCAGGGGCTTTTTTCGTGATGCGTCAAACAATCCCTCGCGCGCCAGTTTTTGTTTGCGTTCTTCCAACATTTTTAGAATTGCGCCTGCACCTGCCATTTCAATTTCGCTGGCGATTATCTGATAGTTGCTGCGCGCGGGATATGTTGTAAAACGACCTGTAATAATAACTTCCAGTCCATCTTCTAACTTAAACGGCACGGGGGTGCCTCGCCAAATTATAACAGATATTGCAGCGCCAGAATCCTTTATAGTCATATACATATGACCCGATGTTGCGCGTGTGATTTGTGACAATTCGCCACGAATTTTTATGCGCGGAAACGCCGTTTCAACTACGTTTTTCAACAGTGCAGACGCATCAGAAACGCTGAATATCATGTCTGGCTTTACAAAAGGTTCTGGTTTTTGCATGTTTTTTATGATAAAATTTGATTGTTGTTATTGATGGAGTCATATTATGAGTAATCTGGATAAATTGCAACAACTAAATACCAACATACCACGTGAAACTTTGGTTGTCGCGACAGATGGATTGGTTATAAAGCGTCCTGTGATTAAGCCTGGTGGTATACCGCGTAAGTCGTGGGTAGAAAAGCAATATCATGCCCAAAAGGTGCAAGAATCATTACAGGATAAATCTGGTAAATATTATTTTATTCCAAAAATGCTGGAAATATCTGACGCGCAAATGTTCGCCATTGAACAGCGTGTACCTGGTGTTCCCGTCACAGATACATATTTTGAGACTTTGGACGAAGGCGACAGGGCAATAATATATTTGGGATTGGCGCATTTCTTAAATGATATAAACCAATCGAAACCTGTTTTAACACAGCGCGATATGTTCGATACCCCAGAACACCCGGGAGACATTGCTTTTGCACGAATTGTAAAACATTTACGCAAAGATTTAACCAGCAAAGAAATTGATATATTAAATAAATCCAAAGAATGGTTTGATGTAAATTCTGCCAATGATGCCAGCGTTGTATTTTGTCAGGGCGATATGAATCAACATAATATATTCTATGATCAAGAAACCAAAACGGTATCGTTTATTGATTTTGCAGATGCGCGTTATGAAAATGCGCGCGATATGTTTCATCGCGATATTGCGCGCCTGACATGGCTGGATATAAATAAGTTAATTCAAATGTACAATGGGCTGGAACGTGTGCAACCGGTAATAACAGAATCAGAACCAACAATTGCACGTATGCGAAACGCTTTGCAAAATATAAAATGGACCGGCGCAGAAGTTATTAAAGCCAATCCAAAGTTATACAAAGCGCGTCTTGCGATATTAAAAGAGGAAATTGCAAAACTTGGCAAATTGCTGATGTCTGTAAAGACAAAAAACGCATTCGAACATGCGTTAAGCACGCTAAACGATAATAAAAGGCAAAAATAATTGTTATAGTTCGGTTAATGGCCAACGTGGACGTGGCGCAATTGGTTCTGAAACAATATTGCCAATACGATAGTTCTCGATTCCTGCCCATGCAATCATTGCGCCATTATCTGTACACAGATTCATTGGCGGTGCTGCAAATATCATTTTGTTTTTATTGGCAAGCGTTTCCATTGCTGCACGTATTGCGCTGTTCTTGGCAACACCACCCGCAACCACCAGTGTCTTTGGATTATGTTCACGAACGCGCGAATCTTTTAATGCATTGTTCAATCGATTTATTATACAATCGACCACAGACGCCTGGAACGATGCGCAAAAGTCGTTTATATATTCATCAGAAACAGGCATTGTTTCGCGCGACAAGAATGTACGTGCGGCGGTCTTTATGCCACTAAATGAAAAATCACATCCTGGCTTATCGCACAATGGGCGTGGGAACGCGAATGCACGTGGGTCGCCAGACTGTGCACGCTTGTCCACAATGGGACCGCCCGGATACCCCAGTCCTAACATTTTTGCAACTTTGTCATATGCTTCACCAGCGCTATCGTCCAACGTCTGACCAATCATTTCGTATTGTCCAACACCGCGCACTAACAATATCTGACAATGTCCCCCAGATGCCAGCATTAACAAATATGGAAATTCGACATTTACATCACCGTTTGTCCCGTCTGCCATTGTCGCGCACAGACGTGGCACCAATGCATGACCTTCCAAATGGTTTACTGCGATTAATGGTTTTGATGATGATTGTGCGATACCTGTGGCCGCCATCCATCCCACCAAAACGCCGCCAATCAATCCTGGACCAGCAGTTGCAGCGACAATATCGATGTCATCAATTGTTTTATTCGCTTTTTTTAGTGTATGTTTAACAACGTCTTCGATTGCCAAAATATGTGCGCGCGCCGCCAGTTCTGGCACCACACCACCATACTTTTGATGTTCTGGAATTTGTGAATAAATAATGTGTGACAGAATATTTCTGTCAGAATCAACCAGTGCAGCGCTGGTTTCATCGCAAGACGATTCAATACCCAAACATAACACAGATCGATTACTGTGTTGTTTGCTATCTAAACTGCCCATATCAACACGAATAATTTTTTCTTCGGACATAATTTTATAAACTCTGTTTTAATTGATTGCCAGTATAACACAAAGAAGCCGCGTCACGCACCATCATCTTGCCAGACTCTGGCAAACTTGCCATCTTGTCGACACACGCAACCATTAATTCGACATCTTTATCTGCGCCGGTCATAATTTGAATTGCAGAAATACGTCTGTCAATTGGGGCCGCGCGCCAGTCTTTTAATGTGCTGGTTTCCAGCGTAGAACTACGTTGTGCAAAAAAGAACACAATAACCACCAAAATTAACACAGCGATACCAATAAAAATCTTAAAATATTTTTTTATAAAGTTCATTTCACTCTCCTTTTCATTTTCTCCTTGAACGCCTTTCTGGTTATTTTTGAGAAGCGCATACGAATGTCGTTCGCATTTGATAACAGCTGTTCTTCGGTCATAAAGAAATTTGGGTTTTTGTACATAACAGGTTCGTCGACATATATTTTTGTTGGCGTATGTGTTAACCATAAACCGTTTTTCATCAATTCGCATTCGATATCACGCGCAACAACACGATAAATAGTCGTCCAAACAATGTTGCCGTCTAAATGGGCGTTCTGCGACGCTTCTAAAATCTCTAATGCTTTACGCAATGTTGGGCAAATCCACACAGGGTAATAATTATCGTTTGCCCAAGGCGCGCCACTGCGGTGTTCACAACGTTCATTCCCCAACATATAACCCGTCATATTTCTAAATTTCATTGCGTATCCTTTGCTTTATTCGCAACGCACCAACCATACATCATAGTCTGGATGTTGTAATGGATTTTGTCCTGGTTCATTGCGTGACATCCAGCCACCAAATATTTGCCCGTTGTCTTTTTCTGAAATTTCAATGAACGTCCAGAAATCTTCTGCCTGGAACGGGTCTGTTTGTTTACATGTGCGAACATTTAGATACAGTTTCTCAAACTGTGTTTCTTGATTCACAGGGATTATGATTTCCTGAACCTTTCCGGCGGCCTTATTCATAACACGCAATACTGCGTTATCACGTTCGGTATACGCATTTGTCGCCATTGGCGCGAAGCAAAAAAACATCAAAACAAATAAAAACTTTTTCATACTGTGTATCTTATCGTGTGCAACCTGCAAAGTCAAAAAAAATCCGCCGAAGCGGATTTTTTATTTGTTTGCATTCTTTTCTGCTGATGTTGCAGCCAAGTCTTCGACGATACGCGCCTTTTTACCTGACAGACCACGCAGGAAGAATAATTTAGCACGACGAACCTTACCGATACGAACCTTTTCAATCTTTTCGATTGCAGGGCTGTACAGTGGGAACTTACGCTCAACACCAACACCATAAGATTCACGACGTACTGTGAAAGATGCATTATTCCCATTGCCACCATCGCGTGCGATAACAACACCTTCGAAAACCTGGATACGGAATTTGTCACCATCTTTAATTTTGACGTGAACCTTTAATGTATCCCCGGCTTTGAAATTTGGGATTTTTTTGTCGCCTTTCAGTTTTTCAACTTGTGCGGCTTCGATTTTTTTAATAATGCTCATTTTTCATTTTCCTTTATTAAGTCCGGTCGACGTTCTTTGGTTATGTCAACCGATTGTTGTTTCCGCCACCGTTCGATATTGCCGTGGTGACCGGACAGCAGGACTTCTGGGACGCTTCGTCCACGCCATACTGACGGGCGGGTATATAACGGCCATTCCAACCCCCCGATTTCGAAACTTTCATTTTGGGTGGTATCATCACCACCGTGAACGACATTATCTAACAGACGAACGCAACTGTCAACAAAAACTTGCGCGGCAATTTCACCGCCTGACAGTATATAATCGCCAATAGACAATTCCATTATATCATATTCTTCAATGATTCGTTCATCAATTCCTTCGTATCGCCCGCACAATAATGTATACGTTGCATCTTGGTCAACGGTAAAATCGCGAACTAATTTTTGATTAAGTGTCGGACCGCGTGGCGAAAAGTATATGATTTTACCTGGATTTTTTATCGAATCCAGTGCCGCCCCCAGACAATCTGGTCGCATTACCATACCGGCACCACCACCAAATTGTGTATCATCAACACTGCCATAATTATTAATGGCAAAGTCACGAATGTTGATAATATCATAAGACCAGATTCCCTTATCTAATGCGCGCCCAACCACACCGCCCGATAGCGTCCCTGGGAACATTTCTGGAAAAATAGTCAGTATATTAAAGTGCATTTTTATTTCTTAGTGTCTTTGCTTTGTTTGACTTTTAACACATTGTTCGCAAATATTTTGTGCCAAAATACCAACTGCCGATGTCATCTGTTCCATTTGCTCTTTTGACACCTGTGGACGAATTGAAACTATACATGCCCCAGAATGTTCAACAGTCCGATTAACCTTGAACATCTGTTTCATAGGACCAAATGTGCTGACCAATCGACATGAAACCCCAGGATATATGCACGTTGCCATCACTGAACCCAACGAGTGTGCAATATTAAATCCATGTCCAACATTATCGTAATCATTTTCTGTATTTGCCATTTTCTTATCTCACATAAATAGTTTTATTTTCAAAATTAACATTCGCGCCATTAAAAGACACCATGTCACCATTATCCAGCTCAATAATATCACCTGCACCAAAATTTTGAAAACAGGAAACAGTGCCTAATTTCAACCCATCACGAACGACATAAAAACCAATTAAATCAGCCTGATAATATTCATCATCCGCAACCGGGGGCAGGGCATCACGCGCAACGAACAGTTCGGTCCCGCGCAGTGTTTCTGCGGAATTTCTGTCGTCAACCCCATTAATTTTGGCGATTATGACATTTGAACTTGGTACAGTACGCACAAACTTAAAATCACCAGTATTAAACTTGTCACTAAATACATTCAGCGTCTTAAAATCCATAGGGTTTTCCGTATATGTATTAACGCGCACTTCGCCCCGAATTCCCTGGGGGGCGACAATTTTTCCAACCAAGATTTTATTATTATAATTCGACATATTATTTTTTCTTTTGTTGTTGTGCCAACATTATTTCATATCGCAACCGTCTAACACAGTTTAATTCTGGCACCGGGCAATTGTGAAACATATCTTCGGATGTACAGAACACGGTATCACACTTGTTTTCTGCCGCCCATTCAACTGCGCGCACCCAGCGTCCAAAACGTACTAACTTTTGCCGACACAACGTTCTATCATATGGACAATCTGTATCAGGATCAAATTCAGTCCGTTTTTCTTCTTTTTGTTCCGCACGTTTTAAATCATGCGGGCTAAGCGACCCTATATCAACAACCTCGACATCTGGATTAAAGAACTTTCCTGCCATACCTATTTACTCTTTTGTTTTTCGCGATATGTGCGCAATCTTAAACAATCTGCCATCAGGGCAGGGCATTCATTGCATGTCATAAACGCAACTGGTCGATTGCACAAAAACGCTTCTGACAATTGGCGTTCATATTCATCCAATCGGTATTCTTGGGGGCAGTTCAGCCTTTTTTCTGCAGGACATCTATTGCTAACATAATCAATCAACGCCATCTGCTGTCCCTTTTATTATCTCTGATTTTCTTTGAATTTCTGCAACGCTGCCTTATATGCAAAGCAATTAGAACCTGCGATTCTGCACATAACATCATTTCCGGCGTGCGTGTGTTTTGTTGCCTTATTCGTTTCATCAACAACACTTGTTTCGCGATACATTTCGCCATACAACGAATAAAAACAACAACATGTCTTTGGCAACACTGGACAAATTACATGCGCCAACGTCATACCTGTATTTTTATCACTCATAGTCCATGCCTTTTACAAACTTTGCAAAAATCTGCCCGGGGCGACCCGGGCAAATAAAAAGCAAAAATTATTCTGCAACAGCATCTGTTGCTGTTTCTTCGGCTGGTGCCTCTGCTGCCGCCTTGGCAGCTGCTTCTGCGGCGGCTTTTTCTTCAGCAATCTTTGCCAACTTTTCAGCCTTGTCTTTAATTTTCATCAATGTCTTTTCAGACTGCAAATGCTTTTTTGTCTGAACTGGGATTGCCTTCTTTGCAACCAAACCAGCATTTGCCAAGAATTTATAAACACGATCAGATGGTTTTGCACCTTTTGCCAACCATGCTTTTACTTCGTCCATTTTCAAGATAACACGCTTATCACTGTCTTTTGCCTGCATTGGGTCGTATTTACCAACAACTTCCAAAACATTACCAGAATTACGTGCATTGCGTGAATCCGTCACAACAATGTGATAGTACGGACGTGTTTTTGCACCATAACGTGCCAAACGAATGACTGTTGCCATATTTTTTGCTCCTATTATATTTTAACTGTTTTAACCCACCAAGAAAACCAACACCAAGGATAAAAACTTATCGGATGGTGGACCAATGCATACCGCATCTGGTTGTATTAAAATGGCAATCTTTGGGATTTGCAGGGCAATTATTAACTATTTATTATCAAAAGTCAAATATTTATTGATTTCTATTATTCATCATGCAAGGATTAATATGAACAAACAAGGGGGAAAATATGAAAAAAATAATCATTTTATCATTAGCATTACCGTTGGTTGCATGTGATAGCGCACCAAAAACTACAGGGGCTGCAACGCCTGCGGACTTTGAAATCGTAAAAAAAGAAATACAAAAGGCTGATAGACCTATCTTGGCGGGTGGTGAACAGGGCGATTTTTTAATCAAATTGGAAAAGACCGATGCACTAAAAGATGTTGCCAGCCGTGATAAAAACGCTAAATTCTTGTCGATTGACGATCCAAAACAATATATCGAAGATGACTTTTGTCTATTGAATATTGTACCAAAAGGCGCGATGGAAAAAATGGGCAATCCAGACAGCACTTGTTATTACCGTTTATTCTGTGGCGACACAATGAATTATGACGGTTTTTATGCGGTTGAATTATGTTCAGAATAATTATACTGCGCATATATTTTCCCCGGGCAATGGCGTCCGGGGATTTTTTATTCTGGACATTTTATGTAAGATACTATAAAATCAGCAATGTTTTGCGGGCGTGGTATAATGGTAGCACGTCAGCTTCCCAAGCTGAAGACGAGGGT
>JAZRPS010000007.1:0-54842 GCA_045649345.1 Candidatus Enterousia sp. | reverse complement strand
AGCACACTGTTGGGTTTAAAAAGAAACCTGACTGCAAATGAAATATTTGCGCAAATACTGGTGGCGCAATGGGAACTGCGTGGTGATAAATTTGCAGACAAACCAATTCGTCCAAATGGTGACGCAAACAATGGTGATGTGTCACATATCGTGATTATGGGTACGGGCGAACCACTGCAAAATACAGAAAATGTTATTAACTTTATTGAACGCGCAAATTCTGATATGGGAATTGGGTGGCGCAGGATAACCGTATCAACATGCGGAATTGTCCCTGGGATTGACAGACTGATTGAATGGGGACGACCAATTAATTTGGCGATTTCACTGCACGCACCAACGGATGAGTTGCGCAGTAAAATCATGCCAATAAATAACAAATATAAATTAAATGACGTTTTAGATGCGGCGTGGCGCTTTACAGATAATCATAACAGACAATTGATGATAGAATATATACTGTTGGGCAAACGCGACGAAAATGGAGATGTTGTTTTATATAACGCGACACCAGAATATGCAGATAAACTGTCCGAATTGTTAAAAGGTAAAAATTGCATGGTAAACCTGATACCATGGAACGCGGTTGATGAACGCGACTTTGCGTCGCCATCTGGGAATGCAGTACACAGATTTCAAGACACATTAATCAAGAACGGAATTCATACACGCATTCGTCGCGAACGCGGTACGGATATCGGTTCCGCGTGTGGTCAATTGCGATTGAATAATGCAAAAAAATAATAGGAATACAATCTTGTACATAATTTAAGTATGAGTATGTATAATCCTGACCAAATGGTTAAAATCCTAAGACATTTATGTATCTAACCATATTTATAAGAAATGAAAGGACGGCACATGACAATTGATAAAACAAAATTACAAGACGAATTTATAATTGCCAATGACGAACAAGATTTCTATACAAAAATTGGTCAAATGATTCGTGAAATTCGCACCAGTAAAAATATCTCACAAGAAGAATTGGCAAAATCATTAAATACAACACCCGAATTTATTGACGCATATGAAAATGCAACACTTGCAATACCAATTTATCACTTTATGGAATTGTGCAAAATAATGGATTGTTATAACGATTTTGATAACAAAATATAAAAATCCCCCAAAACGGGGGATTTTTTATTATTTACGCAGACCTAATTTCTTAATCAAGGCTTCGTAATCTTCTGGATTACGTTTCTTGATATAGGCCAACAATTTTTTACGACGGTTTACCATCAATAACAAACCACGTTTTGAATGGTTGTCTTTGTGATTCGCCTTCATATGTTCTGTTAAGTTGCGAATACGTTCTGTCAGAACTGCAACCTGAGATTCAACAGAACCACCATTATCTTTTTCAGATGATTTATATGCCTGAATCAATTCAGACTTTTTTGCCTTTGTAATGGACATTACATTTTCCTTTGTTTTTTAAATTGTTCGTTTTGGACGCAATTGACCATCATAGACCGCACCAATGCCAATGAACACGTCATCGTTATAAATGCGATACAATCCATCAACTGCATCGACCCCGATAAAGCCACCATTTCGATAGAAATTTGCGTCTTTATCGACAAGATTTAGAACCGGAATGTCCCCCAGCCCAAAATCAATCGGTTTTAGGTTATCCCCAAAATCGCCACTATTATTAAACAGATTTTCCAAAAAATCAAGTTTTACGGCATTTTTTATGTCAAAACCATTCGCCAGCGTCCGACGTATCATGTCAACGGTTGCAAATGCACCGCACTCTTTTGCAATATCGCGTGCAATACTGCGCACGTATGTGCCGGTTGAACAACGCATACGAAAATGCCAGGATTTTTCACGTATGCCTAAGAATTCCAGTTCATAAATTTCAACCGGACGTGGCGGAATATCAATCGCCCTGCCCCGACGCGCAACATCATATGCACGCATTCCCCCAACATGTACCGCAGAATAAAGTGGTGGCACCTGCATAATCTTTCCAACAAACTTTGGCAACACTGCCAAAACATCAGATTGTGTTGGAATAACATTATTGCGCGCAATTTCGCGTCCTGTGATGTCAAGCGTGTCTGTTTCAAAACCAAATTGACATGAAAATAAATATTCTTTGATTGATGGATTGTGTTCTTCGATAAAAGGTATCATCTTGGTGGCATCACCAATTGCGATCGGCAATACCCCCGTCGCCATAGGGTCCAATGTGCCAATATGCCCATACTTTTTTGTCCCCAACATTCGTGCAATACGTCCACCGGCAGTTCGTGAAAACAGCCCACTGTCTTTGTCCAAGATTATCCAACCCGATGTCATTATTTTATTTTTTCTATTTTATATTTCTTCTTTGCAACATTACGCATAAAACGCACGAAATCAGATTCACGACCGCGCACGTTTGGATAAACCTGACGCATTTTTGTGTGGTCAAAAACCTTGTCCTGGGCAGAATAATTATATTTTAACAGCTTTTGATAGCAGTCATTATCAAAAACCGTCACCGCCTTTGGCGAATCTATTTCCAGCGCCGGACGACCGCCAGGCTGTGGCAAGACAGACGCAGAACGTCCAACATAAAATTCCGGCCCCCATGTAATATCAGATTTAACATTATACCCATCAATCGCGAAAGACAAACGATGTCCCAAACGAAAACGTTTTATTTCATAACTATAATTGTTATCAATCGCATTGCCATTTTCATCATATATTTTGGTAAAATCAAACGACTTAATAAAATTATATAAAGACTTGCTGTCTGAAAATTCACGACGAACAATATTGTATGCATTTGCTTCGAAAACATAAATCGGTTTAACAATCATTATTTTTTACCTTTTTTATCCAAATAAATTCAATTGTGATTGGGGTACAACATCCGAAACAGATGACTTTTTGCGTACCGGCGCTGGTTTTGGCGCACAATTTTGCGATGGTATCACAGGCTCGTTCGATTCCAGCGCACTTAATACACATTCTGCACGTGCAATAACAGACGATGGCATGCCTGCCATTTTTGCGACGTGTATACCGTACGAACGATTGGCAACGCCAGATACAATTTTATGCATAAACACAATCTCATTATTATGTTCGCGAACATCAATCGTCAGACATGAAACATGATGTAAATTACCAGACAAAACCAAACGCGTCAATTCATGATAATGGGTTGCAAATAATGTACGTGGCTGCAATTCATCCAAATATTCCAATACCGCCTGGGCAATTGCCATGCCGTCATACGTCGCAGTGCCACGCCCAATTTCATCAAAGATTATAAACGAACGGTTTGTCGCACGGTTTAAGATGTTGGCAGTCTCGCTCATTTCAACCATAAAGGTTGACTGACCTGCCGCCAAGTTATCTGAGGCACCAACACGACTGAACAACTGGTCACAAACGCCAATTGTCGCACTTTGTGCCGGAACAAAAGAACCAAGATGCGCCAACACGACTATTATCGCATTCTGACGCAGGTATGTTGATTTACCCGCCATATTTGGTCCCGTTAATAATGCAATGGCATGCGCGTTCAGATTGCAATCATTTTTCACAAAATTATCGCCACGGGTGCGCAATACAGATTCAATCACAGGATGACGACCACCAACAACATCAAATGCACAATCATCGGTCATGTTTGGACGCACCCACGAATATGTATCTGCAACAGACGCCAAAGATATCCAGACATCAACATCCGCCAATAAATCCGCCGTTGATAATAAATCGTCTGAAATTTCACGAATTTGGGCGATAAAGGATTCTATAATTTCTGCCTCTATCGCGGATGCTTTATCAGCAGCACTGCGAACATCATTGTCTAAATCAATTAGACGCGATGTTGTAAAGCGCATATTGCCAGCCATTGTTTGACGATGGATAAAACCAGATTCAGGTGTCATCAAAACGTCGGCACGGGCGGATGGCACCTCTATAAAATACCCCAGAATATTGTTATATTTTATTTTCAGTGTATTTATGCCTGTTTGCGCGACATATTCTGATTGCAATGCGGCGATTGTTTCACGCGCACCGTGCGATAACCCACGCATATTATCCAACGCGATATCAAAACCATCACGTATTACACCACCATCACGAAAGAACGTTGGCAATTCATCTGCCAGGGCGCGCGTTAGGCGCACACCAAACGCACCATGAACATTTATTTTTTCAAATCTGTCTGCAAAACCGGCATCCAGACGTGATGCCAACATCTGGGCGCGTGGCAAAATACTGATAAATTCAGATATATGACGCAAATCACGTGGCGTGCCACGCCCCGCCAACAGACGCGACAGACAACGCCCGACATCTGGCACAGACGATAATACGTTTGATACAGACGCCGTCACATCTGGATTCAAAACAAAATGCGACACGTGTTGCTGGCGACAAACAATCTCGTTAATATCGGCGGACAAATTACGTAAATATGCACGCAATTTTCGTGCCCCGGCAGATGTCTGGGTTTTATCCAAGACATCAATCAAACATGCGCCGCCATCGTTTATTGGATTATCTATTTCCAGGCTTTTCCACGTGGCAGAATCAATCAATAACTGATGACCTGATTTAAATGTGTATGGCGCACGAAATGTTATCGTGGCATCACGCTGGGTGTTAAATAAATAACCGGCAAGCAAGCAAATCGCACTGTCTGAATTTTTTGCAACCGTGTTCGCATCAACCGCGCCACCAAAAACACGTGATACGACCATATCAATATCTGTGCGCTGATATAATTTTTCATATACAGGTGTTGATTTAAATGCACCACGCAATTGCATAATCGATTTTTCTTCGGCACGCGAAAATGGGAATATAACCTCTGCCGGGTTAATGCGAACCAGGTCGTCCATTACGTCCGATGTTTGACCGACAAAAAATTCACCTGTGGAAATATCACAACCGGCGATGTCGTAATTGCCACCACCAACAGGGACAATCGCAACCAAAAAATTTGAATGCGTTGGCGTTAATAAATTTTCATCTGTTAATGTACCAGGTGTTAAAACACGAACCACCTTACGCTCAATAAACTTATGCCCACGTGCCTTGGCCTGGGCAGGGGTTTCCATTTGTTCGACCAACGCAACCTTGTATCCCGCACGAACCAAGCGACCAAAATAATTATCAGATGCATGCCACGGTATTCCACACATTGGAATTGCATCACCGTTGCCGTCGGTGCCACGTGCCGTTAAAACCAAACCCAACGCACCACTAATTATTTTTGCATCTTCGAAAAAAGATTCATAGAAATCCCCCAAACGAAACATCAACAATGCGTCTGGATTTTCAGACTTCATATCTACATATTGTTGCATTACCGGGGTTAATTTGCCTTTGTCTGCCACGATAAATCCATTTTTTTATACGATAAAATTATGCGCTAACTTTTAACGTTTCGATTTTTAATTCGGCTTCTTTTAACAATTGTTCACAGTATGCCTTTAATTTAATCCCCTGTTCATATGCCGCAACAGAATCAGCCAGTGGCAATTCGCCAGATTCCATTTTTTTTACCAGTTCCATTAATTGCTTGTACGCGTCTTCGAAAGATAGCTTTTTTTCGTCCATTATGTTCCCCTTGTAATTGTAAATCTACGGTACAAGACAGAACGAAAAATTGCAATAAAAAACCGCCCAAACAGGCGGTGTTTTTTATTCGTGTCTATCTGGATATTTACCATCAATCAGATTCTGACGCACGACGTGGTGTTTTACCTTTTGCGTGCTGGTTAATGGTAAATCTTCGGTTGTCATGGCAAAGTGTGTCACCCATTTATAACTGGCAACCTTTTTATTTGCCGCGGCAATTTCCGCAGATAATTTTTCCATTGTCATTGTTGGTTCAACGCTGAACACACCGTATGTGACAGTTTTGTCTTTGACCCGATGCTCAAACACAGCGACATTTTTAACACCTGGGATTGTGATAAACAAGCCTTCTAGTTCATCTGGGTAAACGTTTTTACCACTGTCCAAAACAATGACTTGTTTTTTGCGGCCTGCGAAATGCAATTCGCCGTTTTTATCCATCGAAACCATGTCGCCCGTATTAAAGAAACCACGTTCGTCAAAGATTTCACTGTTGGCAGCATCATTATTCAAATAACCACCGAACACCTGGTGACCACGCAACCACAAGACACCAACGCCATCTTCGTTTTTATCACGAATTTCACATTCGTTGTTTGATGTTGGACCACCAAATGCAAACGGAAAACGTTTTTTTGTTGGCTTTGAAATACAGATTGGCCCAACCGTTTCTGTCAAACCATAACCCTGAATAAATGTTAGCCCCAAGCGTTCATAGAATGTTTCCACCTCTGGCTTGGTTGCGGCACCACCTGCAATCAATAGACGCGCACGACCACCAAACACATCCAAGATTGGTTTTTGCACCTTGCGCACCAGGGCGCCCAGACCGATTTTTTCCAACGTCTTGCCATATTTTAAAATAAATGATACCAGCCACCATTTCTTTTGCGACTTGACATTATCAATGATTTTATTACGGAATACTTCCCACAGGCGCGGAACCGCAGGAATAATTTGTGGACGATATTTCTTGAAGTCTGCCATGATTTCTTTTGGATTAACCGTCGGTTGCAACAGAACACCGGCACCGTAATGCAGTGTCGCCAAAATTTCGACAGCAAAACCAAATACGTGATACATTGGCAAGAAACCGTACAAGAAATCACCAGGATGAATCCATTCTGCCATATCTTCCAGTGAATTCGCACATTCAACCAAGTTAAAGTGCGTTAAAGGCACAACCTTTGGCGTACCGGTTGAACCAGATGTAAATGACATTGTTGCAACATCCAACGATTCTGTTGGTGCGGGCAATAATTCTGGGTCAGCCTTGCCATCTTTCTTGGTAATGTCATAGAATTTAAATTTGCTGGTTTTGTAAAAGAATGATTTTTCTGCACATACGATGTGACAATCTGTGGTTGATGTCATGTTATCATATTCGAATGGCGTCAGATTGGTATCCAACAACAATACAGTTCCACCTAAATACCATACTGCAAACATGGTAATTGGAAATTCCGGAATATTGTGTGACAAGATACCAACAACATCACCCTTTTTAACACCGGCGGCATGCAAAGATGTGGCACGCGCCTTGACCAATCCGATAAAGTCTTTGTACGAAACGTTTTCGCGAACCAGATATAAATTATCCGGCCATGTTTGTGCGGCACGTTCCAGCAACTGATACATATTCATGTTATAAAATTCCTTGTTGTTTTTATATTGGACAGTGACTATTATACTCATGAAAAAAAGGAAAGCAATTATGAAAATTCTGACATTAAATATCAATTCTATACGCGCACATATCGAAAGCTTTATGGACATATTGCGGTCTGGCGAATATGACGTAATTATGGTTCAAGAACTAAAAGTTGAGACGGCAAACTTTCCACATATGCTGTTTGATGAATTTGGATATAATATAAAGGTGTACGGACAAAAAAGCTGGAACGGGGTCGCAATATTTTCAAAATATTCTATTGAAGACACCGTTATCGGAATGCCAAATTATGCAGACCCAAATGCGCGATTCTTGGAATGCGTGGTTGATGGGCGGATACGCCTGATTAACGTGTATATGCCAAATGGTGACACCGTTCAATCACCCAAATTTCCATACAAATTGGAATGGATGCGCGCATTTACAGATTATATTGCACAATACATTGATTCACCAGAACCAGTGATTATTGGTGGCGACTTTAACGTCGCAATCGAAGACCGCGACATCTGGAAACCCAAAAACTATGAAGGCATTGCGATTTCTGCACCGGCGGCACGCGAAATTATGAACGGGTGGCTGAATGCCGGGTGGACTGATGCGTGGCGTACACTGCACCCAGACAAAATCGATTATACATGGTATGGATATCGTGGGCGTGATACGGTTGGCAACAAACAGGGGTTGCGCTTGGATTATTTCCTGTGCAACAAAACCGCTGCGACAATGATAAAAAATTGCGAAATTGACATGGAACCACGATTGGCAGAAAAACCCACAGACCACTGTGGATTAATGTTAGAGATAAAATAAAAAACGCCCCAAATTGGGGCATTTTTTTACTGCAATTTATTTATATACGCAATTGCGTCCATGCCGGCGGTGCATCCTGTACCAACCGCCGTCGCGATTTGCATCTTGATATCAGAATGAACGTCACCTGCGACAAACATACCTGCCGGCATTGCAGATGGTGCCAGACGTCCCAGCGCATCACGCTTGATTTCTTCGGATAGGAAATCTGTATTCGCTTCGTGCCCGATGGCAACAAATACACCATCAACAACCATATCTGTACCATCAGTGGTTGTGACAATTAATTCGCCATCTGTGGAATCAGGCTTTGCGGCGATTTTAACCAAATCCGTATTAAACAGGCATTCGATGTTTTCACGCGCCGCGACACGTTCGCGCAAGACCGCTTCGGCACGGAAAAATTCTGATTTGCGATACACAATCTTTACCGTCTTGGCCAGGTCTGCCAAGTACAACGCATCGTTTAGGGCAGAATTTCCACCCCCCAGAACAATTACGGTCTTGCCACTGTAAAAGAACCCATCGCATGTCGCGCAATATGATACGCCACGTCCCATAAATTCACGCGCACCATCAATTTCCAGTTTACGTGGGGATGCGCCCGTTGCAACAATAACCGCACGTGCCGCATATTCTGCGCCATCGTCACACGATACAACGAACCCATTTTCTGCATCACCAGAAATATTTTTTGCAGAAACAAATTTAATCGTTGCACCAAATGTTTCGCATTGCTTTTGCATAAATTGCGCCAATTCCAGACCACTGCCCGCCCAGCCGGGATAATTTTCCAACGTTGCAATACCGGCGGTTTGACCACCCAATCTGTCGCCACCCAGGACAAGCGTCTTTTTGTTCGCGCGCGCCGTATACAATGCCGCCGTCAGACCTGCCGGTCCAGACCCCAAAATGATAATATCATACATAGCAATACCTTCCTTTTGTATTTATATTTCGCGCCCAACATAACACAAAGCAAAAAATAGCGCAAACAAAATCGACATATGTTAATTTTATTGAATTTTTGTTTAGCTTGGCTTATAATTCATGGGAAATGAAAGTAAATTTTACATTTTTTAGTCGTTCTTCATCCCCGTTGGGGGAATAATTTATCGTATACTTTTTCAATTTTATTAATTGCGAATTTAATCGCACAGTTATAACATAAGGCATAATCATATAAACATAAGGGAATATAAAATGCTGGATATAAAATTTATTCGTGAAAACCCAGACGCAGTTAAGCGCGCATGCGAACTAAAAGGAATCGCAGACAATACAGATGAAATACTTAATCTGGATAAACGTGTGCGTGAACTGAAAACAATCACACAAAGCAAAACTGCAGAAAAAAATAAAATCACACGCGAAATTCCAACCGCCACGGACAAGGCACCACTGATTGCAAAATCCAAAGAAATTGCGAATGAAATTGCCGCAGACATGGCAGAATTGGCAGAAAAAGAAGAACAACTGTCCGATTTGCTGCATCGCGTACCACAAATCCCCAGCGCAGATTCACCAATTGGACGTGATGACACAGAAAATGTAGAAGTTCGTCGCGTCGGCACACCGCGCGAATTTGACTTTACACCACGTGCGCAGTGGGATTTGCTGGAAATGAACAATTGGTACAGACCTGAAAAAATCGCGTCAATCTGTGGCACACGTACATATGCCCTGTTTGGCGAAGCGGCGGAACTGGAACTGGCAATACAGACATATGTTCTGCAAAAACTGATGTCCAAGGGATTTACGTTTGTAAACTGTCCGTCTATCACAAAGCCACAAACAATATTTAACGCAGGACATTTTATGGGTTCTGATCCAGCTGTTATGAATAACGATGTGTTTATGCTGACCGATACAGACAGATGTTTGGCCGGTACCGCAGAAATCATTTTAAATTCACTGCACAGTGATGAAGTATTAAACGAAAAAGATTTGCCAATCAAATATGCAGGGTATTCACCATGCTTTCGCAAAGAAGCCGGCGCTGCCGGTCGCGACACGCGCGGAATCGTTCGTATACATCAGTTTAACAAGGTTGAACAATATATATACTGTACCCCAGAACAATCTAATGAAATGCATGAACATCTGTTAAACAATTTGTGTGAAGTTATGGAAGACCTGGAATTGCCATATCGTGTTATCCAGGCATGCACCGGCGACATGGGATTTAACAAGGTAAAAATGCACGATGTCGAAGCATGGTTCCCAAGCGAAGGCAAATATCGCGAACTGGGGTCTTGTTCGTCGATTGGTCAATTCCAGGCGCGTCGTACAAATACACGCTATCGCGACCACGACGGCAATATGCAATTCTGTGCGACCCTGAATAATACGGGCATCGCCCTGCCACGCGCAATTGTACCGGTAATTGAAAACCACCAAAACCCAGATGGTTCTGTAAATATTCCAAAGAAATTACAACCACTGATGGGGGGACGTACAAAAATCGGCGGAAAGCATTAACAGATAATCACTAACACAAATCAAAAAAATCCCCTTGGACAGGGGATTTTTTATTTTTGAAATGAATGAAACATTTCTTTGATTGGACGAAGCATTGGGTTTGTTTTTTTCAAACCCACATACCTATGTGATACCCTTGTCATATTAACAATATCGTACCCATACAAGGCAGCAACGCCATCTTCGGCGTATGCATGCGCCGTACGGGCATATTCCCATTTTTGAACCATTTGGCAAAACTTATAAAATTTTTTACCATGTTCGGCATTATATATGAACGCAGGCGCAACCTGATTCCAAACGACATTTGTTGGGTCAGGAACAATGTAATACGCATATGAAGAAGAACGCAAATTCTTTTCTTTTGCATACGCGCTTGCACGCCCCTTCCATGCATCATAAGTTGTGGAACGAGAAAAATATTTTGCTGGATTTTTCTTGACATCAGCCAAAACCACCAGCGCACGACCGGCAGCCCATTTTTCAGACTGACTTAAACCTTTCCAGTGACTACGCAGACCAATACGCGCTATTTCCAAATAGTCTGCCATACCTATATTTATAGCATCTAAAATCTCTTTTTTTGTATATTCTGTTGGCATATCTAATTCCTTTTATTTTCATTCATCACACCTTATTATATAGACAAAATCCAACAAATGTCAATATTATTTATATAAAAATGTTGAAAATTCATATTTTTAGGTATACCCTGTGTCCGATTTAACAAAAACCTGAGGCAAAAATCATGAAAATTCGCAACATTGCAATTATTGCGCACGTTGACCATGGAAAGACAACACTGGTTGACAATATGCTGAAACAGGCAGGAACCTTCCGCGAAAATGAACGCGTTGACGAACGTGTTATGGACAGTGGTGACATCGAACGCGAACGCGGAATTACGATTTCTGCAAAACCAACATCTATTCAATGGGGTGATTATAAAATCAATATCGTTGACACACCGGGTCACGCGGACTTTGGTGGCGAAGTGGAACGTATTTTATCCATGGTTGACGGGGTTGTATTGCTGGTTGACAGTGCCGAAGGTCCCCTGCCCCAAACAAAGTTTGTATTAAGTAAAGCATTAAAGTTGGGACTGCGTCCAATTGTTTGCATTAACAAAGTTGACCGCGCAGACGCGCGCCCTGATGAGGTTTTATCCGAAACATTTGATTTGTTTGATAAACTGGGTGCGACTGATTCACAGCTGGATTTCCCATACCTATATTCTGTGGGGCGTGATGGCTGGGCAGTACGCGATTTGAACGATGAACACAAAGATTTAACACCACTGTTCCAGTTAATTGTTGACCATGTCCCGGCACCTGATTGTAATGGCAGCCGCTGTCAATTAGACGCACCGTTTACAATGCTGGCAACCACACTGGAAGCAGATCCATACGTTGGTCGAATACTGACCGGGAAAATCGAATCTGGAACCGTAAAAGTTGGTCAGTCCGTTAAGGCAATCAATCGCAACGGTGAATTTATTGAAAATGCAAAAATCACCAAGATTATTGAACACCGTGGCGTTGAAAAAGTTTCGCGCGACAGTGCATCTGCAGGCGACATTGTTGTTGTCGCAGGGTTTTCCAAGGCAACCGTGGCGGACACCCTGTGTGCGCCAGAGGTCACAGAACCAATCCCTGCAATGCTAATTGACCCACCAACCCTGACGATGACATTCTTTGTTAACACATCGCCATTGGCAGGCAAATCTGGCAAAAAATTAACGTCACGCATGATTGGCGAACGCCTGTTCAAAGAAGCAGAGACAAATATCGCACTGCGCGTTGAACAAAGTGAAAATAACGAAGCGTTTGAAGTTTCTGGTCGTGGGGAATTACAACTGGGTATCTTAATCGAAACAATGCGTCGTGAAGGCTTTGAATTGTCTGTGTCACGACCACGTGTTGTTATGCACGAAGACGAAAACGGCAACAAGTTGGAACCAATCGAAGATGTTGTTATTGACGTTGATGACGAATTCAGCGGTGTTGTTATTGAAAAAATGACTAAACGCAAGGCAACAATCACAGAAATGAAGGCATCTGGTGCCGGCAAAACACGTATCGTGTTTTCTGCGCCATCACGCGGATTGATTGGTTATCTGTCTGAATTCCGTACAGATACACGTGGCACAGGCATTATGAACCGCGTATTTGATAAATACGACCTGTACCGCGGTCCAATTCAGCAATATCGACCAGGCGTGCTGGTATCGATGGAAAAAGGAAACACTGCAACATATGCATTGTTCAATCTGCAACCACGCGGAACACTGTTTGTTGACCCCCAGACCGAAGTTTATTCTGGTATGATTATCGGCGAACACAGTAAAGAAAACGATTTGGAAGTCAACCCTGTTAAGGGGAAAGAATTAACAAATATGCGTTCAGTGACGGCTGATGAAAAACTGTTCTTGGCACCACCACGTCGCATATCATTAGAAGAAGCGTTGTCTTATATTTTGGACGACGAATTGGTAGAGGTCACACCAAATACAATTCGTTTGCGTAAAAAAGAATTAGACAGCAACATACGCAAAAAGACACGCAAAAACACAGAACAATAAAATAACGCCCAAATGGGCGTTTTTTATTCTGTTTTTTATTTATTTTACAGGCGCAATGATAATTGATTTTGTTCGTTCGTCCGGTTTGGATTTTGATTCCAAATTACCATTATCGCCAATAATTTCAACAATACGTGTAAATAATTCTGGAACAGCATCTTTGCCACGTGCCAAAACCTTTTTATTACCCTTGGTCATGACAGAAATTTTTACCTTGTTGCCTTCTGCCAAAAACTCCAAAGCCTTTTTCATTTTTATATTCAGGTCGTTTTCCTCGATAAAAGGCTTAACCCAAACTTCTTTCATTTCGATGGATTTTTGTTTTTTTCGTGCCTCTGACGCGCGTTTTTTCTGTTCATATTTGAACTTGCCATAATCCATTATCTTGGTAATTGGCGTTGCGCCATTGGCGTTGATTTCAACCAAATCCATATCCATGTCCATCGCCATCTGCAATGCCTGGGACGTTGGCATAACACCCAAATTCTGACCATCAGAACTGATTACCTGAACAGATTTAGCAAATATTTTTTCATTCATACGCGGACCAGTGTCGCGACGATTATCACGATTAAATGCAGGTTTAATTGTACGCTCCTTTATTAAACATATGCGAATTATTGACTATTATTCGGCACTTTTCAAGATATTTTGTACATTTTGTAGTGCGTTCCAAACGTCGCGTTTTGCCGCAGGCTTTAACAACAGATAATTCGGATGAAATATTGGCATTATTGTCATACCAGAATCTGTTGTCACAGGAACACCATGGGCGCGACCTAAATTTACACCTGCCATTTCTGTCGCAGGCAATGTACCCAGCGTCAAAATAACACGTGGATTTAATAATTCGATTGCCCTGTCAACGAATGGACGCGCCAAATCCAATTCAGAACGCGATGGCGTACGCCCCCCAGGGGTGCGCCAAAATAAAATAGGAACAATTGAAACATTGTCACGTGATAAGCCAATGGCAGCCAACATTTTATCCATTAATTCGCCAGACGCACCGGTTAAAATGTTTCCTGTTGCGTCATCATCAGAACCCGGAATGTCCGCCAATATAACCAGACCGCCCTGCCCCGGCGCGACGTGTGGCAGTACAGTATTAGTTGCACTGGCACGCAAAGGATGATTAAATTCACCAATCATTCGACATAATGTGGGCATATCGACTGGACGCGATGCCATGGCACGAACGGTATCAATTGACATCGTCTGGGTTGGCGCAATTGGTGGCACCACTGTTGTCGCGGCGCGCCCGATTTCTGCGACGATCGATGATGCGTCACGACGCACAGGCGTATCTGCCACAGGAATCACTTCCTTGTGTACGGTACCAATCGGCATGTCTGCCAATTCCCAACGCACACCTGCCAATTCTAAATCACGCAATGTATTATCAGACATTTGTGTTTTTCCTTGATTTTTCAAACCTTTTATTGTACAATATAGCACGAGCAACAAAAACTCAAGGGAGTATTTTCATGAAAATTAAAAACTTTGCTATGTTGGCAGGCGTTGCTGGCTTGTTAGCAGCATGTGGTGGTTCTTCTAAAATCGTTGAACCAGCAGACTTAAACGATCAACGCGTATTCTTTGGTTTCAATTCTTCTGAAATTTCCGAAGATGCAAAAAACAACCTGTTGGGTCAGGCATTGTACATGAAAAACCACGAAGATGTTAAAATCCAAATCGCAGGTAATTGCGACGAACGTGGTTCAACAGAATACAACTTGGCATTGGGTGCACGTCGTGCAAACGCTGCCAAAGACGTTATCGTAAAAGATGGTATTGATGCAAAACGTATCTCTACAATTTCTTATGGTAAAGAACGTCCATTGGTTCAAGGTTCTGGCGAAGAAGCATGGAAATGGAATCGTAATGCCACAACAACAGTTAAATAATTGTTGCAAAAATTGTGCAAAAACACCGGCAAATGCCGGTGTTTTTATATTAATATTTATTTTTTGACAAAACGTATTGACAAATGTGTTTTTTTGTGATACATATAAAAATATGTCAATGATTAAAGATTTTTACGAAGATACCATGGATAAAATTTGCTTTTCGCGTGAATATGTGCGAAAGCTGCCTTATATCATGGGATTTAAGACAACACATTGGTGTTGGTATAGTTGCGCGCACTGTTTGGAATCATGTGGCCCAAATATGCCCAAAGAATATATCCCGGCAGATGTCATCAAGGGATATATAAATCAGGCAATAAAAGACCCTAAATTCGAGAAAGAATTAATCTTTACGGGCGGCGAAATTTTCAGTGCGTACTACAATCACGATACAAAATATGTAAAAGAATTGTTGGATTACGGTCTGTCCCATGGGTGTGGCGTTGATATAAAAACCAATGCAGGCTGGGCAACAAAAACAAATAAATATCGCGAACAGATTATTTGTGACCTGGCAGATGTTTTAACGCGGTACAGCCCAGGCAAAATAAATGTGTCACCGTTGCAAATTTCACTGTCGCTGGACAGATATCATGCGGATTGTATAAATAAAAATGCACAATTAATATCAGACTTGTCGCGCGCACAAAGCAACAGCACATGCATGATACACATATCAACATTTGATAAAGACATGCCGATGTTTGCCGAATTAATAAAAAAACTGAACAAAGACGGCAATCGTATTACGGAATTGGAACTGGGTGGTGGTGGAAATCAAATATTTTATGCGATTAATGATCGCGTTCTGGTTTATTGCAACAGCGCGCAATTAAACAAACACGGACGTGCGAATAATTTAGAAGATGCAGTTCCGGTCGAAACACCACAGTTCAAATTCTTGACCCGGGATAAAATACCACAAATAATTATGGCGTTTGATAGTTTTGGGAACGTGATGTTGGGCGAAAACACCGGCAGAAAAATTCATGCCCCGTGGCGCGACAGAAATAAAAATCCCCGGGATTTGCCGGCAATTAGGCGTGATTTAGTACGGTCTGCGCAATACGAGGATTTACGATTGTATATCAGAAACCTGGTACCTGGATTATCAAAGTAAAAAACGCCGGCATTTGCCGGCGTTTTTGCATATTTTTATATAGTTAATTTTTCAACCAGTTCGTGCAGTTGCGTTCGCGTCGCAAACGATATTACAATCTGCCCCGCCCCACCCCGGCGTTCAACGATTTTTGCCGGCGATTTTAATGATTTTGCCAGTCGTTTTTCTATATCACGGCGGACATCTGCATCAATTGTCTTTTGAACAATTGCGCGCGTCGTTTTTGCACGTGGCGCACTTTTAACCAATTTGTCTGTATCAGCCACAGATAGTTTTTCTGCGATGATTTTATGTGCCAATTCTTCGGGATTTTCGGCAACCGCAATTGTGCGGGCGTGGGATGCGGACAATTCGCCCTGACCGACCAAATTTTGAACCGAATCAGGCAATGCCGTCAGACGCAACATATTACGAATATAGCTTTCTGACTTTCCAATCAGGCGCGCAACATCCGGCAATTCATAATCGCAACATTCCATCAGATTTTTATAGGCGTTTGCCTCCTCTATCGGATTCAGGTTTTCACGCTGAACATTTTCAATTAGTGCGATTTCGCGTGCATTTGTGTCATCAATCGTTTTTACCAATGCAGGAATCTCATTCAATCCAGCCATCTTAGACGCACGAAAACGACGTTCACCTGCAACGATTTCGTATGCATATGGACGACCGCTTACTGTACGCAACAAAATTGGTTGTAATACGCCTTTTTCTTTTATTGACGCTGTCAAGTCTGCCAATTCATTTTCCGTAAATGTTTTACGTGGCTGATCAGGATTTGCGCCAATTTGCGCCAACGGAATTTGCTTTACAACAACACGTTCTGTCGGCGTTAATAATGATATATCAGGTATTTTGCCGCGTGATGCCTGTAAATCAGCCAACCCCCGCCCCAAACCAAATTTATTCGCCATCAATTCCCCCTTCGGTTCTGTTTACCACCTCTGTCGCGACACGCAGGTATGCCTGAGCGCCAGCAGAATTAAAATCATAAAACAATGCCGGTTTGCCGTGTGACGGTGCCTCTGACACGCGAACATTGCGCGGAACAACTGTTTTAAACACCAAATCACCAAACGTTGCACGAACATCATCATCGACCGCACGCGTCACCCCATAGCGTTTATCATACATTGTCAGCAATACACCCAGTATATCTAATGCAGGATTCCACTTTTCTTTGACAACGCTGATTGTATCAGTCAATTGTTGAACACCTTCGAGTGCAAAAAATTCGCACTGTAATGGCACAACAACGCTGTCTGATGCGGTCAACGCGTTAATAGTTAGATACCCCAATGCCGGCGGACAATCCAGCAGAATGTAATCATAATGTTCCATAATTGGTGCCAATGCGTTGCGCAACCGAAATTCGCGATTTTCCATATCCAGCAAATCAATATCTGCACCCGCCAACGCTTGGGACGACGGCAACAGATGCAACCCGGGCACCGCAGTTGTTAAAATATTGTCGGCAACATTTGCAGTCCCCATAATAACACCGTATGCACTTTGACGATGGTCTGCACGCACAAACCCCAGCCCGGTTCCGGCATTGCCCTGGGGGTCTAAATCAATTAACAGCACGCGACGCTTAATCGCAGCCAAAGATGCGCCAATATTTATCGCGGTCGTCGTCTTGCCAACACCGCCCTTTTGATTTGCAAATGCAATAATTCGTGTCATTTTTCCCTTTCCATACTTTAAGTACACCTTATAGAAACCGGTCGATTCGGTCAAGAGTTTATATTTCACAAAACAAAAAACAAACTAATATTAACAAGTTAAAAATCATTTCACATGAAACTATTAACTATTTGACAAATTATATATTTTGTGCTATACAACTAACGTTATGAAATTTGTAAAACTATGCAATTTATCTTTATCAATCGCAATGACCATCACAGCCGTGCTGGGGCCGGGTCTGCTGGTAAAACACGCACGCGACACAGATATAGAACGCGCAAAAATTTTAAGTTATAAATCAAGACCAAAATTAGAAGTAAAAATAGATACACTGAATCTATCAAGAGAAAATTTTGCCAAAAAATTTCCATCGGCGGTCGCAGGATTATTTTTCCCAACACGAAACGAAGTTGTTGTCACATACTTTAACCCAATGGACAACGCAGATTATGTTAACAGAACGTGCGCACACATGAATGGAATGTTACAATTGACCATGCGTCACGAAATGGAACACGCACGCAAAGCACACTTAACAAAAATATTATCACCATATTATAGCGCACAAACACGCGCCCGCATCGCAGCCATGAACGAAACCATGGCACCAGCCAGTGAAACAATCGAAGCGTTAGACTACCAATACAAGACAGGCACACCAATTCCATCAAGTAAGATTTTTGTAGTAGAAGCATGCGACAGCATATTAAAAATAACAGGCAAACAAATACAAAATACACCCATCAATTTTAACGACCAAAAAATAGCAGACATCGTTATCATAAACGCACTTAACCGTTTCAAATCCGAAATAAAAAAAGGCCAATACGTCACGACGCTACAACGAGAATACTATAACAAAGCCCCAATTCTATATACTCCACACCAAGATTGCGACCCATTTCTTAAACTTATATTCCACCCAGAATTCGATATGTGGGCACCAATGTGGCAATTTGAAACAGCCGGCGGACAGGCAAACCTGTGGTTGGCCGCAAGCGATAAAACACGTCAAAAAACCCTAAACACAATCGATTCTATAATACAAACAAACACAGACAAACTGCCGCCAAACAATATTGCTTTTAACATAAAAAACTATTTAACACGATAGAAAATATAAAATTCAAAAAAGTCGTATCTTGGTCAATTGGAATAGCCCTGGAAATCACATGCACAGCAACACCATTTATCACGCACGCGGAACATACATCAGAACAATTCGTCGCAAAACGAATAACCGAAGCGCAAAAAAAACATACCCCAAACAACCAATACACCAAACTGCAAGAGGCATTATTTTTGCCCAACAGCGGAATGTGGGCACCAATGTGGGAATTTGAAAGCAAAAAAAGACCTGTAAACCTGTGGATTGCCGCCAACACAAAACAAAGACAACGCATTTTGAACTCAGCAGACTCTACAATTAGCAAAATCGCCGGCAAAAAACACACACTTTTTTAAAAAACTGGAATTCGCACTAAAATCAATACGCTAAAATTCATTTCACATGAAATTACCGGCAAAAACGCACGACTATTATAAAGCCATCGCCGGTCTTGGACGGGATTAATTCGTATTCAAATTTGTACTTCTGTTTTGCAAGCGCAATTTCAGACTCAATTTCCCGGCCTTTTAACAGAAAAAGCCGGCGTTTTGTATGTCCAACATAATCCATAATTTTCGTTAGCGATGCAAAAGCGCGCGATGTGAACACAAAATCATTCGTTTTTGCCGGCAAATGCCGGACATAATCTTCGACACGCCCATGATAAATCGTCAGGTTATCAAGCCCCAATTCCTCTTTGACCGCATTTAAGAACGCGACCTTTTTACCAATCGATTCGATACAGGTCACACGCCAACCCAAAATCGCCAAAACCACCCCCGGAAATCCGGCGCCGCTGCCCAAGTCAACAACATCGACATCGCGTGGCAAAACATCGCCCAATTGCGCAGAATCGGCGATATGACGCGTTTCAATATCACCCAACGTACTGGGTGCAACCAGATTCATGCGTGTCGACCACAATCGCAATAACGACGCATATTGTTCAAATTTGACATTATTGTTCATAAGCGCTATTCTAACATAATCATGAAGAAAATAGAAAGGATATTTATCAGTATAGGTTTATTAACCGCGCTGACCGTTGTTAGTGGTGCCTTATGGCAACACTTTGACACAAAAAATCAAACAAACAACTATCATTTCCCCGAAACAAAATATGGGGCGTTTTTGGCGGCACAACACGCCATATACGTAAACGATTTTGACTCTGCAATTGATTTTTCAAACCAACTGCAAGACTCGCACTATTCAATCGTTCAGAATACAAAGTATATCTCAGAATTTCTTAGCGGTCGCATGCCAGCTGATGCAAAATTGCTAAAAAAAGAAAAGAGCACACCAGCACAGCTAATTTACGATGCATATTTGGTAAAAAACAATAACTGGAAAGAATTACACGACCGGCACAAAAAAGACGAATCTGCGTTGGCGGCACCTTTGCGTATATGGTCTGCAATTGCAAACGATTATCGAACAAACACGTTCAAGTTTATTGAAAAATTACCAACAAACAATTCTTGGAAGGCATTTGTTCGTGGTCAAATATACGCAGAGCAGGGCGACAAAGACAAAGCCGCTGAAAATTTTGACCAGGTCAGCGTCGACTTCATTAATATAAATGACTATTTATATATGATGTCATTTTATGCACATCATGATATGCATGTAAAAGCGACCGAACTGCGCGCAAAATTTACACAACGACCAGGCGGCATGTACATGCTAAACTATGACACAATACCAGACTGGTCTGTGTATAGTGGCTATGAAAATGCATTGGCATTCAGCTTGGTGCAAACTGTATCACATACACAAATTATGATGTATTCCGATCTGGCAATGCTGTTGTTGCGCTTTGCAGAAATAACTGCACCAGAATTTGCAAAAAATAGCGATGCAATAAATTATTATCTGGGACAATATTTTTATAACAATCGTGGGGATTATGGTTCGCAATTTAAAAAGATTGATAAAAATAGCCCGTTCTATCTGTTTGCACAACTACGAACCGCAGAAAAAAATAACGATATAGAATCATTGCAAGACACAATAAAAGAACATCCTTTGTTTGTACCTGCGGTTAATAAATTAATCGGTTATTACATACAAAATGGGGATAAACGTGCCGCATTGCGTGTCGTAAACAGGGCAATCAAAGACAAAAATTTAAATGAAGCAGGTAAGGCTTTTTTTATCAAAAGCCGCGCACAAATATACTTTGTTTTTGATGATATAAAGTCTGCCCAGAAGGATATTCGTGATGCAACAGACGTGCTGTCTGTTGATGCAGAAATATTGTCTTTGCAGGCAAAAATATGGGCATATGAAAATCGCGAACTGGAAAACGCATACAACTATGCAATGACTTTGGTGACTAAAAATCCATCAGATATACTGGCGTGGGACACACTGGGACGCGTTGTTGCTGTACGCGAAGGGACAGATGCGGCACTGGATTTGTTGGAACGCGTCGGAGAAGTTTCCGAAACATGTTCTTCGTTATTTGTAAACTTAGGGGACTTGTATATTACCAAGGGCGAAAAAGACAAAGCAATTGAGGCATATAAACGCGCCATCGATTTATCGGACGATGGACTGGTTGTTGTCCCTGATATCGAAAGGAAAATAAGGAATATAAAATGAAAGTAGGTGTTATTGGTGCCGGTGCATGGGGTACAGCATTGGCAATAACTGTCGCACGCGGTGGGGCAGATGTTATACTGTGGTCTTATGATGGCGAATACAAACATTTTGATGGTATAGACATGCCACATAATATAGAAATCACACGCGAAATGACAAAACTGAAACAAACAGACACATGGCTGATTGTGACACCAGCGTCATTTTTCCGCGAAACAATACATAAGGCAAAAATAGAATACGACGGTCAACCAATCATAATCTGTACCAAGGGGGCAGAAAATACAACCAATCAATTTATGTCAGAAATACTGCGCGCAGAACTGCCAGAATGCGTTGATTTCGGGGTATTATCAGGCCCACAATTTGCACACGAAGTTGCGCAAGGCGTACCAACAGGTTCGACATTGGCAGGGACAGATATCGCGATAAATGCGGGTACAGATGCACTAAACAAATTGTATCTGGACACGACATCTGATGTTATCGGAACAGAAATTTGTGGGGTTGGCAAGAACGCTGTTGCATTAATTTGTGGGTATAACAGCATTGCAACATGTGAAAATGAACGCGCAATGGTATTTACACAGTCGTGGAATGAAATTGTGAATATAGGCCTGGCAGCAGGCGCACAAATTCGTACATTCTTGGGTCTGTGCGGTATAGGCGACTTGTTTCTATCGGCGACCAGTCCAACCAGTCGAAATTTTTCGGGTGGCATGTCAATTGCACGTGGCGAAGTTCCAACCGGTACAGTAGAAGGCATATTTGCACTGAACGGACTTATTGCACGTGGGGACAGTCTGGGGATTAATATACAAACACTTAAAGCGATGAAAAACAAATTGAAAATATAGGCAAAACGCCCCTTGCGGGTGTTTTTTTTATAGTGTATTATGCACGTATGATTAATACACTTAGCCTGACAGATTTTAGAAACCACAAAACATGTCGCATTATAACCAATAATCGACGCAATGTAATTATTACAGGACCAAATGGTGCCGGCAAAACCGCAATATTAGAGGCATTGTCTATGTTATCAGGGGATCGTGGCATGCGCGGTGCGCAAATGGCGGACATTGCACGGTTTGATGGGGCAGGGGGGTTCAGTGTTTTTGCAAACCTGACCGATGATACAGCGGTTGCAGTAAATTTTATTGGTGGCGACACAAATAGACGTGCAAAAATAGACGGGGAAAACGCGCCACTGTCTGAATTAACACAACATTTACGAATGGTTTGGTTAACCCCACGTGAAGACAGACTGTTTGTTGATAGCGCATCTGACAGACGGGCTTTTTTTGACAGGCTGGCCACCAGTTTTGACACATCGCACGCAGGACGCGTGGCACGACTTAGCAAGTTAATGAGTGAACGCGCATACGCATTAAAATCAGGCGCAGACGCACATTGGCTGAACGCGCTGGACACACAGATTGCGGGTGTGGCGGTGGCAATTGCTGCTGCAAGGATTCAATATGCAGGTGAACTGAATTATTTTCTAAAAAGATGCGCAGTTTCTGTATCAGGCATGATTGAAAAAATGTTGATTGACGGAACAAGTGCAGGTGATGCAGAACGTAAGTACATCGAATACCTGAAAGAAAATCGGATGCTGACCGGCGATAAAATGGTTATCGATGGACCACATAAATCTGACTTTGGTGTGTTTAATACACAATTAAAGTTGCCAGCACATCTGACCAGCACAGGGCAACAAAAAACAATTTTAATCGAATTGATTTTGGCACATGCAAAATTAATCCACACAAAAACAGGTCTTCGCCCACTAATCCTGCTGGACGAGGCGGCAGCCCACCTGGATGAAAATGCCAGATCTAAATTATTTCAAGAACTGGGTGATGCCGACGCCCAGGTTTGGGCAACAGGACTGGACGAAAACGTGTTCAAGAATGTTCCAAACGCTGTATTTGTTGCTTGCAAAGATGGCGAAATAAATAATATAGTATGTGCGGAGTAAAAAAAATATGGCACGTATTGATTATCAAACACTTTTGGATAACGCATTAAAATCAGTGGTCAAAGATGCACTGGTACATGCGCAATTTAATGGATTGGGGGATGGGACTCATTTTTTTATAACATTCCGCACACGCGATAATGGCGTTGTATTACCAGATTTTCTGCGTATACGATACCCCGACTTAATGACGATTGTCTTACAATATTCGTATAACAATCTGCATGTTTCAGATAAAGAATTTGGCGTACAACTGACGTTTGACGGCCGTCCTTTCTTTATACGCGTTCCTTTTTCTGCACTGGTTGAATTTAAAGACCCATCAGTTGATTTTATGTTGACGTTTCAAAATAAATTACAACCTGTGGCTGCGGACAATGATATGGAATTACCATTGGAAGAAAAACCAGACACTGTCCCAGACCCAGGGCGCGTTGTGTCGTTGGACGAATTTAGAAAAAATAAAAATCAATAAAAACACCGGCAAATGCCGGTGTTTTTATGACATTTTATTATATTAATACATCGTTTGCAGGACGTGTTTGCTCTTGTCCAGATTAGACAACATTTTGCCACTGCCACATGCAACGCATGCCAACGGATTATCAACCAAGAACGCCGGCAAACCAGTTGCGGAACGAATCGCAGTATCCAGACCGCGCAACATTGAACCACCACCCGTCATTGCAATACCCAAATCAGCAATGTCCGCAGATAATTCAGGTGGAGTTAATTCCAATGCCTGACGTACGGTATCAACAATCTTGGATACTGTTTGCGCCAACGCACCAGCAACCTGAGATTCTGTGATAACGGTTTCGCGTGGCGTACCAGACAACAAATCACGCCCCTTTATCTTCATGGTCAATTCGTTTGCCTTGTCCTTGGGCGAGATGGCAGTACCAATACGTTTTTTTATTTCTTCGGCGGTGTTTTCACCAATTAACAAATTCTTGTTCTTGCGTACAAAATCGATGATATCAATGTCCATCTGGTCGCCGGCAGTACGAACCGCATTCGAATAAACAATACCACCCAGGGACATGACTGCAACCTCGGTCGTGCCACCACCAATGTCCAACACCATTGAACCAACCGGCTTTTCCACAGGCAGACCCGCACCAATCGCAGCCGCAGTTGATTCTTCGACAATGTAAACCTTGCGCGCGCCGGCGGCGTCGGCAGCCTCTTGTATAGCACGACGTTCCACCTGGGTTGCACACGATGGTACACAGATAATAATCAACGGTGCAGCCAATGGGTTTTTATGATGAACCTTGCGAATAAAATATTTAATCATTTCTTCGGCGACTTCAAAGTCTGCAATAACACCGTCACGCAGAGGACGAACGGCTGAAATTGTGCCGGGGGTACGACCGAACATCTGCTTAGCCTCTGTTCCAACTGCCAAAATTTCCTTGCGTCCCAACAAACGATTTTCAGCCACTGCCACAACAGACGGTTCATTCAAAACAATACCGCGCCCCTTTACATAAATCAGTGTATTTGCCGTCCCCAGGTCAATTGCCATGTCGGCAGAAAAAAACTTCATCAGACAATTATACATATTTTTCCCCATAAAATATTGACTTTTTTGCACTATAAAGCACGATGTTCAAAAAATCAAGGCACCCCAACAAATTTATTTGATTTATTCTGTAATATGATATTATGTGCCAGTAATGAAACGCGATACGATAAAAAATCATGCTGACTTTGCAATGGGTGAAAACGACCCGACTGCACGTTGTGCCTATTTTTTGGTGCGTGCAAAACCGGCAAAATTTTCAGACGATGCACGATATGGTATAATCGTGACTAAAAAGACATTTAAGCATGCCGTTGACAGAAATCACGCCAAACGCCTGTTGCGTGATTGGCTGGCATTTAATGAAAAAATGTTGCGACCAGAATGGGATTATGTGTTTATAATACGACGCGCAATACTGGACGCAGACAGAACAGCCGGTCGTGTCGCAATGAAAAAGGCTTTACACTATCTGCGCAATCAATAAATAAATGCAAAATAATCAAACATTCTTTCAACGTATGGCATGCGCAATGGTGCGTGCATATCAGTGTGCAATATCACCAGTAATTGGGGGCAGGGCGGCATGCAGGTTTACCCCAACATGCAGTGAATACACACGTATCGCCATTCAAAAATACGGTATATTTCGTGGCACCTGGTTGGGATTAAAGCGCATCGGTCGATGTCGACCAGGTGGGGGCTTTGGTTATGACCCCGTCCCTTGACATGCGCCCAGAATATGATAAACTTTTAAACCACAAGACATAATTAATTATTAACATAAGGATATAAAAAATGTCATTTCGTGCAACCGTTGAATCCATGTCAAAAATTATGGACGATATGGGCATTACAGAATTGGATTTAGAACGTCAGTTTCTGTTTGGTGTATACCGTAAACATATTCACCTATCAAAACAACAGGCCGCGACCGTTGCAGTGTCATCTGCACCGGTGGCAGAAGCAAAATCTGCAACATCAGAACCTGTTGATGGTACACTTAGCGGTTATGCCTTGAAATCACCAATGGTTGGCGTGGTTTATTTGGCACCAGAACCAGGCGCAGACGCATTCGTGACGGTTGGCAAACAAGTCAAAGCAGGCGATACAGTCGCATTGGTAGAAGCGATGAAAACGTTTAATCCAATAAAATCAGATAAAGACGGCGTCGTAAAAGAAATATTGGTATCTGACGGCGCAGCTGTTGAATTTGATCAACCATTAATAGTGATTGAATAATATGTCACAAATAAAAAAAGTCTTAATCGCGAATCGTGGGGAGATTGCCCTGCGTATTATTCGCGCATGTCGCGACATGGGTATTCGCACCGTCGCTGTGTATTCAACAGTAGATAAAGAAGCAATGCACGTTCAACTGGCAGATGAATCTGTATGCATTGGACCAGGGCCTGCAAAAGATTCTTATTTGAATGAATCTGCAATATTAACAGCGGCCTTGTTAACAAATTCTGATGCGATTCATCCGGGCTATGGTTTCTTGTCTGAACGTGCAGATTTTGCACAAAAAGTTGAACAACATGGCATGATTTGGGTCGGACCCAGCCCAGAAATGATTACCAAAATGGGGGACAAGGTTAATGCAAAACGCACCGCAATCGAATGTGGACTGCCGGTGGTACCTGGTTCTGATGGCGCACTGGCATCATTAGATGATGCGTTGGCAACCGCTGAAAAAATCGGCTATCCTGTTATGTTAAAAGCATCAGCAGGTGGGGGGGGGCGGGGGATGCGGCCTGTTATGAACGCCGATGAAATGGCAGAGGCATATCAACTGACCAAGAACGAGGCAAAATCTGCCTTTGGTGATGATACGTTGTATATGGAAAAACTGTTATTGCACCCACGTCATATCGAATTTCAGGTGTTGGGCGACAAACACGGAAACGTTGTAATCTTTGGTGAGCGCGATTGTTCATTACAGCGCAGAAACCAAAAGGTTATGGAAGAATGTCCAGCCGCCGTGTTGTCACAAAAACAACGCGACGATATGATAGAAGTTTGTAAATCCGCTGCAAAAAAAATGGGATATACAAATGCAGGTACTTTTGAATTTATGTTCGAAGATGGTAAATTCTATTTCTTGGAAATGAATACGCGCCTGCAAGTGGAACACCCAGTCACAGAAATGGTGTATGGTGTTGACTTGGTACGCGAACAAATTCGTGTCGCCGCCGGGGAAAAGTTAGGCTATACCCAATCAAATGTCATTCCAAATGGTCATGCAATTGAATTTCGTATTAATGCCGAAGACCCAGAAACATTTATTCCAAACCCGGGTAAAATCACACTATATGCCCCATCTGGGGGGTTGGGCGTTCGTGTAGACAGTGCGGTTTACACCGGATACACAATTCCACCAACATATGATTCGATGATTGCAAAATTAATCGTTCATGCACAAAGCAGACCTGCATGTATTATGCGCGCAACACGTGCATTGGATGAATTTGTTATCGAAGGTGTAAAAACAACAATTCCACTGCAACAAAAACTGTTAAAGAACAAAGATGTAAAGCAGTTGAATTTTGATAACAAATGGTTGGAAAAATTTCTGAAAAACGAATAAAAAATATAATAAAAACACCGGCAAATGCCGGTGTTTTATTTAATTTTGAATATATTTATTACCACTACCCTGTCGCTATCGCGCCACCCCTTCGCCAAGCGAAGGGGATTTACCGGCAAATGCCGGTGTTTTTATTTACAATTGCGCACGAATTTCTTCAACCTCATAGCATTCAACACGGTCGCCTTCTTTTAAGTCATTATACTTGTCAAAAGACATACCAAATTCAACGCCACCAGATACTTCTTTTACTTCGTTCTTTTCACGACGCAACTGACCAATTTTACCGTCATAGATAACAACATTGTTGCGCAACAAGCGAACAAATGCATCTTTCTTAATCGTACCTTCGGTCATACGACAACCGGCAACACGTATACCTTTGCCCACAGTAAACAGTGCAATAACATCTGCATAACCGATAAAGGTTTCGCGCTTTTCTGGTGCCAATTTACCAGACAAGATTTCTTTGATTTCGTCTGTGATACGATAAACAACACTGTGATAACGAATGTCAACGCCATTGCTGCGCGCCATGTCACGAACAACAGAATCTGCACGAACATTAAACGCAATAATAACCGCACCAGACGCCGTCGCCAGACGAATGTCACCTTCGGTAATTTGACCAACACCAGATGACAAGATTTCAACACCGACCTTGTCCGTATTAATTTCTTTGACCATGTCTGAAATTGCCTCTACCGACCCTTGTACGTCTGCACGCAGGATAATCGGCAAGATTAATTTCTTGTTGTCATCACGTTTTGCGAATAATTCTTCCAGCGATGAACGTTTTACCGCGTTGGCTTTGTCCTTGGTTTTTTGTGCGCGATAGGCGGCAACTTCGCGGGTTTGCGCCTCAGATTCCATAACGCGCAATTCGTCACCGGCACCTGGGACAGTGTTCAATCCCAATACAACGACAGGTTGACCAGGCTTTACAGATTTTACACGTTCACCAGCAGAATTAATCAAACCACGAACACGACCAAAAGTATCGCCAACAACAAAAACGTCGCCAATTTTTAAGGTACCCTGGCGCATCAAGACGGTTGCAACGGCACCCAAACCTTTTTCTTGTTTTGCTTCGACCACATAGGCGACAGCCGGCATTTCTGGGTCTGCCTTTAAGTCCATCATTTCTGCCTGTAATAAAATTGCTTCTTCTAATTTATCCAGACCAATTTTTTTCGTTGCAGAAATCTCAACACATTGGACATCGCCACCCATTTCTTCGACCTGAACTTCTTGTTGCAACAAGTCTGTTTTAACGCGTGTTGGGTTTGCTTCTGGTAAATCGATTTTATTAATCGCAACGATAAATGGAACCTTGGCTGCGCGAATGTGGTTAATCGCCTCTATCGTTTGTGGCATAATAGAATCGTTTGCCGCAACCACCAGCACAACAATATCCGCCATCTGGGCACCACGGGCGCGCATGGCTGTAAACGTTTCGTGACCCGGGGTATCCAAGAATGTAATCATTGGACCAGACTTTGTTTTAACCTCATAAGACGATACGTGTTGGGTGATACCGCCTGCTTCGCCGGCGGCAACATTCGCATTACGAAATGCGTCCAGCAATGATGTCTTACCATGGTCAACGTGTCCCACAACCGTCACAACAGGTGCGCGTGGCGCCAATTTTTCTGGATTTGGTTCACGTTCAAGGATTTCTGCATATGGTTTTACATCTACGCGCTTTACCGTTGCGCCAAATTCGCCGGCAATCAGTTCGGCAGTATCTGCATCGATGGATTGGTTTACAGATACCATCATGCCCATTTCCATCAATTTTTTGATAACATTGCCAACCTTTTCTGCCATGGCAGCAGCCAAATCTTTGACAGTGATTGTGTCACCCAGTGTGACGACATGTTCAACCTTTTGTGGGACAGTGAACATTGCGCGCGCTTTTTCACGAAAACGTTTTAATGACGCCTCGGACCGGCGACGATTTGCACCACGAATACCGATTTCATCATCGTCATCACCACCACCCATAACAATGTCATTTAGATGGATTTTGCCAGATTTTTTGAAATCTTTCTTTGAATTTGCAAATTTCGATGGACGTGAATCTTCGTCATCATTACCGCGATTCTTGCGATTATTTTGTGACGGCATAGCATTATTTGTAAATACTTTTTGTGCAGGCGCAGGCTTTTGTGCGCGTGGGGCAGGTGTTTCTTCAACAGCGTCAACATTTTCAGCTGCGGTATTTTCGCGTGCATTCAGTTGTTCTTTGACGCGTTCGTATTCACGATTTTCACGTTCGATTTCTGCCTCGCGTGCTTTGCGTGCGGCTTCTTCTTCGGCTTCGCGCTTTTTACGTTCTTCTTCACGCGCCTTGGCGGCAGCCAATACTGCACGTAATTTTTCATCTGTTGCATTGCGTGGTGTGACCGGCGTTGCTGGTTCGTCGCGCAATTCTTTGCTGCCAGGTGCAACAACACGACGACGACGTTCAACAAATACTGCGTCGCCTTTTTTACTGCGTACTGCGTCAGTTGTCACAGATTTTCCAAGTGTCAATGTTGCCATATAGATTCACTCCGTTAATAATTTTCAAGGTGCAGTGGATTGACCATTGCACCCTGTATTTTTTACTCTTCGTCTTGTTTTATATCGTATGCGACTTCGCGTGCTTTCATAATTACACGACCTGCCAAACGATTACTCATTGTGTCTTCGCCCAAGATTTCAACCAATTCATCTGTTGATAAATCTGCCAAATCTTCCAGCGATTTGATTCCTGCTTCGCCCAATTTCATGATTGTTGGACGTTTAATAAAGTCAAATGTTAACAAGTCATCAGACATGCCCAACTTGTGACCATTGTCCAGATAGTCTTGTTCGACTTTATTCAAATAATCTTTTGCACGTTTCTGCAATTCTGATGCCAATTCAGCATTAAAGCCTTCGATGCTTTCCAGTTCAGAAATATCAACAAATGCGATTTCTTCGATTGTACGGAAACCTTCGGTTATCAGCAATTGCGCAATCATTTCATCAACGTCCAAACCGCCGATAAACAATTCTGTCTTTTCTTTAAATTCTTTGGCGCGACGTTCTTGTTCTTCGGTTTCGTTCATAACATCAATGTTCCAACCTGTCAACTGTGATGCCAAACGTACATTCTGACCACGACGTCCGATTGCCAAAGACTGCTGATCTTCGTTTACAACGACGGCTGCGCTGCGTGTATCTTCGTCAACGATGATTTTTGCGACCTTGGCAGGCTGCATTGCGTTAACAATAAATACAGCAGGGTCTTCGGAATACAAGATAACGTCAATTTTTTCGCCATGACATTCATTGATAACCGGCTGAATACGTGTACCCTTGATACCAACAGTCATACCAACCGCATCAATTGATGGGTCAGATGTTTCAACAGCGATTTTCGCATGTGAACCCGGCGCACGTGCAACAGATTTGATTTTAATCAGACCTTCGTAAATTTCAGGAACTTCTTGAACGAATAATTTTTCCATGAACATCGGATGCGTACGTGTCAAGAAAATCTGGGGACCAGTATTTGAACGCGCAACGTCCATAATCAATGCACGAACACGATCGCCAACCGTCAAGCGTTCGCCAGGGATTAATTCTGTACCCTTGATATAACCTTCGGCCTTGCCATTAATGTCAACAAAAACATTACCAAATTCAATACGTTTAACAACACCACTGACGATATCGCCGATATTATCCTTAAAGTCTTCGTACTGACGACCCTTTTCAGCGTCACGTACACGTGCAGTCATGATTTGTTTCGCAGTTTGGAATGCCATACGACCAAATTCTGGTTCTGGCAGCGCATCTTCGACCACGTCACCAACGACCGGGTTTTTGGCATACTTCTTTGCCTGGGCGACAGTTAACATTGTATTTGCATCGTATTCTTCGCCAACAGATTCAGGTGATTCAATAACATCAAACAAGCGTTTTACATAAATCGCGCCATTCTTGCGGTCGATATTGGCAGTAATATTAAATTCTTCGCCATATTTGTGTTTTGCGATTTTAGCAATCGCCGCTTCTAGTGATTCAATAACGATTTCACGGTCAATCTGCTTTTCCTGGGCCAAAGAATCAATGGCCAACAGTAAATCTTGACGAGGCATAGATACAAAAGACATTTATATACTCCTTCGCGTTTATTTTATGTCTTATTGAAAGAGCGGGATTCATTCCCGAACCCCGCCCTTAAAAATTATTTAAGAACACTGTGTATTATATAGACGAAATATTAAAACGCAAGAAAAATCTGCATATTAACAAAAATGTGGAAAAGGTGGGTTTTATGGTCTATAATCGTGTCACTATGATAAAAATAATTAAATCTTTGTTTATGCCCAGCGCAAGCAAGACGACCGCGGGCGAATTGGCCAAAAAATTCGGCTTGGAATTACGTGGAAACGCAAATGAACCTGTGCGTGGCGTCGCGCCAATCGCAGATGCGCGCGCCGGACAATTGGCATTCTATTCCACAGAACAAAACAGTAATGCCTTTAAAATTCTGCCGATAGAGGTTTTACAAAAAACACGTGCAACTGTGATACTGGTTCAGCCAGAACAGGCAAAACACGCACCAAAGGGGGCGACACTGTTAATCACAGACAGTCCACGTGGAAATATCGTAAAAATATTGGGTGAAATTTATAAAGAAAAACCACGTTTCGGTATCAGTAAAAATGCACATATTGACCGGGGTGTCTTCTTTCGCAAAAGACGTACAAACTATGTCGGGCAATTTGCAACAATTGAACGAGGGGCAGTAATTGAGCCAGGCGCAAAGATATACCCATATGCATACATTGGACGAAACGTTGTTATCGGACGAAACACAATTATACAATCTGGGGCGCATATCGAAAACGCAACAATTGGCGCAGATAGTATAATAAATTCTGGCGCAGTAATTGGCAAAGACGGCTTTGGATACACCCGTCAAAATGGCAAAAACATATTTATCCCACACGTTGGTCGTGTTGTTTTGGGCGAACGGGTATCTGTTGGAGCAAATACATGCATTGACCGTGGCGCGATGACAGATACGCGCGTGGGTGATGGCACAAAAATTGACAACCTGTGTCAGATTGCACATGGCGTTGTTATCGGTTCTGAATGTTTCTTGGCCAGTGGTGTTGGTCTGGCAGGCGGTGTTGTGGTTGGTGACCGCGCGTTATTGGGGGGACATGTTGGTGTTGCAAACGGCGTACACATTGGAAACGATGCGTCCGTTGGTGCAAACAGTGGGGTTTTCCGCAATATTCCAGATGGCGAAAGTCATATGGGATATCCAGCAGGTCCAGGAACAGAATTTATGCGTCATTATGCATGGTTAAAAAAACAAATGAAAAATGATAAAAAATAAAAGAGAAGGAAAAAACATATGATTGACGCAAAAGAAATTGAAAAAATAATTCCACATCGTGGTGACATGCGATTGGTTGATGAAATTCGCGAATATAATGACACCAGCGCGGTTGGTATAAAATATGTTCGTGACGATGAATTTTGGTGCCCAGGGCATTTTCCAGGCGACCCAATTATGCCCGGTGTATTACAGGTAGAGGCATTGGCGCAAACCGCATGCTATGTCGCATTTAAAAGAATGACCGAAGCAGAACGTAAAGACATGCTGGGCTATTTCACAACAATGGAAAAAATTAAGTTTTCACATATGGTGCGCCCAGGCGACAAATTGGAATTACATGTTGAACTGTTATTAACAAAAATGAAGTTATACAAATTTCATGGTATCGCCATGGTTGGCGGAAAAAAGGTAGCAGAGGCGACATTTACAGCCGTTCTGCAAAAAGCAGAAAAAGAATAACAAAAAGGCCGGCAAATGCCGGCGTTTTTATTAATTTTTCACACGTCGTAAAACAACCATTATTCCCGCCGGGGTCATACCAGGTATGCGTGACAATGCGGCAATATTTTCCGGACGCGTGGCGTTTAATTTTTCGATTAATTCATTTGTTAAGCCGGGCAGGGCATCATACGTAAAATCAGCCGGAATTTTCAACATCGCATCGCGTTTGTATGCCGCGATTTCACGTTCATTGCGCGCGATATAGCCGGCATAGAATTTATCATTTTGGGCGATTATTTCAGATTTACGTGACAATTTTTCGTTGTATTTTTCGTCACTGATTAACCCCAGCCTTACACCAATCGGTCCCAAACGAGCAATTGCATTATCAGAACGCAAAGACAGGCGATATTCAGAACGCGATGTAAACATACGGTACGGTTCATCAACCCCCAATGTCGTTATGTCATCAATCAAAACACCAATCATTGAATTTGTTCTGTCGATTTCCAGCGAATCCGCACCCAATGCATATGCGGCGGCATTTGCGCCCGCAATTAAACCCTGGGCGGCGGCTTCTTCGTACCCAGACGTTCCATTAATTTGTCCTGCAAAGAACAAGCTTGGAATATTCTTGGATTGCAATTTATTATTTAATGCGCGCGCATCAATTGCATCGTATTCAATTGCATAGCCATAACGGGCAATTTCTGCATTTTCTAAGCCCGGGATTGTACGAATCCATTTATCTTGGACATCACTGCCAAAACTGGTCGATATGCCATTTGGATAAATCAAATCGCTGTTCCAACCCTCAGGCTCTAAGAAAACATGGTGGGTTTTATGGTCTGGAAAACGCATAACCTTGTCTTCTAAACTCGGGCAATAACGTGGACCAGTACCACGAATGTCGCCATTATACATCGGGGCATTTGTTATATTTTCACGAATAACATCGTGCGTATGTTCCGTTGTGTGGGTTATATAGCACACACTGTCATAATTATTATTTTCATCACCATCGCTGAACCAATCGTGGGGGGTGTCACCAGGCTGAACTTCACATACAGAAAAATCGATTGAATCTTTCTTGATACGCGCAGGCGTTCCCGTCTTAAGGCGCAATAATTTAAAACCAGAATCGCGCAATACGCCGGAAATATGCGTATCAGGCGATTGATATGTACCGTCATCTTGCAAACGTCCAGACGGGATTTTTTCATTGCCACGCGTCACCAAACCACCCAAGAATGTGCCCGTTGTTAAAACAATTGCAGTGGCAGAATATTCTTTATTAACCGTCTTGTTTTTTATATCTAAATCAAAAACAGGTTCGTATTTTACCGTTAAATTTTCGTCGGCCGATAAAATATCAACAATTGCATTATGATATAAATTGCGGTCTATTTGGGCGCGCAATGCCTGGGTTGCGGCACCATGCGACGCATTTAACGTGCGCCAATGAATCCCAGCCCGATCTGCGGCGCGTGGCATAACGCCACCCAATGCGTCCATTTCGGCGACCATTTGGGATTTACCGGGGCCACCAATACTGGGGTTGCACGACAATGCCCCCAGGTCAGATCCTGCCTGGGTTAATAACAGTGTTTTTGCGCCACGACGCGCAGACGCAGATGCCGCTTCGACACCTGCATGACCGCCACCAATAACAATTACATCATATTTTTGCATTAAAACCGTCCCATACCGCCGTTTACGTGCAAGGTTTGACCGTTGATGTATGACGCCTCATCAGACGCCAAAAACACACATGCATTTGCAATATCTTCCGGTTCACCAAAACGACCCGCTGGGATTTGTGACAGGTATGTCTTTTTCAATTCTTCGGGCAAAACGTCAGTCATTGGGGTTTTGATAAATCCCGGTGCAATCGCGTTCGCAGTGATGCCACGGGATGCAACCTCAGCCGCGATGGATTTTGTCATTGCAATCATGCCACCTTTACTTGCGGCATAGTTTGCCTGACCCGGTCCACCAATTGTGCCGATAATGGACGCCATGTTTATAATACGACCATAGCGATTTTTCATCATTGGCATAATTGCCGCACGACACATCTTGAAACAAGAACGCAGATTTGTATTTATAACATCATCAAATTGTTCGTCTGTCATACGCATTAACAATGTGTCCTTGGTAATACCGGCATTGTTAATTAAGATATCAATCTTGCCAGCCTTGTCAATTGTGTCCATGATTAATTCAACCGCACCACCATCAGATGCCAGATCACATGGAATCTTGATATAATCATCACCAAATTCTGAATCCATTTTTGCGACATTGCGACCAGAAACAACAACTGTGGCACCTGCAGCCTTCATCTTTTTTGCGATTGCGACACCAATACCACCTGTGGCGCCTGTGATTAATGCAACACGTCCTGTTAAATCAAACATAACTATATCTCCATCTTCTTTGCGGTTATTTTATCTGTAATGCGTGAACACAGTCCCGTCAGGACGACACCTGGTCCAACCTCTATCATATCTGTGATACCCATATCAGCCATTGCCAATACACTTTCGCGCCAGCGCACGCCATGCGTCATTTGATAAACAAGCGCGTCTTTGATTTCGTTAACATCGGTTATCGGGGTACATGTCTTGTTCGAAATTAATGGTACAGATGGCGTAATCATTTTTACACCTGCCAATGCTGCGTGCATTGCGTCGGCAGCAGGCTGCTGAATCCGGCAATGAACAGGTACAGATAATGCCAACGGCATTGCACGTTTTGCACCCGCATCCTTGGCAGCAACCATTGTTTGTTCTACGACATCTTTGGCACCAGAAATTACAACCTGACCCGGGGAATTGTCATTGGCAACATCACAGTCTGTTTTTGCACAAATTTCACGAACAACGTCGATATCCAAACCTAAAATAACAGCCGTTAAACCATGTCCCACCGGAACCGCAGTCTGCATTGCATTACCACGTGCGCGCAATAGTTTCGCGGTATCACCAACACTTAATGCGCCGGCCGCACATAATGCCGTATATTCACCCAATGAGTGTCCCGCAACATATTCTGGAAGTGACGCACCAGATGCACGCAACATTGCAATCGATGTTGCCATAATTGCCGGCTGAACATTTGCAGTCAACGTCAATGTATCGGTTGGACCATTGAAAATGATTTCCGATAACTTTTCACCAAGAGCGTCGTCAACCTCATCAAACACGGCGCGTGCAATGGCATTATTTTCATATAAATCGCGTCCCATGCCGACGCTTTGCGCACCTTGACCTGGGAAAACAAATATTGATGACATATATAGCCTTTTGTTAAATTCAATTCAGATTATACTTTGCGAATACTAAATTCGCAACCGCAATAATTTTGACGATAAAAGTCAGACGCGCGATTAATTTGTACACGTAAACCTTCGTCCCACTTTATTGGCAAATATTGAATATCAGAACATTCCGTTTGGGCGGCGGTGTCAACCTGACTTTGGTCTTTGTGACGCGATACGCCCAGTACACTTGCAATCGCGTTATAGCCATGTTCACGTGCAAATTTTACCGCGCGGCGAAATCTATATTCAAAACACAGCGAACAGCGCGCACCGCGTTCAGGTTCTATTTCCAGACCACGCACGGCGTCACGCCACGCGTCATGGTCATATTCCAAAACAGCATATTTCACACCCAACTGTTCACAATATTTAATCTGTTCATGCATGCGTTTGGTATATTCAGATTCTGGGAAAATATTTGGATTATAAAACAGAACGATAAAGTCAGATACGTCTGGGATTGCGCGGTCTGCCAACTGCTTAATTGCACCCGCCGAACACGGCGCGCAACACGACAACAAAACAACACGCAATCCCGACATATTATTTATATTCCGAACCGATTTCGACATCAGAACCCAATTCGATGATATTATCACCGTCGGCGCCAACCCCCAGTTCTAATGCGCTGCACATCATGCCAAAAGATTCAACACCGGCAACGGTGCGTTGTGCCATTGGTTTTTTCATACCTGGTAATTTTGAACCAACCGGGGCCAGAACGCCACGCAACCCAACGCGTACATTTGGCGCACCACATACAATTTGAATGTTTTCATCGCCGCCCACGTTTACAGATAAAACATGCAAATTTTCACGCGCAGGGTGATTTTCAACACTTACAATTTCTGCAACAACAGGTTTTGGTGTCGTGTCTTCTTTTTTTACGGTATATTTTTCTGTCATTTGCGTAATCTTGTCATCGTCAATACGATTAAACAAGTTTTCTGGAACCGTAAATTCGTCGCCGTCTTTTATACGATGTTCGTATTCTGTCGGCCAAGATAAGTCGTGCGTTGGATTAAATATGTTCTGCATTTTTGTCGCAGTTTCTGGAATAACAGGCGCAGATACACGTGCGAACAAATCAATCAGCTGAAAACATTCGTTCAATACCGCACCCGCCGTCGTCATATCACCATTCTTTACCAATGCCCATGGTTCCATACGTGTCATATATTCATTTCCAATCGCGTACAGACCGCGCAGTGCCGCAATCGATGCGCGAAATTCGCACGCGTCCAGCGCACGTGTCAATTCAGCCAATTTTTCGTTAATTTGTGATTCTAATTCTGGATTTTTTGCACCCGATGCAGGTACATTATTACCAAAATTCTTGGCTGTTAATTTGCAAACACGCGACACAAAGTTCCCCAACATACCATTCAGGTCTTTGTTCACAATATCTGCGAAACGTTCAATGGTAAAATCTGTGTCATCTGTTTCTGGGGCAGACGCGATTAACGCATAACGCCAGTAATCAGCAGGCAATTCCTGAACCGCGTCGTTCAAGAAAACACCATTGCCCGTGGATTTAGATATTTTCGCGCCGTTCATATTTAAAAAATTCATACCCTTTAACACATCAACTGTTTTCCAGTTGTCATTCATCGCCAATTCTTGGGATGGAAAGAATATAGAATGAAATGAAATATTATCTTTGCCCATAAATTGGGTATAGTGAACATCATCACCACCGTGCCACCAATCTGCCCAGTTTTCATTTGCCGCCTGGGAAATAGAAACATAGCCCCATGGCGCATCAAACCAAACATAGAAAACCTTGTTTTCATAACCCGGCTTATTTACTGGAATTCCCCACTTTAAATCGCGTGTAATCGGACTGTCGCGCAGACCTTCGTCCAGCCATTTATTTGCGATTGCCAATGCGGTTTTCGGCCAACCAACACGCGAATTAATCCATTCACGCAGTTTGTCTTGCATTTCGCTTGATTTGAAATACATATGTTTTGTTTCACGCATTTCCACAGGTGAATCAGGCGTAATCGCACTGTGCGGATTAATCAACTGTTCTGGTTCCAGGGTTGCGCCACATTTTCCACACTCGTTCCCATATGCACCATCGTGACCACATTTTGGACATGTTCCAATAACAAATCGGTCTGCCAAAAACATTTCATCTTTGACGGAATACGGCTGAACAGATGTTTTTTCAACCAACATATTTTGTTCTTGCAGGCGTTCAAACAATTTCTGAATTAATTGTTCGTGTAATTTTGTATGCGTTCGTCCATATGTATCAAAAGACAAATTAAAATCACGAACAGACTGTTCATGCGCAGCACGATATTTATCAACATATTCTGCAACAGGTATACCTTCTTTCAGGGCGCCAATTTCACTGGCCGTGCCGTGTTCATCAGACCCACATACAAACAAGACATCACGTCCACGTGCGCGACAAAAACGTGCATACACATCCGACGGCAACCAACAACCAATTAAATGCCCAATGTGCAGGTTATTGTTCACGTATGGTAATGCAGATGTAATCAGGTATTTCTTTGCCATTTTTGTCGTCCTTTTTATGTTTATTTTCGGCGAAATTATAAAACATATTTTAGATAAATCAATATTTATGAAAAAACCCTAACGTAAAAAAAATGCCCCAGTTGGGACATTTTTATACCAATTCTTTTACTTCCATGGTTTTTGGGTCATACGTACGTGGATTGCCCGGATATTTTAACGCGCGATGATGATGTGGTATCAGGTATTCTGGAATTGGTGTTGTACCCCCCATTTTAACTTTATCATTGATTTCGATTTGAACCTTGGTCTTGCGCAGGAAGTGCCATTCACCGTCAGCCTCAATCGGGCGATTATAGTGTCCCTGATACACGATAATCTGTTTACCCATTGGCAGTGTCATCAAATCCATTGGGCTGAACAGGTCTTCTTCTTTTGTCACTTCGGTATCTTTACCGTCTGGACCCTTTTCCTTTTTCTTGGTTTTCTTTTTACCAATCATATCTGTAAAGCGTTGTGCCGTTGCAGGGTCATTTACACGCAGGATGATTTTTGCCGCACTGTTGGCAATAACGGTTTCTGCCGCCTTGTCACCATATTTTTCTGCAATCTGGCTGATGTCCTGACCAACAATCAGGTATGATACCTTTTGTCCACGACCAACGGCGGGACCTTGGATAACCGCCTCTAACTTATTCATTGTTGGCATTTCGTCCAACACGAACAGCGTTGGGAACGGTCCCAATTTCTGTCCATGATTTACATTACCGGGCTTATTGGCAATCAAGAAATTTGACAGCAACTCAACAAACATACTGGTAATTGGGCGGAACGCCGGGGCATCTGCCACATTCATTGACAGGTATACCGTTGTTGGCTTCATCTTGCCATCACGTGGGTCAACCATGCCACGCAGGTCCCCAAAATGTAAATCGGAATGACGTGTATGCTTATTAACCGCCGGGTGACGGAAAATATTTAATCCGGCATTCATTGTTGAAATAACAGAACCGCGTTCCTTGTCCGGCGTATTGGACAGGTTAATAAGTGATGAAATCGCGTCGCTGTCATACGAATACAATTGGGCTTCATTTACAGCCTCGTTCAAGAAGTCTTTCATCGGGTCTGCCATCATAACCATTTGGTCGCCTTGGCGTTTACGTTCTTCGATTTGTTGGGCGACTTTGATTTGTCCTTCGACATACCATGCCAAGAACATTGGTATTGATGCCTCGGCCCCGTGCCATTCTTTTGGCAGACCTGCCCAGGTTCCGACATGAACATAATTGCTGATATTTAATTGTCCTTTTTGCAACAATGCCATTGCGGCATACGCATTTGGGTCTGATGACATTGTCATATAATAATCCATCAGTACCGCCGCGTCTTGTTCATCAAATGTACCGTTGGACAGGCGTGAATAGAAATAATCATTTGCCTTGGCACGTTCCACCTTGGACACAATAAAGTTGATAAACCCAGTCAACGCCGCACGCGCCGTATTTGACCAGTGTGGATCCTTGGCGTTTTCTTCGATAATTGTATTAACAATAACCTGGATATATGTACTTTTTTCTTCTTCGGTTGCCGGCAGGTTTTCTGGTGACAACGGATTCCATGCCGGGTAATAGATACCTTTTTCTGGTTCGTCGCGTGCCGCCCAGTTTAATATAAACACCGGTCCGACCGTTGCACGATACGCAGATGTATCGTGACACAATTCAGGTTTTGGGTCGTTTATAATCATAGAAACATTGTCACAGCCAACAATTGTTGGAATCACGACACCCTGGGTTTTACCGGCACCAGCCGGCGCCAATAACAATGCAGATAAACATGTGTCCATTTTCAAGGGTCTGCTTTTAAAATACCCCAAAACCATCATAAAACCACCAAACAGACCTTCTTTATTATTGTGGTCGTCACCCATTTTTTTAATATCTGCAACATCCGCCTTGCGTGCAGTTTTTTCTTCGAATTTATCCTTGCTGTGTGGGTTAAATTCATCGGTCATTGTTGCATCAGACAGAAAAAAATACCCAATAATCGGAATCAGCGGCGCAATACATGCCCAGTCTGGACGCGCAACAGCGCGTGTTATCCACGCAGGTATTTCTGCCACCACGGACATTCCCAACGTTGTCACCATTTGATATAAATAAATTCCAATCCAATGCCGTGTTGCCGGCGACCAACCATAACGCCATATTTGTTCGGCAGGGAATGCCATCGCGAACATCAGTGCGCCAATTAACCAAATAATAATCGTCCAGCGTATCGACCAAAATTCACGCGCCAATGGGGTCTGTTCGTGTTCCTTGTATTTTGTGGAATCAAAAATCCCCAGGCCTTTGCCCTTGCCCGATGCTGATAAAAAGTTGAATTTTATTGCCATGGTGTTAAGATTATATCAGAAAAAAATATATTTATAAATCAGGAAATTAAAAAATATGAAAAATATTCCACGTATCTTTATGGGCGATAATTTGTCGACTGGTATGTCTGTGCCTGTTGACCGGGGAACAATGCACTATCTAACGCGTGTTATGCGTACGTCCCAGTGTTTGGCGTTTGGTGGTGGGAATGAATATCATGCAACGCTGTCAGACGATGGTCGTGTGTTAAACATCGGTGAAAAAACAGACCATAACGACCCGTCAAACAATATAACATTGATGTTTGCGCCGATTAAGCGGACAGACGACTTGTTAAATATGGCAACCCAAATGGGGGTTGCAAAATTTCAACCTGTTATAACAGAACGAACAAACGCCAATCATATAAATTGGACACGTATGGTCAAAATAGTGGTAGAAGCATCAGAACAATCTAACCGCAACAGTGTTCCAAAAATATTACCACCGAAAAAATTCTCGGAATTGGAATTGTCTGGTTTGGTTTTTGCAGACGAACGTGTCGCATATGGAAAAGAATCGTCTTGTACGCCGGTTGGTGCAAATGTTATCTTGGTTGGACCAGAGGGTGGTTTTTCAGACGCTGAATTTTCTGCGCTGGATAATGCCGGCGCGTGTGGAATATCGCTGGGCAAGACAATCTTGCGCGCTGAATTGGCGGCATCAATTGCGGTTGAAAAATTGTTGAGGTAAGAATATGTCGGTTCGTATTGCAAAGTTTATTGCGGATTCTGGATTTGCATCACGTCGCGTCGCCGAAGAATTAATTGCGACCGGTCGCGTATCTGTAAATGACAATATAATAACAACACCTGTATTTTTTATCAAAGATGATGACCGTGTTTGTATTGATGGAAACATTTTATCTGGGCGCGTACAAACAGAATTATATATGTTTAACAAGCCACTGAATACAATGACAACCGTGCGTGACCCAAATGGTCGTCGTACGATTTATGATTGTCTGCCCAGGGAATATCGGGGACTGAAATACGTCGGTCGTTTGGATTATAAAACAACAGGGTTATTATTATTAACAAATGATGGTGCATTGGCGCGTAAATTAACATTGCCGTCATCGAACATTCCGCGCACCTATATTGCGACGGTAAATTGCAATAATTTTTCTAAACTGGACATCGCGCGTCGCGGAATAACAATTGACGGTATAAAATATGCACCAATGAAAATTGATGAAATTGGCGGTAATGATTTGCGCGTCACAATAACCGAAGGAAAAAAGAACGAAGTGCGAATTGTCTTGCGTTCGTGTGGGTGTCCGGTACGCAAATTACATCGTGTTTCGTTTGGGAATATTGTGCTGGGAAATCTTGCAGTTGGAAAAATTAAAAAAGTTTCACAGAAAACGGTTGACGAACTGATTAAAACTCTTTAACATTCCAATTAAAAGGAAGGGAGTTTTACAATGAAAAAAACATCTGTGAAAAAAAATCCAAGCGTTAAAACCCGTGCAACCGTACGCCCTGTGGCATCTAAAACAACTGTCAAAAATGACAAGATTAAGACATGTAGTGGTTCATGGTCGCTGTCAATTTATGTTTATTGGTTTATAATTTTATTTTTTATTGCTGCAACATTTTATATTTTGGGACGCAGTCATACACCAACAAACGTCATTGCACCAACGGTTGAAATCACCGAAGAAGTTTTGTTGCAATCTGCTGACTATTATAAAAGTGGCAAAGAAAAATTAGTCGCCGGCAATATTGATGACGCGATTGCAGATTTTACAGCTGCGATTGATGCTGGGGGTGCTGCTGTTGATGCGTATATTATGCGTGGCGAAGCGTATATGCAATCTGGCAACTATAATGCTGCGTTGGCTGATTTTGATGCCGCATTGGCAAAAGACCCATCAAACGCCGTTGCATATTATGACCGTTCTTTGCTGTACACACGTATGGAAGAATACAATGCAGCCTTGACAGATATCAATAATGCATTGGCTGCAAATACTGCAAACCCAAGTGTTGCATTGCAAATGCGTGACCTGTATGCAAAACGTGGTCAGTTGAATTTGTGGTTAAAGAACTGGGAAGGTGCAATTGCAGACTATACAAATTCGTTGGCACGTCCCGAAGGTTCAGTATCTGCAAGTGTTTATGCAGAACGTGCAGAAGCATATACTGCAATCGGTCGTTATGCAGACGCAATTAACGATTATTCATCTGCGGTACGTGTAATTTCTGAACAAATTCAGGGCGCACAAACACTGGAAGAACGTGAACTGCTGTCAAATCGCGCAATGGCGTATTTTGAAAAATCTGCTGCGTTGAATTTACAGTTGGGCAATATTGATGGCGCACGCAGTGACCTGGAATCGTCATACACAATTGCAGTTGCATTAAACGATACAGAAACGGTTGCGCGTTTACAGGCATTAATTGCAGAATTGACACAGCCAGCACAGCCAAGTGTACCTGCGGTTGCAGAACCTGTTGCAACAGATGCAATTGTTGAACGTGATGCGGTTCAGGCAGAATAATAAAGAAAGAAAAATATACACCCCGGAAACGTCGGGGTGTTTTTTTGTGGTTTTTTGCAAAAAAAATACAGACTTGCAAACGTGTAAATATATTTTATAATCAAACAGTTGCGAAGATGAAATTGTTCTTTTGTACATTTGGCACAGAATGTATAAACGAATGATTTTTCTTCGCAGAATTCGAACTAAAAAAAATAAAAAAAACAAATGGAGAAAAAAATGGTTTTTGGCTTATTCAAGAAAGAAGACAAAACAAAATTAAACAATCCAGTCGTGGTTGAAATTCCATACGGAAATACAACATTGCGTTTGGAAACAGGTCGTATGGCAAAACAGGCAAATGGTTCGGTGCTGGCGACAATGGGTGAAACAATGGTCTTGGCAACTGTATGCGCGGAAAAATCTGCGGTCGAAGGACAGGATTTCTTTCCATTGACGGTTGATTATCAAGAAAAATTTGCATCTGCCGGTCGTATCCCGGGTTCACGTGACAGACGCGAAGGCAAGGCATCAACCGCTGAAACATTGACTGCGCGTTTGATTGACCGTCCAATTCGTCCGCTGTTCCCAGAAACATTTAAGAACAAGGTTCAAATCATTGCCCAGGTATTTTCATATGACAAAGTTAATCAACCAGATATCTTGGCGATGATTGCATCATCTGCGGCGTTGGCACTGTCTGGCGTTCCTTTCCAGGGTCCAATTGGTGCGGCGCGTGTTGGTTATGAAAATGGTAAATATATTTTAAACCCATCAAAAAAAGAAACCGAAGATTCCGAAATGGATTTGGTTGTTGCAGCGACCAAAGATGGCGTGCTGATGGTTGAATCTGAAATCGGCGAATTGGACGAAGCGACTGTCCTGGGCGCGGTTAAATTTGGTTTTGACGCACAACAGTCTGTTATCGCGGCAATTAACGAATTGGCAGACAAGGCAGGTAAAGAACGCTGGGCAACACCAGAAAAGACCGAAGAACAGTTGACAATGGAATCTAATTTTGAATCATTTGCACCTGCGATTGAAGAAGCATTGCAAATCAAAGAAAAATTGGTTCGTTTGGAAACATTGGCAAATATTCATGCCGACGCCAAGGCGCGTATCCCAGAATTATTCCCAGAATCGACACGCGCGACATCAACACTGGAATCATGGGCAGACGAAGTTATTGAAAACCTGACTGCGCGTATTATGCGTGGCAACATCTTGGCAGGCAAGCCACGTATCGACGGTCGTGATAACAAGACAGTTCGTCCAATCGAAATTGAATTGGGTGTTATGCCACGCGCACATGGTTCTGCACTGTTTACACGCGGTGAAACCCAGGCCCTGGTATCACTGACACTGGGTGGTGGCAAGGACGCATTGCCAATTGAATCATTGGACGGGTCCGAAGAACGTGACTTTATCTTGAACTATAATTTCCCAGGCTATTCTGTTGGCGAATGCAAAGGCTTAAAGTCCCCAGGTCGTCGTGAAATTGGTCACGGTAATTTGGCATGGCGTGCGGTTCACCCAATGGTGCCAAGTCGCAGCGAATTCGACTATGTCATTCGTATTGTATCAGATATTTTGGAATCAAATGGTTCATCATCAATGGCGACAACATGTGGCGCAACATTGGCAATGATGGACGGCGGTGTTCCAATGAAACGCCCGGTTGCAGGTATCGCAATGGGTCTGATTAAAGAAGGTGATGATTATGCAATTCTGACAGACATTTTGGGTGACGAAGATCACTTGGGTGATATGGACTTTAAAGTGACAGGTACAGACCAAGGTGTGACAGCATTACAGATGGATATTAAAATCACATCCATTACTTTCGAAATTATGGAACGCGCATTGGCCCAGGCAAAAGATGGTCGTATGCATATCTTGGGCAAGATTGAAAAAGCAATCAAAAAGCCACGTGCATCTGTGTCTGAATATGCACCCCAGGCGTATACAATGAAAATCAACCCAGACAAGGTTCGTGATGTTATCGGCAAGGGTGGCAGTGTGATTCAGGCGCTGGTTCGTGAAACAAATACAATTATCGACCTGGAAGATGATGGTACTGTAAAAATCATGGCAACAGACAAGGCAGATGCAGATGCCGCAATCGCACGCATCAAAGATATTGTTGCCGAACCAGAAGTTGGCATGATTTACAAAGGTACAGTATCTGGGATGAAAGATTTCGGTCTGTTTGTAAAAATCATGAACGGATTCGAAGCAATGGTTCATATTTCTGAAATCACGGGCGAACGTATCGCAAAAATCGAAGACACAAAAATCAAAGAAGGCGACACAGTATATGTCCGTTTCTTGGGTGCCGACAAACGTGGTAAGACACGTATGTCTATGGTTGGTATCGACCAGAAAACAGGCGAAGAAATCAAGAAATAAAGGATTTATAAATGACACCAGAACAATTAAAATGGACAGATGAACAGTGGGCGGCACACCTGGGGTGTGCTGTCGCTGATGTCGCAAAGCATAAACGTTGGTTGCTGGAAAATTATTTGCCATATCTTGCGCAGGATGTCAAAACAAAACGATATCTTTTCATCCTTTCGCGTCGCAATGATTCGCCGTCTGGATTTGTGCGTTATACAGATATGATGTATAAATCAACACATCAAGAAAAACCAGCAGATGCACGCGATTATGCAAATGAAAATATAATTCCGGGTTTGCATTTAAATTCGACATTTGCACGTTTATACAATGTTCCACAAAAAATTCTGCAAATGTTGCACATAAACGAAAAACAAAAGTAGGAGGTTAACAATGGATATGGAATCATTAATGGCACAGGCAGCAGCCTTGCAGAACAAGGTTGCAGACGCACAAGATAAATTGGCAAAAACAGTTATCAAAGGCATTGCGGACAATGGTGCATGTATCGTTGACATGTCTGGTAAATACGATTTGTTAAAATTAACAATCCGTCCAGATGTTTTATCACGTGGTGCGGATGCGGTTGCTGAAATCGTAATGGTGGCATATAACGACGCCAAGAAAAAGGCAGACGATATTATTGACCAGGTTATGGGTGACGCAACAGCAGGTGTACCATTACCGATGTAATCCATCGTTTTGTAAAAAATAAACCGTCAGGCTTAATTTCCTGACGGTTTATTTTTCTACATTTTATATCATCGACGTGGTCCACGCATTGGGTTCATACCACCTTGCTTGTTTTTATTTGTGCTTAACATACCGACACGACCAACGATGATTTTATCGCCCAGTTCGATTTCGTCAGAAATAACTTCTGTTTCTGTGGCGGTTGATAACCCCTTGGTATACGGAATCATAACAACGTCGTCTGCGCGCAATATTGCCAAATGTGTCACAGGGGATGCGCCATTTGTTTGTTCTTCGTCCAAGAAATTCTTGAAATCACGAACCAAGAACGCGGCATTCTGGGTTTTCCAAACATTGTCACGTTCAGAAATAATTATTGTCACAAATGCAGTCATCCCAGGCATTAAACGCAAATCAGAATTATCAACGTCAATAACCACAGTGTATACAACAACATTAGACGTTGTTGTTGGGGCCAGACGTACCTGGCGCACAATGCCAACGAATTCTTCGGTTGGATACGCATCAACGGTAAAGGTGACGGGCTGTCCTTCTTTGATGACACCAATATCTGCCTCTGATACAGATGTTTCAATTTGCATTTTTGTTAAATCTTCGGCAATTTCGAATAAGTCTGGGGTTTGGAAAGATGCCGCAACCGTTTGACCAACGTCAACCTTGCGCGAGATGACAGTCCCATCAACAGGCGATGCAATTGTCGCATATCCTAGATTTGTGACCGCACGGTCATATGTAGACTGGGCGCGTTTTACAGATTGTTCGGATTGTTCGTATTGGGTCTGGGACTGTTCCATTTCGGCGCGGGCAATCATACCACCATCGTATAACATTTTATTGCGTTCGTATTCACTCTTGGCGAAATTACGCTGGGATATTGCACTGTCCAGTGATGCCTTGGATTCATCAACTGTTGCCTGTAATACAGATGGTTCAATTGTTAGCAAAACATCGCCTTTTTTTACCTTGGAATTAAAATCAACGTACAGGTTATCGATTGTACCAGAAACCTGGGAACCAACGTTTACTGTATTTACAGGCTGAATTTCACCGGTTGCAGTCACAACCTGGCGCAGGTCACCACGTGTGATATTTAATGTGATAAATTCACCGGGCTTTTTATTAGATGTGCCAATCCATATCCATGCACCAATTACCAAAACCAGCGCAATTAACACCCACCATTTTTTACGCCACAACCATCCAAAAACACGACCGAAAAAAGATGGCTTTTTGCCGGTATTTGCCGGTGTTTTAATTGTTTTCTTCATGGTGTTTTCCCTCCTCTAACTCTGCCTTTATTTCACCAACCGCCAATGCAACAGCCGCACGTTTTGTAAACAAATCATATCTGGCGGCATTGTTTTGTTTTTCCGCAGATACCAATTCAGATTGTGCGGTTTGCCAATCCAACATTGTTGCACGTCCAACCTTGTACATACCGGCGGTCACACGTTCTGATTCCGTGGCAGATTTTAACAATGTTTCCGTTTGTTTTAATACCGTCTGGGCAGTCTTGTAATTCTGATATGCGGTAAACACGTCCAGTGTTGCATTATCCTGGGCAGCGCGTTCCTGTTCGATTGCACGGTCATAATTTACCTGGGCGGCACGGGCATTGTATAAGTTCGCAAACCCCGCAAACAATGGCATAGATGCACGGATACCAATACTGCCACTGATTTTATCAGAACCGGCACCATATGTTTCGGACGGCGTATCATTCCAAGATACAGAACCAGATGCAGAAATCGATGGTAAATTACTTAAAAACACACTGTTTCTTCTGTGCCACGCAGAATCCTTGTTCGCAGTTGCACGCAATAAATCAGGGCGTGTTTTTTCCGCCTGGGCGAACAATTCGTCCAGCGTCTTTGTTTCCTGGGGCGCGCCAATTTCAGACGGCAGGTCTGCAATTTCAATATTCTGGTTGGCTGGGAACGATAATTTATTTAACAATGTACCCTTGGCAATTTCACGATTGTTTTTCGCACGTTCTAAATCAAGATCACGACTGGCCAATGTAGTGTCAGCCTTTAATACATCTGCCTTGGCGACAGCGCCGGCCTTGAACTTTTTCTGGGCGGTATCACGTGCCGTTTGCGCCACGGTACGCAACATTTCCGCAGACTTTACATCTGCATCTGCGTTCAACAGGGCATAATAAGAACCAATTAAACTGTAAATATAATTTTGAACCGTTTCATCATAATCAAACCCAGTTGCACGCCACGCGGCCGCAGACTGATTCAAATCAGCCAGACGTTTACCAAAATCAAAAATCAAATAAGATGCCGACAATGATGCACCATATGACCAATCACCCCATTCTTTGTTTCTGTATGGTAATGATGCAGATGCAGATGCGTTTACACTGGGTAAATAATCCGCATAATTAGCATTTTTTGATAAACGCGCGGATTCATATGCCAAATAAGATGCCGTTGTCTGGGGATTTCGACATAACCCCAATTCAATAACCTGGGGCAAGGTCATGCGTTCTGAGGGTACAGTCGTTCGTGTCATACAATCATCAGACGACGCAAATGCATAACAAGGCATTAAAAACAGTGCCCAAAATGATACTTTTTTCATGGAATCCCACTCTCTCTTATAAACTTTGTTAATAATTATACTATTTTTATGTTGAAATACAATTTTTTTTTGCGTAATATGACGACACAAAGTTTTGGCCTGGTGGCAGAGTGGTTATGCAGAGGACTGAAAATCCCTGGATGCCGGTTCGATCCCGACCCAGGCCTCCAAAACTAAAAAAAATACCCCCGTGCGGGGTGTTTTTTTGTTTCATGGGTCGGAAGAGAAATATTTAATGCAAAGATTTATTATTATACGGACAATAATTTGAAATAGGACATTTATCACACTTTGGTCGCAGTGCAGTACACACATACCGACCGTGTAAAACCATTACATGATTTACAATTGCGTGATACTTTTTTGGAATTTTTTTCAACAGTTTTAATTCAACTTTTTCGGGTGTATTGTCCGCGTCATCGACCCAACCGTATCTGTGTGCATTGCGGAAAACATGCGTATCCACGCCGATATTTGGCGCACCCCACAGGACATTGCACACAACATTTGCAGTCTTTTGTCCGATGCCCGGCAATTTCATCAATTCATCGCGATTATGATATTTGGTCGGGAATTTATCGGTCATATTTTCGGCATGTAATCGTTCCGACAATGCGATAATATTTTTCGCCTTGTTATTAAAGAAAGAAATGACCCGGATATGTTCTTTTAATCCGTCCAATCCCAATGCCAACATTTTTTCAGGCGTGGGTGCAACAGAAAATAGGGCAGATGTCACCTCGTTCACTTTTTTATCTGTTGCCTGGGCGGATAGAATCACCGCCACCGCAAAGTTAAATTCGTTTGTATGAAACAGTTCCGACCGTATCGTCATATCAACGGTCGGCGGAACCATTTCAAAATATTGTGCCGGCGTCATTATTCTTGTTTCTGTAATCGTTGTAATGTCAACTCTTCTATAATCTTTTTGTTTTGTTCCATGATTTTTAGATTTTGTTTCTTTACAACGCGCAAACTGTCCAGCATTGCAAACTGTTCTTTATCCAAACGCAATTTGCGCGGACAGTAATTAGATTCATTGCATTCACGCGAACATACCTTTTGTTCGTTTTGCTCGCATTTATACTCGCATTTATATGTGTTATATTTTTCTGGGTAAAAATATTTTTCACAATAATATTTTGCCATAACTTACTCCTTATGCCTTTTTAACAGAAATACTTAATGCATAGCCTTCTATATCCTTGGTGTATTCGCCGTCACCGCAAACCATTTCAACAACCAACGCATCGCGCATAATACGACGTTTATGCTGTTCAATCGCCATTGCCAACGCAGGTTCTGCCGAATATGTCAGCACAATACGGTCAGACACATCCAGCCCCGCCACCTTGCGCGTGTCTTGGATAAAGCGCAACGCATCGTTCGCCAGACCTTCGGCAATCAGGTCTGAATTAACATCTGTATCCAGTACGACAACCGCCGTATTATCAGGCAGGGTCGCACCCGTCACACCCGGCTTTACAGTCAGACGATTTTCAAATTCGTCTGAATTTAATTCGTGACCAGACGCAATTAATTTATCGCCCACGATTTCATAATCGCCACGCTTTACCGATGGGATGATTTCCTTTAATGCGCCACCCAAACGTGCGCCGATTTTTGGTGTAATCAGATATATAAAACTATCTGCAACGTCGTTAAAGGTTTCATTGAATTTCACTGATTTTACGTTCAGTTCATCTTTGATAATATCTGCGTATTCGGGCATGTTTGCGCCTGCGACCGTCAATGAATTCAATGGCAGACGATTGCGCAATTTATATTCTTCGCGCAACTGTTTGCCGGTTGATACAATTGATTGCACACGACGCATGTCATCAACGATTTTTTCATCTACTTTTTCTGATTCTGGGAACGTGGTCAGGTGCACAGATTCATCGCCTGTTAAATTTGTATAGATATATTCTGAGATAAATGGCGCGAATGGTGCCAATACGCGACAAAAGCGCACCAATACCGTATACAGCGTATCAAATGCATCCTGTTCTTCGTCCCAGAAACGTGCACGCCCACGACGAATATACCAGTTGTTTAATACGTCCAAGAATCGAACAAATTCTTTGATTGCAACATCTGGTTTATATTCATTTAATGAATTTCTAACCACATCTGTTAATACATTTAATTCAGCCAAAATGTATTTATCCAATACGTTCGTTGGATTGCTGATTTCATGCGCAGTGACATTGCCTGCATTTGCATACAACGTAAAGAAGTGATACGCATTCCATAATGGTGTTTGAATTACTTTACCGGAATCCAAGAAAACTTTACCTTCGTTATCAATTGGCACAGGTTCTGTTTTCATAAAATTAGACCCCAGTATAAATAAACGAACCGCATCCGCACCGTATTGTTCAATTTGTTGTGAAGGATCAACATAGTTTTTTAATGATTTTGAATATTTCTTTTTGTTTTCATCAACCATTAAACCATTAACCGACACTGTCTTGAACGCAGGTTTATCAAACAGGGCAGTTGCCAGCACCATCAGTGCATAGAACCAACCGCGTGTTTGGTCTTGACCTTCGATAATATAGTCTGCCGGGAAAGTCGCCGCAAAGCGTTCTGCATTTTCAAATGGATAGTGCAATGATGCCCATGGCATAGAACCACTTTCCACCCAGCAATCCAGAACATCTGTTATGCGTGTCCAACCGTCCTTGGTCAGTTTATCCAGTGTTGGGCGATGCAGGTCATCAATTTTCACGCCAAAGAATTCTTCCAATTCTGCGATTGAACCAAAAACTTTGTATTCACCGTTACGTTCCCAGATTGGCAATGGCATACCCCAGAAACGATTTCGTGAAATTGACCATGGGCGTGCGTTTTCAATCCAATTACGGAAACGTTCACCGGCAGATGTCCAGTTTACTTTTGCGTTATTTGCCAACAGCTTATCTTTGATTTTCGGCACATCGATATACCATGAATCTGTTGCGCGTTGTATCAGTTTTTGTTTACTGCGGTCACCGAATGGATAACTGTGTTTATATTGTTCTTTTTTAACCAATTTACCATTTGTTTTTAACCAATCTATTATCTTTGGTGTGGCTTCAAAAATATTTTCACCAGCAAAATCGATTACTGTTTCATCAAAGTTTCCATATGTATCAACGTTTAACAGTACTGGGAATTTTGGGTCGATGTTTTTCGCCGCCCAAAAGTCTTCGGCACCATAGGCAGGCGCAATATGAACGATACCCGTACCATCGCCGTCAGATACATAATCTGCTGGGATTACCTGAAATAACAATTCAGATTCATTCGAATAATATGGGAACAATGGTGTGTAATGCAACCCAACCAAATCAGAGCCCTTGATGCGACCTATTTCTGTTGCATTTGCAAATTGTTTTTCATATGCCTTTAATCGACTTTCTGCGATGACGTATACGGCACCATCACTATCCTGCATACGCAGATATGTCATATTTGGATTTACCGCCAATGCAGAATTTGCCGGCAGTGTCCATGGCGTTGTTGTCCATGCAATCGCCCGGTCACCATTTTCCAGTTCAAACCAAACAGTTAACGCATCATCAATAATTTCACGATAGTCTTGTGATGCCTCGGAATTAGATACCACTGTACCATTTACCCAATCGTATGGATTAACACTGTAATCTTTATATAACAATCCTTTGTCATACAATGTCTTTAACGTCCACAACATTGATTCCATATAATTTTTATCCATAGTTCTGTAACCATAGTTATCACCAATATCAACCCAACGACCCATACGAGATATAAAACGATTCCATTCGTTTGTATATGTCATAACATCTGTTCTGCACATATCACAGAATGCCGCAATACCATCGTTTGCAACGATATCTTTGGCACGACGACCTTGCTTTTTTTCAACAGAATTTTCCGCAGGCAACCCATGACAATCCCAACCCAGTTCACGTCGCACAAACCGTCCGTTCATTGTTTGGAAACGCGACACCATGTCTTTGACCACCGTCACACCCAAATGCCCCCAGTGTGGCAAACCGTTCGCAAATGGGGGCCCATCATAAAACGAAAAAGGATGCCCCTGTTTTGTTTGTTTCAATGATTTATGAAAAGTATCTTCGTTTGCCCACTTGGTTAACATTTCCTGTTCCAAGGCGGTAAAGTCTGCACGCGCATCTGTTTTTTTATATGCCATTTTTTTATCCTGTTTTTATATTAAAAAAAGGCGCCCATGCGCCCCAGCCACCGCAGAAGCGCAGTTGCCTTTTATTTAATAATAATTATTGTTGCTTGTTTCATGCCACACAGGATACAACGTTGAAACACAAAATACAAGTTTTTTATCAATAAAGTATAAAAGATAGAAAAACACTGGAAAATGCCGGTATTTTTAATCGTATGGATTGTCTGATTTTTCATACTCTATAACAATTGGCAGATGTTCCCATTTTAGTGCCGTTGCCAAACCACGACGTAAATATCGCGTGTATGATTCTGGTATATCAGACGCGCCACCAACGTTGATTGTAATACGCATTGGATGGCGACCTGTTTGACGTGCAAACTTAATTTTCATTGGTCTTTTCAAGCGTGACAATGGTGGTTGTCTATCATTTACCAATTTTTCAACAATTCTGTTAATCAGGCTGGTTGGTGCCTGGGTCATTGAAATATCCCATTGCTCGTAAATACGTCGAAACATATTTTGCACACCTGTACCCGTTTCTGCCGATACAGCCAAAATCATTGGTTTTATAATTTGATGAAAAGAATTAGAGAATTGATGTTTCAGTTTTAATAACTTTTCATCACGAATTTCCGGTTCAATCAAATCCCACTTGTTCAACGCAACACACAGTATTTTTCCTGCGTTATAGACACGTCCGGCGATACCCAGTGCCTGGTTTTCAATAT
>JAZRPS010000006.1:0-5087 GCA_045649345.1 Candidatus Enterousia sp. | reverse complement strand
TTTCCATGCGGATTCCAAATCTGAATAAACAGAGCTATGAAAATCTGGATTGTTTATATATTTCACAACCGTAGAATTTTTGAAACCACTTGCACCAATATTATACGCCAAAGATACCAGGGCATCATATTGGGGTTGCGAAATTTGTGCTGTAATATTATCTTGCACAGCGCGTTCTGCCGTGACTATATCAGAACGTAATAATACAATCGCCTGCCGTTCTGTGATTCCGTTTGTAAAATCTTCACCCGGCTTTACCAAATGCCCATAGCCAATTGTTGCACCTTTGGGTAAAGGCTCGTTTGGATTTACTGGTTTCTTCGTAGCATCATCATATATAACGTGTTTTCCATTAACTTTGACCGAACCTTCTAACCCTTTTAACCACTCAATACCTTTATCACTCATTTTCATATCGGATACCTTTTGTTAAATAAAAAAAATGCCCACATATGTGGACAATAAAACCTTTAATATTTGATGTTAAATCAATACAGCCTGCCGAGCCAGGAACCCAACCGCCGTGAATATAAAATCCACCTCTACCATAAATATTTGTTTGTTGCGATGATTCTAGTTTTACCCTTGATGCCCCCCATGAGTACAAGCTCCCGGGCCACGTTCCTGATTGATTCAACGTGACCTGTGTATAATGTCATTGACAGACAATATAAATCTAAATAAGATTTGAAGTATGAAGAAGTTTTTCAAAACACTTTGTCTGTTATGTCTGCTGGGATGTAATTATGATATACCCAAAAAGACCAACCACACTGTATGTGGCGATATTTATTCCCTTGATTGGTCAAAAAAGCAGGAAGCAATTGGTATGTACAAAGCATGTTTAGCCTCCCTGGATACAAACAAAAAAAAATACACGGATTCTATGTTGTATTTGGCTTATATCTATTTGTCGGACAATGAATATCAAGACATTAAATATGCCAATCAACTAATTTCTAACGCAATGCAGATAATGGCCTCTGATTGCGATGGCGCGCATGGTACATATGATAATTTTTGTTATTTTGAATATTTTAAGGACGAGGTTTCATGGCCAGAATATTTTAAGAATTTTGATGATGCCAAACATTTATTTCACATGACATTGCCTTGTGTTCACATAGATATGATAAAGGAAAATAAAAGTGCACTTGAATTGATAGAGGGGCATTTCGGCAGTTCGCGTGATGCCGCGATTGCGAGTATTTGCAAACCATTTAATCCGTATGAGATAACACAACTAAGACGTTTTGTTCAGTCGCCCAGTTTTGACGAATTGTCAAAAATAAATCCAGAACCACCCATTAATGGCACAATGAGTTTCGCATTCAGTACATCAAATTATCATGATATGATAGAGATGTTGACTTATCCTGTGTCTTTTTTTCAAGATAAGACACATGATGATTTATTCATAAAACTCAATTTTGAAGAAAAAAAGTTTTTTTATGCAAAAGATTTATTATCAGAATTGGCAAAATATGATGACCTGGTTTTGATATATGATGCAATGGTAGATAATATAAAAGAATACTATACTGATGCATTACACATGTCAGAACCTGATGCAGTCAAATATGCAAAAATGACCGCATCCAGCCTGATTTTGCACGAAATATTTTATCGTTAGTTTGCCTTTAGAAACATTCGTTTTGTCCATTCACGACGAGCTTTTTGTACATCTTTTCTTTCAGATGCTTCCTTTGCTGCGGTTTCCCAATCTTTATTTTTGATGGCTTCAAATAACTTTGGCCAATATCGTTCAGAAAACCTGCTGTTTCCCATATTAAATTGCATATCTACCAATGCCTGCTGTATGGGTGTCGGCATATCTATAAAATTTGTTATTTTTTTGTTTAATTCATTGTATGCGATTTCCAGTTGTTGGTTAAACTGGTTATAAATTTGATTTGGCGATATTTGTATGTGTGCATAATCATATTCTCTAAAAGTACCGTTATTTATTTCTGATACCATTTTTGAATGAATATTTTGTTTTTCTACTTCGGTTAATTCTGTACCAGTGTTTGTATTTATAATATCTAACTTTAAAAAATCATTTAGTTTATGTATGTTTTTGCCAATTCCAATTGTTAAATAACCTTTGGAATCTGTGTATGGACTTTTTCTGATTCCTTCGTGCGCCATCACATCATTCTTAAACTTATCAGTTAATATATTTTTCATATCGTTTTTCTCGCTTTGTTTCTTTTCCAGTTCTTGGTTTATTTTTACTTCTGTCCAGTGGCCGGGTTTGACAGCGCCACGCTCTTTGATTTTTTGTAATTTTCTGAACTTTTCAATCGCATCAAACAGTTTCTGGTTCGGATACGGATTTGGATTTTCGGCACTTTCGCCGGCACGGGTATCGGGTTCATAACAATCCAACTGGGTCAGTGATTTTTTTAACCATTCTATATCACGTGTATCAACATTTCTGTCCGGGGCAACCGAACCATGCAGGTTTGATTTGTGCTGTTTTGCGTTTCTGATATCTTGTGGACTCAAAGAACATCCGCAATGAGGATGAAACGGTGGACCAGATACAACAACCCCATCAACAATCAATGCAACGCATCCACCACATTCACCACCACAATCAACAGTTGCGTATGTATGTTCAAATTCTTCTGAATCTTCTTCGTATTCTTCCAATTCTTCATCTGTTTCTGCGACTGGCGGTTCTGCGTAGATATCCAGAACCAATTCGCCATTTTCATTCCATGTGGTGCCATCCCAAATATCACTCATAAAAACTCCTTTTGTTAAATAAAAACACCCGCATATGCGGGCAATAAAAAAAGACGACCAAATGTCGTCCGCTGAATGCATGTATTATATCATAAAACGCAAATTTTTTCAATAAAAATCCGCCCAAATGGACGGAAAATCAGATTTGGCAGGGCCAACTGTGCAATTCACGAACTGAGTTTATGCACGATTTGTTGCTGTTCGGAAAAGATGTTAAGGTGTTTTTAACGAAATACTTTATTTCTTGTTCTTAAATTTTGCAAAACAGTTTATGTCGCGAAAACGATTTTCGTATGCCGTCCATCTTTCCTGCTTTAGCACGCCCTCTAATTCATAGCCCAGATTTTTTGCAACATTTACAGAACCTATATTACGTGTGTCATTATGGATTACTATCTTGTTGATTCCGGATTTAAATAATTCTTTTTCTAACAAACTAACTGCTTCCATCATATAACCTTTACCGCGATAATCGTTTGCTAACCAATATCCTAATTCGGCTCTTTTGTGCTTTGTATCAAAAGTATGTGCGGCGCAATTGCCGATAATTTCATCGTTTAATACGATAAAGTATTCATACCCTTTGCCAGATTCCCATCTTTCGTCAGATTGAACCAAGAAATTAAGTGCGTCTTGTGGGGATTTTATGTCATTTACCCATAGCAGCCACGGCAACAGGTATTCTTTGTTCCTAATTTCTACGTCATACAGCAGTTTTGCATTCTGCATGCATGGTTCCAGATGTACCAGTTTTATTCTTTTGCCTTTTATTGTTATTCTCATATCCATTTCCCCCACAACTATTGTGTATAATTTTATCATATATGCACTTTATGAGCAAGTTAGAGTTCGTAAATATGTGAAAAGGTAGCATTTTTAACCGTCAACTTACGAACTCGTGAAAGTATTGGAAAACAAAGAAAAAACCACCAAAAGGTGGTTTTGATTTTTGGCAGGGCCATCTGTGCAATTCACGAACGGATTTTATGCGCGATTTGTTGCAGTTTGGGAAAGAAGTTAAAGAATTTTTTGGATGTCCATTATAACTTCTTTGACATATAGATTGCGGCTTCATCGTCGTTTTTCAAGTCGGCATACGGGTCAAGGTTTTTTCCATTCCACCATAAACCTGTTCCATCTGGAATAAAACCTCGCTTGATGTACAATCTTTGTGCGGCGCCATAATCACGATTTATGCCAACGCCCAAATAAACCGTATCTGAATATCTATGTGCTATATCTTCTGCCACTTGCATTAAAGCATTACCGATACCGCGTCTTCTGTATTTTGCAAGTACCCCAAAATCAACCAATTCAGGCAATCCTTTGCCACCAAAAGAGCCACCCATTGAATTTGGATACACATTGAAATACCCAGCGACATTACCCTTGTATTCCGCAACCAATGATACGCATTTTCCGTCGGCAACATCTTTTAATCGGCGTGTATATTTTTCAACTTTTTGGTCTGTCCAGCCTTGCAAATGTTCTTCATGGGTAATTATCTCCGGGTCTGTTTCAACCATATCCCTTATAACTATATCATTTACATTGTAATAAATCATTTTTGTGCCTCTATTATAGAATCTGTGCAAATTATATATCAGTATACAAAAATTATCAATAAGAACACCCGAAAAAGTTCGTAAATTGGCGAAATATGCTGTATTTTCATCGCTCAACTTACGAACTTACAAAACGATTGAAAATCTAATAAAAAAACACCCAAACGGGTGTTTTTGATTTTTGGCAGCCCCAACATCGCCCCTCGATACACAATAATTAAAATCAAAAAAATCTCACTCGGTCGATTTTTTAAGATTTTTCTAATTGTGTATTCTCGTATTCGCCATGCGTGCCTGTGGGCGATGCCCACAAAAACTGCGTTTTCTGCCGGCACTCTGGCGCATCCGGTTGGGGCTGCTTTACAAAAATAAAAACCACCCAAAGGTGGTTTTGATTTTTGGCAGCCCCAACCGGATTGTCTGATTCCCATGTTCGTTTTCACTCCATGGGACCCTTTCGCTACGTATGGTTCAAACGGCGTTAACACTTGTTTTCACCAACTGACGCCCCGAACCTGCGGTTCTCATCTCGGTGGGAACACGCAAAATTAAAACCGACCGCAAGGGTCGGTTGTAATTTTGGCAGCCCCATCTGGACGACTTTCGAACTTTACTGCTGCGCGACTATGACGAAATAGTCAGAAATATCAACGAACTTTCAGAATGGATTGAAAATAACAAGGGATAAGTCTTGCTTAGCTATATATCAGTAAGTGCAGCAAACTCATAAATATTTCAATCGCAACGGGGCCAAACAGATATGCCAGT
>JAZRPS010000005.1:0-28633 GCA_045649345.1 Candidatus Enterousia sp. | reverse complement strand
TTGGATTCGTTCATTTCTGTTTTGATTATTTGCCAAAGAGTCGTCAATACGTTTTTCTTTGCCTGCCTTCAGTCTGTCGATGGAATCATAGGCCTGATTTATTTGGCTGTCCAGAACAGCGATTTCGGTGCGTCCCATTGTGTTTTGGTGTGCGATTTTTTGTTCTAATGCAAACGCTTTTTGTTCCGCATTAATGCGGGCTTCATCTGTCTTTATTGCGCCAATACCAATAAAAACAATCGCCACAGATGGTGCAACAATTGCCAACAGGCGCATGGGGGTATTTAATTTTTTCATACTAGTGCTTTTTTATCAAAAAATGGCAGTCCCAACGGGAATCGAACCCGTGTTACCAGAATGAGAATCTGATGTCCTAACCGCTAGACGATGGGAGCGTGTAGAGCTATCTTATACTTAAAGATTAATTTTTTCAAATGAAACTTTTCCTTGCGTACACTTTTTTTGTTGGTTAGCATTGTAATAACGTATAAAAGGTTTTTAAATGAGTATCAGACGCTTCTGTGCAAATCTGGTTTGTGGGTTTATTCCGAACAAAAAACTGCGCAGCAAGGTGCGCGTTATGTTGCGACAGCCATCATCACGCGCATACATAAAATGGGTGCGTGATTGGGCGAAAAAGAATGACGGTGGGGTTCAAAAGATGTCCATTGCATTCGGCGTTGGATGCAAAAATCTGATTGTGATTGTTAATGACAAAAATGTTTTTAAGTTTTCATTAACCGATGATGGACGCGCCCAGGCAATCCGCGAAATGCGTATAACAGATGCGTTTAAAAAGATTACACCAATTCGTATGCCGGACATGGAACTGATTGAATGGCGCGGAATTACAATTCGTCGTCAGGAATTTTTTACTGGGAAATTAATTGGTGATTTTGAACCGTCATATGTTTTGGCGCATCGTGAAAAAATTGCGAAACAAATGGCGAACTTTTTACATGTTGTTGGAACATCTGACCCCGCCGAAATCCGCGATTTAAAACCGACCAAGGCGGCAAAACCGGGTTATTTATATGGCTGGTTTCATAACGATATTGGTCAAAATTTTATGATGGACGATGATTTAAATATCACAGGATTTATCGATTGGGAAAATACGGAATTTTGTGACTGGAAACCGACATTGTATGCCGCCGAACGGCATTGGGACAAAAACGGGTACAAAGGTCTGATGGTTGATGTCATGGCAGAATATTCAAAACTGTATCACGGTACAAAAAAGTAATTATTCAATTCTCTAAATATCTTTTTTTATGATATAATCTGTATGATTATTTTATGGGAAAGAGAGAGCATATATGAAAAAGTCATCAGAAATTATTATATCGCTGAAAAATATAAATAAAATTTTCCCCTTAGAGGTTGGTGGTGAACAACAAGTTTTGTTTGACATTAACTTTACGGTCAAATCTGGTGAATTCGTTGCAATTATGGGGCCGTCTGGGTCGGGAAAATCAACATGTATGAATATTATTGGCGCATTGGATACACCAACCAGTGGACAATATGAACTATACGGTATCGATGTCACAACAATGTCACCAGACGAACTGGCAATTGCACGAAATGAATTTATCGGATTTGTATTCCAACAATTTAACCTGTTGCCAAAGCGTACTGTGTTGGATAACGTTATGTTGCCATTGATGTATCGCGGATTGCCCATGCACGAACGTATCGAACGGGCGCGCGAAATGTTAAAGTTGGTGGGATTGGAAAAATTCGAATCTTATTTGCCAACACAATTGTCTGGCGGTATGAAGCAACGTGTCGCAATCGCACGCGCATTGGCAGGCAATCCAAAACTGATTCTGGCAGACGAACCAACAGGCGCGCTGGACAGTAAAATGGGACATGATATTTTACAATTCTTTAAAAAATTAAATAAAGAATTTGGCATCACAATCGTGATGATTACACACGAATTTGACATTGCAAAATACGCAAATCGTCTGATTCATATACGTGACGGGAAAATAAATTATGACGGCAAAATCCCAAAATCAGATGCAAAATTATAATCATTATATACAGAGAGAGAACATATGACATTTAACGATATTTTAAAGGAATCTTGGCTGTCAATCAGTGGAAATAAAGTACGGTCTTTTCTGACCGTATTGGGCATTATTATTGGCGTTATGGCAGTTGTGATTATGGTTGCAGTTGGTGAAACAGTGCAAAAGCAAATCACAGACCAATTTTCATCACTGGGTACAAATACAATCATGATTCGTGCAGGCGCCGCACAACAGGCAGGCGTTCGTACCGGCAGTCGCCAAACACTGACCATTCAAGATGCGGAATTTATTGGAAAATTGCCAGACGTTATGGCGGTGACCCCTGTTCAAAATGGCGCAGCCCAGGTTATATACGGCAATAAAAACTGGGCAACGTCAATGGTTGGTGTATATCCAGATTACACAACTGTTCAGAATGTCGAAATCGAACATGGAACATTCTTTGACATGGCGGCTGTGCGAAATGCGTCAACATATGCAGTTATCGGCCCAGAAACAGCCGAAGAACTGGGGCTTCCCAAGAATCCTGTGGGCGAAGTCATACGTGTACAAAACACCCCCTTTGTTATAGTTGGTGTCACCAAGGCAAAGGGTGATTCTGCAATGGGCAGTCAGGACGACATGGTTATAATTCCAATCACAACATTAAAAAAACGTGTCCAGGGTTCACGATTCCCGAATTCTGTTCAAATGATTGCGATGAAATTATTTGAAACGTCTGATAACAATATGGCAATTGAACAAATAACCGCACTGTTGCGCCAAAGGCACAGACTGAAAGATGACGCGGTGGATGATTTCCAAATCATGGATATGAAGCAAGTTATGGAAACAATGACAACAGTCACGGGTTATATGAAACTGTTGCTGATTGCGATTGCAGCGGTATCATTGCTGGTTGGTGCGATTGGTATTATGAATATGATGCTGGTATCGGTCGCAGAACGAACACGTGAAATCGGTATTCGCAAGGCAATCGGCGCACGTGAAAGCATGATTGTTATTCAATTCTTGTCTGAATCTGTATTAATTTCATTTATCGGTTCAATGATTGGGCTGGTTATTGGGGTCGGATTGTCCCAAGGTGTTGGACGATTTGTATTAGGATACAACGTACCATTCAGTATATGGCCCGTGGTGTTATCTGTATCTGTGGCGGTGATTGTGGGATTGTCATCTGGGGTGATGCCAGCCAAGAAAGCATCAAAGCTGAACCCGATTGATAGTTTGAGATACGAATAAAAAAACACCGGCAAACGCCGGTGTTTTTATATTTGTTCCCAGTGACAGATAACAACCGCATGTTCGGTGTCGCCAGTGCGGATTTTGTGACGACTGATTAAACCATCAATCGCAACATCAATGCAAATTTCTGGGGTGTCAGGACTGATTTCTTTTTTAAAGCAAATATCAATCTTGCGCAATTTATGTTGTGTGCGATATTTGTAGCCAACGCTTTCTGTTGCCCAAACCGCATATACCGCGTTATTAATATGCTGATTAACATCAATGTCGTCAAAACGGCACTTCATAACGTGGGTCTTGTTCGTTTCAAAGTCTGGAAACTTTTCAAACGCGCAACCGTATGCACGTGTCGGCACAACAACATCAGGCGATAAATGATTTGCCAATGGCAATGGACGACGGCGTTCCATATCAATCAGAATCCATTGCGATGTCGCACGAACCATTAAACGACCATCTGCCCCATGAATTTCAAAGTCACGCGTTGCACGCAATGCGTCTTGGCACGATGGCCAGGTGGTAAAGGTTAGCTCTTCCCCCTCGCGCGGTAATTCCATAATATCAACCAGGTAATACATCACAACCCAACCGATATTATTTTCCAAGCAGTATGTGCGACCACATCCCAAAAACTCGGCATGGCGGTCGGCAATCGATTGCAATTCATTCATTAAAATCAATGGACGAACATTGCCAAAACGATCGCACTGGTATGCCTGTAATACGCGTTTTTCGGTCAGTTTATCCGCCATGACGACACCTTATTTCTGAACGGCCACAACAAAATCCAACGCATCGCCCAATTCAATATTATTGGCGCGCGCGGCAGATTTAATCAAACCATGCAACGCATCAGGCGTATCAGTTGGGATTGTCAGGGTTTCCAACTTTGCGCCGTTGCCAACCTTTCTGTCTGTGCGCAGACCGCGAATATTTTTCAACAATTCCAGCGCAATGTTCATCTGTTCAACATCTGTATTATATTCAGAATTTACGGTTGGATATTGGGTCAGGTGCAATGTTTCGCCACCTTCGAAATCCCGGTAAATCTTTTGCCACAATTCTTCGGTCAAGAATGGAATAAATGGCGCATACAGACCAATTATCGCACGCAGGACGGCATACAATGTCCACTGGGAAGATAATTTAGATTCCGCGCTGTATTTTTCCGGTGCCCAGAAACGGTCTTTGATAAATTCCAGATACTGGTCACAGAAGATATCCCAAAAGAATGTATCAATCGCGGCGCGTGAATTATAGTTGTCATACTTATCCAAATGCTTTCTGGTTTCGGCAATTGTCTTGTTTAATTCACGCAAAACCCATCTGTCTTCGATAAAGCGTTCGGATACTGGAATTTGTTTTGCAGTCGCTGGTTCAAAATCAGACAAATTCATCAAAACATATTTTGATGCGTTCCATAACTTGGTCAATAATTTTGAACCACGTTTGACTTCGTCATCAGAATATCTGATGTCTGTACCAATTGGCGATGTTGCAATCCAATAACGCAATGCATCAACACCAAATTTTTCAACCGCATCCAATGGGTCGGTGCCGTTGCCCTTGGTCTTGGACATCTTTTGTCCCTTAGAATCACGAATGATTCCGTGGAAGTTTACAGTATGGAATGGAACATCACCCATTACATAAATACCCATCATTACCATACGCGCAACCCAGAAGAATATGATATCTGCCGCGGTGTACAGCAAATCTGTTGGATAATATTTTTTCAATTCCAATGTCTGTTCAGGCCAGCCCAGTGTTGAAAAAGGCCACAGACCAGATGAAAACCATGTGTCCAGAACGTCTGGGTCACGGGTTAATGTTTTGCCACCAGATTGTTTAATCGCCTCTTCTTCGGTTTCTGCAACATAAACATTGCCATCTGCATCATACCAGGCCGGGATATGGTGTCCCCACCACAACTGACGTGAAATTGTCCATGGACGAATGTTCTTCATCCATGCCATAAACAGATTATAACGATGTTCTGGCATAAATTTAATTTTGCCTTCTTCTACTGCCTTAATCGCAGGAATTGCCAACTTTTCTGCATCAACGAACCATTGGTCGGTCAGATATGGTTCAACAGGAACCTGACCGCGTTCAGAATATGGTGTTGGGATTGTGCGGTCTTCTATCTTGACCAACAGACCAGCTGATTCAATATCTGCAACAATGGCTTCACGCGCCTTATATCTGTCCAGACCACGGTATTTTTCGGGCACCACCGGATTATCATTCATTTTTGCATCAGGCGTTAAAATACAAACCGGTGTCAGGTTGTGACGCAGGCCAACCTCCCAGTCGTCAAAGTCATGGGCAGGTGTGATTTTTACCGCACCTGTACCCTTTTCAGGATCAGCGTGTTCGTCACCAATAATTGGAATTTCAATATCAGTTAATGGGATTATCGCACGTTTGCCGATTAAATGTTTTAACTTTTCATTTTCGGGGTGCACAGCAATCGCCTGGTCACCAAAAAGTGTTTCAGGACGCGTGGTCGCAATTTCAATAACACCACCGTCAACCAATTGATAATTAAAGTAATAGAATTTACCCTTTTCGTCACGGGTTTCAACCTCTAAATCCGATACAGAGGTCATTTGCTTTGGGCACCAATTTACCAGGCGTTTTTCACGATAAATTAAACCTTCGTTATACATTTTTACAAACAATTTTGTGACCGCACTGGACAAACCATCATCCATTGTAAAGCGTTCGCGTTGCCATACAGGCGTCACACCCAAAATATGCAATTGGTTCATAATTTGACCGCCCTTGTCCGCCTTCCATGCCCAGGCACAATCTAGCTTTTCTTTTAGTGACAACGAATGTGGATTAATGCCACGTTTTGACAAATCGCGTTCGACCAATAATTGGGTTGCGATTGATGCATGGTCGGTTCCTGGCTGCCACAAGACATCAAAACCTGCCATACGTTTATAGCGACAAATAATATCGGTCAGCACATTGTTTATCGCATGCCCCATATGCAAAGAACCAGTCACGTTTGGTGGTGGCATCATGATGCAAAATGGTGTCTTATCAGAATTTACATTGTTATTCCAAAATGTGTTTTTATCCCAGAATTCCTGAATTCTGGTTTCGATATCACGTGGATTTATATTTTTGCCAAGTTCAATATTCATTGTCTTTACCCTGAGTTATAAAAATAGTATGTGTAAAATCGTACCAGATTAAATTCAAAATTCAAGAAAAACGCCCCCTATCGGGGCGATTTTATTTTTTTATCACCGGTGTCCATGTAGACGTGTCCAAATTTTGTAATTCTGGGGGCAATGATGCACCGTCCAATACATTCCATTTTTGCGTACGACCAAATGGCCCGATTTTACCACGAACATTCAGGATTTCTGGCTTTTCTTGCCACATAACAGACGAATAAACCTTGCCTGATTTTGGATCCATAATTTTTCCGTCGCTGTATTCTTTGTCATCTGAATCCCATTCCATATCCCAGATAATATCCAAGCCGACCATTTTTGGCGCACCTTTTACATTTTCTGCAATGCGTGTTGGATTAGACAGCGTTTCAGAAATTGTGCCGTCGGCGTTATACAGCGCAACAATACGTCCCGCAACATTTGTTTCATCGCCATCAGCGTATTCATACAATGCAACAATGGATTTCGCCGCATTCGTTTCATCGTCAATCGTTTGATACAGACCAACATATGGCAACGTCGCATTTGCCGCCATCGGCAGACATATTGCAGTCAACATACTAAAAAAAACTGTTTTCATATTACTTTCCTTTTTGGCTTTGCAAACATATACATGGACACAAAAATATTAGACCAACACGACGATTTTTACAATAACTTTATAAACGCTTGACAAACGCTCGATTTGTGTTATACATAAAACAAAATAAATAAGGACAAGAAACATGAATAAATTTTTAAAACAACAAATCATGAATGCAATTGCAAATGGCAAAGTTGTTAGCACGTCACGTATGGGCAACATGTCATATGTTGTTTACAACACAAAAGGTGAAAGACTGTTAAGTGTTAATAACGACTGGGATTACGGCACATACAGTTTGATAATTAATGACCAAGTCGTATTGTTTGCCGACAAAAACAGCACAAATAAAAACAAACCAATTAACGCCATAATCAATGAAATCACACAATTTTGTGACGCATGCTCGAAACGTTGGCATGAACAAAAAGAACAAGAAGCCAAAATGAAAAAATTAGAGGCAGCCAAACAAGCAATGACAGCAAAAGAAGCAGAATTGGCAAACTTCTTGAACGGCAAAAAAAATCAATATACGATTTAAAAAAATGAATACGACAATCAACAACCCATTATTGAAAGACAAAAAATTACTGGAATTGGTTAAAATCTGCATCGATACACAACCAGTGTCTACACGCATCGACCCAAGTGGAACGATAAAAGAATACGTTGTTATGTTTCCAAACAACGATTATTTTGCCCTGGAATTCTACAACGAAACAGATGAAAACTATGAACAGCATATATACTATACAGCATATATAGAAAAACAAATTGTTGCAGAATTAAGAATTCCAACAAAACGTAAAATATATACGCCCGAAGAGGAAATTATCGTTAATCTGGTGAAACAATTTGCAGGAAAAGTTATCTGGCAAGAACAAACACAACAGATGCAGATGCTGATTGGGAAAAACATACAAAATCAATATACCGCCTAAATCGCGCGCACAACACGGCAAAATGTCACACCATATACAGCCGATGCACCTGCACGCATTAATACCCGGCGCAATTCTGAAAAGGTTGCGCCGGTTGTCATTACATCATCAACCAACAAAACACGACGCCCACGTATCAATTCTGGTTTAACGACCGAAAACACACCACGGATATTTTCGGCGCGTTCACGCGCGGTTTTATGCCCCATGTCTGGTCGATACAAACGGCGAACAGAATCATAATCTATTCTTTTGCCCAGCGCATGGGCAATTGGGCGCGCCAACAATGTTGCCTGATTATAACCACGATGAAACAGACGACGACGCGCAAGCGGCACCGGCAACACAACATCTGCATCGACATCAATATCACGCAACGCCCAAATCATTGCGCGTGACATAAAACGTGCATACTTTATACGACCACCATGCTTAAACGGCAACATCGCAGAACGCGACGCATCATCATAAACGCACGCGGAACGAATCCAGTCTAATTCACAATTTCCAGATGCACATACCGGACACAGTGGCACGCCACCTAAATCTAAATCAGCCGGGAATGGATAACCACACTTTGCACAATATGGTGACGCAATCCAATTCATCGACGCCCAACACGACGCACATAATTCACCATGTGTTGACACCGGCGTATCACATAATGGACACGCCGGTGGAAATAAAAATTCGAGAACAGAATCAATAACCTTTACCACGACATACTTTTATAAGTCTTTTTTCCAACAGTATCACCAAAAATATTGCGTTTTTGCTGGGTCAATGTTTCATATTGGTCACTGGAAATTATACGCAATACAAAACCCGATTCTTCACGTTGCGACAACACAGGAACAACACGTTGCTGCGACACCCCGTTATCCGTTAAGACCTGTTCAATAATCGCCAAACGACGGGCAGCTAATTTACGCGCATCCTTGCTTTCTGTCATATACTGGGGGATTGCAACCTGAATTGCACGCGTCGGCTTATTCACCACAATACCCGCATATTCTGTTAGCAATGTATAATTTTCACGCGACAAGGCCGAATCATCATTGCGGAATTTAATTTTGATTTCCAGCGGACGAATACCACCTGCCTCTGACAAATCTTGTTTTGCAGTAAAACCTTCGATTGACGATGACATATCACTGGCGACATCAAATCGGTCATCGATTTGGAATGTGGACAAGTGCTTATTTTCTGACAAGAACGTTTTTCTGAATGCACGACGCAATTCAGACGGACTCATCTTGGTCATATCGTCACGAACAGTTGTTATCAGTGGCGACTTTGTTTTTTCAACACTGCGTACAACAACATCATCAGATTCCATTGGCACGACCAAGCGACGCAGGGTTATACCCTTGTTATCTGTATTCGATTCGATTTTCGTTGGACGTGCGTCTGCAACCTTTGTCGTTTCGATTCGTTCGACCGTTTCTGTGGCAATTGGCTTTGCGATTACACGCGACGATACGGTACGCACACTTTCATCTGCACGACGTTGCAATTCAACCAGGCGCGCAATCTGACCATCAATATCAGACATTGCAGGCGTGCCAGCCTTTTCAAGGCTTTCGACACGCGCAGACGTTTTTGCAATTTGTGTATCCAGGCTTTCTTCTGGCAACAAACTGTCACTGCGCATCACAGAAAATTCGTTTGGCGATGGCATACGCAATGCCGTATCATTTTTCGCCCACAAATCATTGCTGGGACGACGTGGTGCCAACACATCATTCATTGCCAACATTTGGGCACCAGAATCAACCATTGGCGCGACCCTTGCGGGGGCAACATTACGCGCAACAACCTTTTTCGTACGGGTTGATGCAGATTTGTTCACAGACGACGCAACCCGTGTTTTTTGTGGTTGCGACACAACATCTTCGCCAAATGCACTGCGTGCAGAAACGCCACCGGATGCAATATTTACAACAGGCAGACGCGCATTTGCCAACGCCGGCATTATAACAAATAATGACAATGTAGAGATTGCGATTTTACGCATGTTCCTTTCCTTCCTGATTCTATCTTAGAACAAATGACGAATCGCACGCAAGTGAATTTTTTATTTTCCAAATATAAATGATTTATCAGACGATAATTCTATGATTGTGTCCATATTATCATCATCAGATGTTCGTTGACGTTTTACCTTGCCACAAATGACACAACGATGGGTTATAACATAACGCGCACCATCAGGTGCAACAGAAATCGGTTCCATCATACCACCACACGTCGCAGCACGATCGCCTGGATTATTATCAACATGACGCGACCACAAACAATTAGGACAATGATTCGTATAACCATTGCCATGAACAACTGCGCCACAATGGGCGCAGTTAAAATCTTCGATGTTTTTTATAAAAACTTTCATTACAAACCCAATGCACTGCGATACATTTGTGTTAATTCGTCTGCCTCATCCAATTCATCTGGATCTAATTTGCGCAAACGTATCATCTGACGAATATATTTCGGATCAAATCCGGCGGATTTAGCCTCACTATAAATCTCTTTGATATCTGCGGCGATTGCAGCAGTATCTTCGTTTAATTTTTCGATACGTTCAATAATGCTAAGCAATTGTTGATTATCAATTGCGCCATGATTTGCCTGTTTCATCTTTCTATTTCCCCTTGTTTATTTGTTAAACTTATGATATATCATAAAACGAAAAAATCAAGAAAAACAAAATCAACTAAATAAGGGTCAAATATGAATAAATATACAAAAATCACCGCATCAATTGGTCCAAAGTGCGAAGATCGCGAAACATTAACACGCATGATTTCTGCGGGCGTTAATATGTGCCGCCTGAATTTTAGCCACGATACCGGCGATGTTCAAGGACGCAAGATTGACATGATTCGTGAAATTTCAACGGAATTAAATTCACCTGTTGCCGTGATGATTGATTTACAAGGCCCAAAACATCGCATTGGAAACTTTGAAACAGAAGATAAATATCCACTGGAAATTGGTCAAAAATTCACATTTGACACTGACCCAACACCGGGAAACGCAACACGCGTACAATTACCCGACGCGGATGTTTTGGATTCTTTAAAGATTGGCGACAGAATCTTGTTAAACGACGGAAAAATCGAAATGCGTGTTGACTTTGCGTCTGCCGACAAGGTTGATGCAACTGTTATTCGTGGCACAGAAATTTGGTCACGCCGTGGATTCAACCTGCCGGACACAGAAATTGCAACATCTGTGCTGACACAAAAAGATCGCGAAGATTTGGCATATGCCATTACAAAAAAACCAGACTGGGTTGCAATTTCTTTTGTTCAAAAACCAGAAGACGTGGCAGAGGTTCGTGACTTTATCACCGAACGTACTTCACATCCAATCAAGATTATTGCAAAAATCGAACGCCCAAATGCGGTTGAACGTATCGAAGAAATCGCACGTATCGCAGATGGTATTATGATTGCGCGCGGCGACCTGGCAGTAGAGGTTCCATACGCAGAAGTGCCAGCAATTTCACGTCGCATAATTCGCGAATGCAGAAAAATGAACAAACCTGTTATCGTTGCAACACAAATGCTGGGGTCAATGGTAAACAGCGAATTCCCAACACGCGCAGAAATAACAGACGTTGCAAATGCGGCATACCTGCGCGCAGATTCAACAATGACATCCGAAGAAACAACAATTGGTATCAATCCTGTAAACGTTATTGAAACAATGTATAACATATTGTCAAATGCAGACGGCGACGCAATTGCAAATCCATACGATTGGTCACGCGTGGAAAATATTCCAGAAAACGACTGGTCACGTTCAGTTGCATCGATGGCATATCTGAACAAGGCATCTGCAATTGTTGTGTTTGCACGCGATACAATTGCAACAACACAGATTTCATGTCGCAAACCAGACATTCCTGTTATTGCAGTGTGCAACGAATCTGTGATTGCAAATCAGTTATGTCTGGCACGTGGCGTATTCCCAATTTATGACACAGAATTGTTCGGTATGCGCGACGCATTTAATGCCGCACGACACTTTAACATCAATTCAGGAAAACTGGTTATTGTTGACGAGGAAAAAATTAGCTTACGAACATTGGACTAACAAATAAAAAAAACGCCGTTTTAGACGGCGTTTTTTTATTTTTCTATTTCATCGGCGATTAAATTTATGGCATTATTTTGAACAGTTGCCTTTTGCGCCATCTTGTCCAAACGCGACGGATTATCAAATAATTCTGTCAGTGTCGCCGTCAACCATTTTGGCGTAAACTTTGATTGCTCAATTGCAAAACCACCACCATTTTTTGCAAAACTTTCCGCATTTGCCGCCTGGTCTGGATTTATGTTTAACGGCACCAAAATCGCAGGACGACCAATAGTTTGCAATTCGACAACCGTGCTGGCACCACTGCGCCCAATAACTAAATCCGCAGACGAAATCGCACCTGCCATATCGTGAACAAAGGACAAAACATTTGCACGGATTTTATTATCTATATAAAACTGTTGCAGGCGTGCGACATTTTCAGGACGCGTTTGATGCGTGACAAAAATCTTTTTGTTTTTCATTGCTGCAATCGCAACAGGAACAACATCATCCAAGATTTGCGCCCCCAAAGAACCACCCGTCACCAACAACTTTGATTCATGCGATAACGGCGTCGCTGCAACATTTAAAAAATCGCGACGCACGGGCAATCCTGTATAAATAACATGTGTGACATTTGATGGAACACCTGATACATTTGGAAAACTGGTCATTAATGTTTTAACCCAGCGCATTGCAAATTTATTCGCACGACCAATCGCTGCATTTTGTTCATGCAGAAACGTTGGTATTTTCCATACGTGCGCAGCAAACACCGCAGGCACAGACGCATAGCCACCAAACGCAACAACGCGCGCCGGACGCGACACAGCAAATCGCAACGTTAACATAATTGCCGACACACCAATCTTGAACAATGCCCAGATTTGTTTCAAACGACTTTTTGCACCAACACCAGATGCCCAAATATGAACAAGGCGCGCCCCATTTGGCGCACCACGTCGAACCATTTCGCGTACACGACCATCACATGAAATCGTAATTTTATGACCACGCGACGCTAATTCTGTCGCGACACTAAGCGCGGGGTACACATGCCCCCCTGTACCGCCTGTTGCAATCCATATTTTCATTTTTGCCCCCTTTATTCGGACCTGCTCCATTTATCTTCGCGTAATAATGCCAAGACCATACCAAACAATAAACAATACGCTAATAAAGAACTGCCACCATATGATATAAATGGTAATGTCATACCCTTTGGCGCAAACAAATTTAATGTTGTTATCATATTAAAACAAATCTGTGTCCCAAACAATGCCGCCGTACCCCCAGCCGTATACAAAACAAACAAATCACGTGCATTGGTTGCATTCTGAATTAAACGACGTAATACATAGAACAATAACACCAACAATCCACAACCAACAATCGCACCGGAATCCTCTACAATCGCGGCAAAAATAAAGTCTGTATGCACGTCGGGCAAATACTGTTTAACAAAAGCATCGTCACCAGCACCCATCAAACCGCCATGTCGTATTGAATCAGTCGACATATCAACCTGATAAGTATCGCCAGTCCCAGTTAAATGCGCCATCACACGACGATGAACATGCCCCAGCGTAAAAAACGCAACAACACCCATCGTTGCCAAAATACCACCAATTGGCAACAACAAAACCAATGGTAAGCCGGCAATAAACACCATTGCAAAAAACACTGCTAAATACAAAATAGATGTTCCAAAATCAGGATGACGAAAAATGATTAACACAACCGGCAAAAACGCCATCAGATAATATGACCAGCTGAGCCATGTATTAAAACGCCAGGCATCCTTGTTAAAAAATATATTGGCGCCATAACGTTCTTTCATACGACTTAGAAAATAAGCAGTCATCACGATAAAACCCGGTTTCATAATATCAGACGGCATAACATTAAAAAAACCAAACGATACAAATCGTGCAGAATTTTTAATCATATGTGGCGAAACAACTGTTATCGCCAACAGCGCCAAACCAAATGCCAAATTTAACCCACCCAGATACAAGACTTGTTTTTTCGTTAAAAAGCTGGTCCCAAACAAGACCAACAATCCAACAACATAAAACGGTATTGCCTTGACCAAGAAAAAGTGCCACGGCATATTTATTCGTTCAGCAGCAACAGAACCAGCCGACACAGCAAAAACAACCGATAAAACAATCAGCAACAACACACACCCCAACAGACGACGGTCTGTTTGAAAATACCAACTGGTTAATCTGCTGTCTTCGCCACGTGTAAACATATCAAACCATCTTTATTATGCAAATTTCAACAACACCAACGCCAACCCAGAAAACAGGATTGAGACAATAAAGAAACGTTCAACAATTTTTGTTTCTGGCCAACCCATTTCTTCAAAATGATGATGCAATGGCGCACGCAAAAATACACGACGACCAGTTCCTGTGATTTTACGTGTTGCCTTGAAATACATTGTCTGAATAAATGACGACAATAATATCAATACCATCATACCAGCGGCAATACCCATGATAATTTCAGACTTTAACAACATGGCAACTGTGCCCATGAATCCGCCCAATGCCAACGAACCAACATCGCCCATAAATATCGATGCAGGCTTTGCATTATACCATAAAAATCCCAACACTGCGCCAAATACCGCACCCAAGACTGCGTACAGTCCACTGGCAGACGGCAAGAACATAACCGTATCCATAAACCCGATACGTGTCGCACCATACAATGCAACAACCAAAACAACCAAAACAGGTAAATATAATTTTGATAACATGCCGTCCAAACCATCAGTGATATTTGTGGCGTTGGCACTGCCACAGATTACAAAATATGCAAAAACATAATATAAAATTCCCAACGGTAATATTATGCCACCACCGATTGCCAGTGAATATTCTGGGATGTACGGCGGCATTGTTTGATTAATTAAATACGCCAAAATAACAACAAATACACCTTCGGCAACCAAACGTGTTAATGGCGACAAACCATTTGCTGCCTTTTTAGACTGTGACACAACTTTTTTATAATCATCAATGAAGCCAAGTCCACCAAACATCAACAATGCCGACAATGCAATCCAGCCTGTTGGATTGTATATCGGCATGAACAATAAACTGCCAATCAAGACAGACATAATTATCAATATTCCGCCCATTGTTGGGGTGCCAGCTTTCTTTAAGTGTGCCTCTGGCACGTTTTCACTAATCGGTTGACCCTTTTTCTGAATAGAACGCATCGCACGGACAAATGGACGTCCCAGACATAACATCAACAAAAACGCAACGAAAAACGCACCAGCAAACTGGGTCCAACCACTTGCAAAAAATGAATAACCGTGATTTAAAAAGTAATCTGTCAGCATAATAAAATCCTTTCCTTATGCTGACATTTTACCACAAAAGATTTAAGAAACAAATGTTATCTGTGAATTAAAATACACCACCAACCACAGCACCGGTGTCAGACGATGTCTTTTTTGGTGCAGGATTTGGTTTTTGCCCGGGTTTAAAAGCCTCTTGTATTATAGTGCCATTGGGGTCGGCGACTGCAGATGCACCACTACGACGATTGACACGCATAAATGTCATGCCATCTGGAACCGCGAACGGCTGATTCTTTTCATTCGCCAATGCAACAGTCATAAAATCTGCAAAAACACGCGCTGCCATGTGCGAACCGGCCCCACGTCCCAGCGACTTTGGCGTATCATATCCCAAATAAACGCCAGCAATTAAATTCTTAGAGAATCCGACAAACCACACATCTTTGACATCGTTGGTTGTACCAGTCTTACCGGCAATAGTATGCCCAGGAACACGTGCCTGTTTGCCGGTGCCACGTTCAACCGCGCCCTGTAAAATAGATACCATTTGATATAAACTTTGTGAATCGGATAATGGTTCTGATTCTGCAACAAATTCCGGAGGCATCAAATCATCAGACCATTCGATAATTTCTGTTTTTTCACCACCAATCACACGACCATATCTGTCTTCGATATAATCAACTAATTTTGGCTGAATCAAATGCCCCCCATTTATAAATGCAGAATATCCGACAACCAATTTTTCCAATGTTGTTTCACCAGAACCCAATGCCATAGATAAATTCATATCTTTCATATCTGATGGATATACACCGAAACGTTGTGCCACCTCAATCGCGTCACGAGTGCCAATTTTTTCAACCAGACGCACAGTTGGTACATTTCGCGATGTTTCCAATGATAGGCGCAACGGCACATCGCCCAAGAATTTCTTGTCATAGTTTTCCGGTTTCCACAACTGATTATTTTCACGCCAACCAACAATTGGGGCATCTAAAATCATGGTTTGCGGACTGAAACCACGTTCCAGCGCAGACAAATACACAAACGGCTTTATAGTCGAACCAATTTGACGATATGCCTGGGTCGCGCGATTAAAAGAACTTTCACGGAATGAACGACCGCCTGCCATCGCAACAATACGACCTGTATGCGGATTCATTGCAATTATTGCCCCCTGTAATTTATCACTGCGCCCAGCGTTATATGCATCTAATTCCTTGTTCAAGGCAGCAGACGCAGCACGTTGCAATTCTGGAACAATAGTGGTTTTAATATACAACCCCTGATTATACAATGTTTCACGACCAATAGTTTCTAATAATTGACGACGAACATCTTCGGCAAAGTATTGAAAATCTTCTTCCATTTGGGCGGTAAAGCCACTGTTGATATTTAATTCTTCGGCGGCGGCGGCATCTGCCTCTTCCTGGGAAACAAAGCCTTCTTCGACCATACGGCGCAATACATAATTACGACGTTCAACGGCACGCGCACGATCATTTGGCGCCTTGGGCAACGAAGCCAGGAATGCACATTCTGCCAACGATAATTCTGACACCGGTTTATTAAAGTACATCAACGCAGCAGACCCAACACCATACGCACGCGCACCCAAGAATATCTGATTCATGTATAAAGTTAAAATATGTTGTTTTGAAAAACTGCGTTCCAGTCGAAGTGCAAGTATAGCCTCTTTTATCTTGCGCGAGATGGTGCGTTCAGATGTTAAAAAGAAATTCTTTGCAACCTGTTGCGTAATCGTTGATGCACCAGACAACGTTGTGTTGTACCCCAGCAAACGCATACCATTATTTGCAACTGCACGGATTATACCCTGAATATCAATACCGGGATGCGTCCAGAAATTTTGATCTTCGGCGGCAATAAATGCATTTACCAATTGTGGTGGCATATCAGCATAGTCGATAAAGACACGACGTTCTTCGGCATATTCAATCAACAATGAACCGTCTGATGCATACAGACGCGTTGCAACCGGTGGGGCATATGTTGCCAATTTTTTATAATCAGGCAAATCATTGCCATAGATTAAAATTAAACCAGCCAACGTCGCAATACCAGCAACAAACAGCCAAAAGAAAACATTTAATATAATGCGTAGGATTTTTTTGAATTTCATAATGTATAAATTCTAAGATAAAAAACAATCATTTGCAAATAAAATACCAAATAAAAAAAATCGTGGGATGAACCCACGATTTTTGTTTATGCGTTTGTTTAGTTCTTTCTTGGGAACTTAACCGCAGCCTGAGCCGCCGCCAGACGTGCAATTGGCACGCGGAATGGCGAACAAGATACTGAATTAAAGCCAACCTGATGGAAGAACTGAATTGATTCAGGATCACCACCGTGTTCACCACAAACCCCCAGGTGGATATGTTCACCCTTGGTGTCGCGGGCTTTTTTAACAGCGTCTTTGATTAACAAACCAACGCCCAACTGATCAACAGATGCAAATGGATCTGCAATGTAAACACCGCGCGCACGATATTCATCCAAGATTTTGGCAGTATCGTCACGTGACATACCCAATGTTGTCTGGGTCAAGTCGTTTGTACCAAATTCAAAGAATTCACAAGATTCTGCGATTTCATTTGCCAAAACCGCTGCGCGTGGCAATTCAATCATTGAACCAACAGTGTATTCGACGGATTCGCCAGTTTCTGCAAACAATGACTGTGCAGTTGCATCAATAACCGCCTTGACGATATCCACTTCTTTCTTAGAGCCAACCAATGGCACTTCGATTTCTGGGAACACCCGGACACCAGCCTTTTTAACTTCCAACGCGGCAGACAGAATCGCGCGTGTTTGCATTTCGCAGATTTCTGGGTATGTAATCGCCAAACGGCAACCACGATGGCCCAACATCGGATTCTGTTCATGCAATTGTTCTGCACGCATTTTGATGAATTCAACAGATTTGCCAATATGTGCAGCCAATTCTTCGATTTCTGCATCAGTGTGTGGCAAGAATTCATGTAGCGGTGGGTCAATCAAACGAATTGTGACCGGCAGACCATCCATAATTTTGAACAGTTCAACAAAGTCAGCCTTTTGATATGGCAACAGTTTTGCCAATGCTGCGCGGCGACCATTTTCATCTTCTGCCAAAATCATTTCACGCATATCCTGGATACGGGATGGGTCAAAGAACATGTGTTCTGTACGTGCCAAACCGATACCTTCGGCACCAAAGTCGCGTGCCTGTTTTGCATCTTTTGGTGTTTCGGCGTTTGCCTTGACCGTCAATGTTTTGATTTCATCAACCCATTTCATCAATGTGCCGAAATTACCAGTCAGTTCAACAGATACTGTTGGGATTTTACCTTCGATAATCTGCCCCTTGGCACCGTCAATAGAAACCCAGTCACCTTCGTGAATCACAACACCAGATGTTGTTTTCAATGTCTTGGATTCATAGTCAATTTTGATGTCAGGTGAACCAGATACGCATGGTGTACCCATACCACGTGCAACCACCGCCGCGTGCGATGTCATACCACCGCGTGCCGTGATAACACCCTGGGCGGCGTTCATACCGGCGATATCTTCTGGGGATGTTTCGATACGAATCAGCATAACTTTTTTGCCTTCTGATGCCCATTTTTCTGCGTCTTCGGCATTAAATACAGCCTGACCAACAGCGGCACCTGGGGATGCAGGCAAACCAGTTGCGATAACTTTCTTTTCTGCTTTTGGATCCAACATTGGATGCAACAGGTGATCCAACTGATCTGCACCAACGCGCAAGATCGCTTCTTCTTTGGTCAACAGACCTTCTTCGACCATTTCAACCGCCATGCGAACCGCAGCCGCCGCCGTACGTTTACCGTTACGACACTGCAACATCCACAATTTTCCGTGTTCGATTGTGAATTCCATGTCCTGCATATCTTTGTAGTGCTTTTCCAGTTTTTCACGAACATCGCACAATTCCTGATACACTGCCGGCATTGCTTCTTCCAAAGACAGACGACCAGAATCATCCTTGCTCATCGGCTGTGGGGTACGGATACCTGCCACAACGTCTTCACCCTGGGCATTAATCAGATATTCACCATAGTATTTATTTTCACCTGTGGCTGGGTCACGACTGAAACATACACCTGTTGCAGAATCTTCGCCAGAATTTCCGAACACCATTGCCTGGACGTTCACGGCAGTTCCCCAATCAGCAGAAATGTTATTCAATTTACGATATGTAATCGCCTTTTTAGACATCCATGAACGGAACACGGCACCGATACCCATTTCCAACTGTTGCCATGGATCCTGTGGGAATACTTTGCCAATTTTAACACCAATTTCTTTGAACTTTTCAACCAAGTCTTTCAAATCTTCTGCTGTTAATTCTGTATCCAGTTTATAACCCTTGTCTTCTTTCATGCGTTCCAGGGTATGTTCAAACAAATCAATGTCTGCACCCATAACAACTTCACTAAACATCATGATAAAGCGACGATATGAATCATATGCAAAACGTTCATTGCCAGAAATTTTTGCCAATGCTTTGACCGTTTCATCATTCAAACCTAAATTCAAAACAGTGTCCATCATACCAGGCATTGATACACGTGCACCGGAACGAACAGATACCAACAATGGATTTTCCAAGTCAGCAAACTTTTTTCCCATGATAGATTCAACGTGTGCAATACCACTGCGTACCTGATCCATCAAATCAGATGGATATGTTTGGTTATTTTGATAATAATATGTACAAACATCTGTTGTCACCGTAAAACCCGCAGGAACAGGCAAACCAACCAAGTTCATTTCAGCCAAATTTGCACCTTTGCCACCCAGCAGATTTTTCATATCTGCCTGACCTTCGGCCTGGCCATTACCGAAAGTATATACCCATTTGTTGCTCATTAGTTCTCCTTTTAGAATTTAATGCCCCAAGATTGTGGGGCATGGATTACATAATTGCAAGAAAAAAATCCAGCAAAATACCCGATTTTTTAATTTGACGAAACACTTTTCAACACCTATGATTTTATTCATACAAAAAAGGGAGAAAACATGAAAAAAGTTTTATTATTCGGTTTGATTGCAATTATGTCCGCGTCATCTGCAAATGCAGGGTGGTTTTCTGATTTATTCAGCAAGAAAGAAGCAGAACCTACAACATTAAGTGAAGCATGCGATATAAACAAAGTGACTGCTGTTTGTCCTGAAATAATATTGGGTCAAAAAACACTGTTAGAATGCGTGACAGACAATGTTAAAACTGTTTCACAGACATGTGTAAACTATGTAAAAAAAGCAGTCGCAGAAAACAGCCCAGAAATTACAAGCCTGACAGAAAAAATTAAGGCAACATCTGGTGCAGCGAAAGATGCAGCAAAAGCAGAAGCGGTCGCAACAAGCGACGAAATCAAACAACAGGCATCTGAAAAAATTAACGCGGCAAAATTAGAAATTGCAAAGAAATTGGTCGAAAGCGCAAGCACAGAAACAAAATAAAAAAACACCCACCAAATGGTGGGTTTTATTAATGTTGAAAATCATCTTGAACGCTGACGCTCTTGAATTGCGACATAGGTTAAAAAATCCTTTCTAAAATCTTTTGCGACCAGGTCTTGGATATAACGTGATTCAGCCTCGTCCATTTTGTTGACATAGTGACGATGCGAATCATCGGCAATTGATTTGATATAGTCATTCGCAACCTTGGAAAAACTGGAACGTTCATACCGCTGAAAACCATGAACATTTTCATGAACCATATTTGCGAAAATATAATCAAAATCAGACAAATGACGCGTTGAGTATGAAAAAACATTACTGCCCGAACCATTAAAACCACCACCAGCATAATACTTATCGCCCATCAACATGATTGTATTGCCGGCATGACGACGATTTAAACTGCCCAAAATATAATTAATCTGCATCATTAATTTGCGTCTTTTTTTATCTGTCATTGACGGCGCATTCCAATTTTTTATACCATCAACAATTTCTGGAACGCGCGACAGTTCCGCCATCGCGGTGCGGCGCATATCATTCGCCATTTTATTAATACCATTTATATCTAACACACCAATTTTGGCATATCTGTTTATTATACGACGCGTATGCGCGACAACATCTGGATGACGAATGTCAGCGTTATTTACAGGCAATGGCGCGTTTAATATCTGTTGCAATTCCAATTGTTGCCCTGGGGTCAAAACCCTTGCCGCGTTTTTGTTATAAACGTTTGCCAACATGCTTTGACCAGCGATATATCTTTCTGGTCGACGATTGCGAACCTTGTCAGTATTAAAAACCAAGAAAGTCCCTTTGCTGGTGCTTAAACGCTCTACATAAATTGCACGTTTTTCCAACTCATCAATGATACGCCGAATTTCCCCCACCGACATATTTTCCACAGCCAAGCGATAATGTTCATACCCCAAACCAGATTCTGTTTTGTGTTCCCAATCATAGCCAGTATACCGATGCAGATTATGACCGATATTTGTTGTGTTATTAGCCTTGACTGGCACGACATTTTCATTTTGCATGGCATCAATGGACGGTGCATAACCATATGCAACCGGTTCAACTTCAATTGGTTCAACCAATTCTGCAATAATAAAATCGTTATCTTTTTCTTTATCATTTTCATGTACACGCATATTTTCAGCACGCACAACCAAGAAAACACCTTTATTCGTCGACTCAACACTTGGCGCAAAGTTCAACCTATCCAAATCAGCCTTTATTGCCAAGATATCGTTATAATCCATCTGAAACAACGGTATTCTGTAATGCGAATAGCCCAGACCAGATTTTTCCTTGTACTCCCAATTTCGTCCGGTATATTCACGCAAAATATCAACGCCGTCCCGACTACGATTTGCAAATCCCATGTATCGAATTCCCCTGTACAAAACAGGTTCTAAACCAATGCCATATTTTAAGCGCACCAAAACACTTAACTGTTTCCATTCTGATTCAGACAAGCGACCAATTGGCAACAGATTTCGTTCGCCCTTTGTTTGAAAGGCATTTAAATATTTATCAAAATTCTTGCTGGCACGCTTAGTTAAATCTTCCATAATATAAATTCCCTCTTATAGGTTAATTATATCACAAAAAAAGCCCTGAAACAAAGTTTATATTCCAAATGCATGATTGGCAAAGTCTGCGATAAAGAAAGAAACAAATGATACCGCAGAGCAAATTAATAACATTTCTATTGCATGACGCAAAAACGCACGTCCAGACGTACGATGAATACAATAATTACAACCAAATATCATCGCAACCACTATGCAAAACGATAATATCAGCGCAATTTTTGTATCATCAAGAATAAAAAAAGGTATCAACAAACCAATACATGTCCCCAGATAAGCACAACCTGTAAAGACACCTGCACGAAAAGCTAATGGATTATTTGCAGTCTTTTCTGCCAAATAACACGATGCCGCCATTGATAAACCTGCGGATACAGATGCAATTATTGCGGACAAGATTATTAGTCGACGATTAAAGTCTGCAAATGTTAACCCTGCGATTAATCCTGTTAATGACACCAGTGCATCGTGCATCCCCAGCACAATGTATGACGCAGGCGAAAACTTTTTTCGTTGTTGTAGCATAACAGCAGACTAACACACACACATTACTTGTACCATAGGAATGGATTTTTATGTTGCGACGTATTGATAAAATATTCTAAGCTGTCCGTCGAAAGGAAAGACCAATTATGAATACTAAATTTAAATCACGATTGATGGCAATGCGCCCAGAAAAACCCTGTACAATTGCCATAGCGGTTGCGACCGATGCAAACGCATTGCGTTCTGTTGTTCTGGCACATGATCTGGGGTTTGTGAATGCAATTTTATGCGGCAATGAATCAGAAATAAAAAATGTCGCGCAAACAAATAACCTGGACATTGATAACTTTCAAATTATCGACTGCGCGGACGAAGCGTCTGCAATTACAGCTGCGGTGGCATTGGTTCGCGATGATAAAGCTAATATTTTAATGAAGGGGTTAACACACACTGCCGACATTCTGCGCGCAGTACTAAATCGTGAAACCGGCATTCGCGGTGATGGTATACTGTCACATGTTGCAGTTTTATATTCGCCATCACACGACAGACAATTATTCTTAACAGATATGGCAATGGTTATGTATCCCGACCTGAACACCAAGGTTAACCTGGTAAACAATGCTGTTATACTGGCGCGTCATATGGGTGTTGATATGCCACGCGTTGCGCCATTATGCGCGGTCGAAACATTGAACCCTGCGATGCAGGCAACCGTTGATGCAGATTATCTGCGTCAAATGAATGAACGCGGTGAAATTAAAAATTGTATTGTATCTGGCCCGGTTGGGTTTGATATTGCCGTATCAAAAACCGCCGCCATGACCAAGGGGATTACAGGCCCCATTGCCGGCAATGCGGATATATTGCTGTTTGATAATATAGAGGCAGGCAACAATACTGTAAAGGCAATGGTTAAATTTGGGGATTGGATATTTGGTGGTGTAATAATGGGCGCACGCGCACCAATTATTATAAATTCGCGTTCTGATGACGATACGTCAAAACTGTATTCAATTGCATGTGCGTGCAATATGATTAATAAATAAAAGACATGTATTATGAACGTGTATGCGAAAGCAATTGTTGCCATTTTTCTGGCGTGATTTCTTGTTTTGAAGAATCGATAGCCACCTCAAACTTTTTTAATTTTTCTGTAAATGGGGTTGTTCTGTCGATTGAGAGCCTTTTGCCAAAACGCATTGCAAGGTACATATATTTTATGACCCCAGGATTTGAGACAGTTGTTTTTTTTGCCAAATTAACAAAGTTATTAATATTATCTGTTTTTATGTAATTTACCAATTTTTTAACAATATCTATTTCGGAACGCGTTAACATTTGAATATCAAGATACCAACCGCGATGGCGTGTTAATGATGGTGCATCAATTAATTTTCCATCTTTGAAATTATTATAATGTGCATCAATAACTTCTATGCCCTTGGTTAAATAAATATAATACATTTTTTCAATTGCGCGTTCGAAACTATTTTCCCGATTATGCGCGACATAGTCTGATAGCGCCCACGTATACTTTATACCGCCAAATTCAAATACAGATCCAATATATGTCTTGTTAACCAAATTACGCGCACGCTTTTGCAATGGTAATGTAAGCAATTCACCCAATTCTGGCAATCGATTTATTTTCAATGCAAATGTTTTATCGCCAATTTGAACCCTGTATACACTGCCAACTGTGCCACTGGCAACATAATCAAATTTTACATTCTGTCCAAACAATAATTTATTCGACAGTTTTATTTCTTCCCACTTTTTATTTGCAAGTTGTGCGTGAAAATCGTTCGCAACGCCATCAAAAAATGTGACAAATTCCGACGTTGCTGTTTTTATATTCTTCTTGTCAATATACTGGAATAATACGGGTGGCAAACTGCCCATTGTTTTGTGAACAAATTGATTAAACTGTTTCATAATTAAATTATAGCATTGTAATATTTCAAAACAACAAAAAACCGCCCAGAATATCGGGCCCTGCAAATTTGAAAAATTTGTGGGTGATTCTGGGCGGCGGGGTTCTTTATTAACGTTCGTTATAATGTGACAATCCTGCTAAATAAACAGCTGCATCCATATTTGGTGTATACTGTTTCAAGGCGCCATACATTAAATTTTGACGTGCGATATTTAAAAATTCTGCATCTGGTTTCTTATGATATACGGACTGTGCATTCTCAGAAACCAATTTACCAAAGACCTTGACCGCATTGTCTACTTTTGCAGTCTTTGGCGAACATTCCACACCATTCTTTTTATCTTGTGACTTTGATTCTTGCAATTGCTTTTTTGCTTCTTCAAATTCTTGGGCCAAGGCATTTGTTATGCTCTTTTCTTCCTGACCAGGGATTGCATTAACCAACCATACATCAATGGAAATCATGCCATTGTTATGCTGACCACGTACAGTTGTCAGATAATGAGTCTTTACGCCCTTTGGTAAATTGTATGCTGGGACCAAATAAGATGCTGAAATATTATATTCTTGTATTTTTTTCATAGAGCTACCTCTTTGTTGCTTAATATTTACACACTATCATATAATACAAATTATTAAATTGTCAAGATAGCGTTTTTATTATTTTAAGTTATCGTATTTTACGAAATGGGCAAGATAGACCAAATATTTCCCTGTAATCCGCGCCACCTAATTTCTTGGGGCAATTTTTATCGGTGCAGCCATGCGCCACCTTGGGATTGTATTTGCATGAAAATTTACGAACGGGTTCGCGCCATTCAATTTCATCACGAACATAGCGCGTGGCAACGTCAAAAAATTCGCTGGCACTGATAAAATCCAAATGCCCACGTTCACGAATAAGTGTCTGACCAGGATTCAATCGCTTTTCAATAATAAAGTAATAGAACTGTTCACCACGACACAGCGATACAGAACCATTTTCATGTTGATATTCACGCACACAATTTTTTATCAATTCACGCATCATAATCATTGTTATTCCCTTTTTTGGAACATTAGCACACGAATATATTTTTACAACAAAAAACCGCCCGGAATGGGCGGTTGGTGGATTTAGGCTGTCTTTTGCTGACGCATATTGTTTTGAAATATTTGATTTGCAAGCATATATTTCTCTCTGGTCATGTAATCTAAGACAGATCCAACAACATGTTCTGAAATAAATGCTGTGGATGGGCATGGCTGATTGAAATCAGAATCTTTGGAAAAGAACATAAAGTTTGCATACTCGTTAACGGTGTTAATATGTATTAATCCAGAATTGCCGTTTCTTTCCATGCTGTTTTCATTCTTTGGTTTATATGTATAGTTGGTAACATTTGCCATACCATCTATGCGTATGTATAATTCTTGTAAAAATTTATTTGCCGCTTCTATATTGGTAAATCTTTTATATTTGCGTGATTCTGTATAGCCAGGACGAATCCATCTGTAATCAACATATGAAATTTCATAAATGCCCTTGTCAGGTTTTGATAAGGTTATTGAACATACTTTGTTTGCCATGTTGCACTCCTTTTTATCACCACATATTGATATATAGCACGAAACGGCAAATTGTCAATAACACAACAAAAAAACCGCCCAGAAAGGGCGGGTAAAACTGGAAATTTTGTGGGCGATAGTGGGGATTCTTGCAGATTAGCATATCCAAATAAGCCTGTTGTGCCTTTACTATTTACAGAACAGTTGTTTTATCCAAGAAATCAAATCAAACCCCTGTTTTTCTTGTTTTATATATTTCGCTGGGATAATGCCTTTTTTTAACACAATCATATAATGTCGTACTGCGCCATATAACAACTGATTTTTTATATCAACTTTTTCCCATGTTAATGGTGATGTGTCAATTTCGTTTGCTTTGACTTGATAAAAATAGTTGTCGCACCATTTGTGTATATGCAGTTTTCGTCTTTTTTTTGCCAAGTCATCCCGACACCATATTGTTTCTACCAAGCCGTCTTTGATTAAATGATCCAGTTCAAAAGAAAACAAGACAGACCCTTTTGCTATTTTTTTTAGAATTGGGTCATTTCCACGCCATTTTACAGGCTCGGTTAAGCATGAAACGGTTCTGCTGCGGCCAGGGAATGTTTTTTCCATCCATGCGATAACATCTTTGCGTTTGTTTGATTTTGCGTATGACGAATATCGTTTCAGGTCCGTTGGATGTTTCGCGTATGAATACAAACCATCTGTTAAAATAGTGTTCGCTTTTGGTGCATAGTGGTATAATCTCATAGAACACCCCCTATATTATTCGTGCATATTGCCGTATCCGAGATAGGCCTGTTGTGCTTGTGCCTGTTTTAGTTCTTCGCTTTGTTGAACTTGTTTGCCTAGCTCTTCTGTTGCCAATCGCATAGATTGCCCTTGGCGTCTTTGTTCTATTATGGATTGCAATTTTCGTGCGCCTTGGGGCTGATCTTCCAGTTTTTTTTCTTCTTCGCTTAGGTTAGATAATATTTCTAATTCACGTTCTATTTTTGTGCGCATGTCAGATGACCAATATTCTTCCTTTGCCACCTGTGCCAGGAATGTTATTGCATCTTTAACTTTAACACAACTGCAGTTGCGTAAAAATTCTTCATGATTGGTGGGCAGTGTGTCTGATATGTTTACAATCATATAAGGTTCATCTTTGTGGTGGTCAATCAGGTGTTCAAATGATTTTCCAACAGCCATGTCCTGGTTGGGAATTATTTTGTATACATTTTTGTCCTTGTTTTCAATCAGTGGTTCAACCATAATCCAATTGTCTTTATCTAATTTGACGCACGGAACAACATGCCCAACCCGGCCATTGATTAAATTAGACCATCTGGTAGTATCAAGAAAACAGATTTCTATTCCTGGATCTTTGTATTTATTTTTAAATTCGTACGCAAATGCAGCGGCTGCGTTTGCACATGATGTTGAAATACCATATTTCGTAAATAAATATGGTTTATCATTTAGTGCTTCGCGCATGTTGTTATATTCGGCTAAACTTTGGTTAAATATATTTGCTGTTTTATCTTTCTGTGGGTCATCATAATCCTTAAGGTGTTGGATTATGGTATCCCGAATATCTTTTTGAAAATCTTCTATTTTTTTTGTTTGGTCGTCTTCATATTCGTGAATCTTTTTTATCACGAACATATTGATGCGTGCTTTTATATCATCAATTTTTCTTTCGTCTTCTATGGCTAATTTTTTCTCTTCTTGTCTAGATTTCGCGCATTTTAAAATGAATTCGTGCAAAGACCCCGCTTTGGTGGCTTGCGATAATATTTCAGTCATTACAAAATTAGATAAACGGTTGAGTCCGGTTTCTTTGTCATTTCGCAATTTGGCTACGATTTCTTCTATAGCGGATTTTTTTTCTTCATCTGTCATAATTATACCCTTTGGGAAAATTATACCATATTGACAACCAGATAAAAAATAAAAAAACCGCCCAATGGGCGGGTGTAATAGGGATTCGGTTTCTATATCGATAACTGGATTTATTCTGGCGACGACCTACTCTTCCGTGGCTTAAGCCAAAGTACCATCGGCGATACGGGGTTTCCCTGTCTGGTTCGGGATGGAACAGAGGGTGGCTCCCGCTCAATAATCACCAGAATAAATCCAGCGAACATCAT
>JAZRPS010000004.1:0-7925 GCA_045649345.1 Candidatus Enterousia sp. | reverse complement strand
CGGCGTGGCAATGCCTTGTTTGGCATTTTTTCCCCCTCCCCCCCCCATGCCTAAGCAAATGACGCATTTTTCACGTCTGACGAATATATTTCTGCATTACAACAAACGTATATCTCTTGTGTTGGTATTGATGACCAATTGGCTGATATGAAAAAGATGGCGGGCATCAACACCGCCGTGACGGCTGTTGGTGCGGCGGCCGGTGTTGGCGCAACTGTGACCGGATTTGTAAAACAAAGCAAAGATAATCAAGCAGAAGAACTAGAAAAATTAATCAAAGAACTAGAAGAATTATCAAAAGGTGCTACAGAACCCACCGAAGCAGAAATAGAAGCATTTCTGGCGGAATTTGAACAATCGTATGATGACGCTGTCAAAGAACTTGAAAAACATCAGCAAGAATTAAAAAAATTAGAAACTCAATCCAAAAAACTGGGTAATTGGCGAACTGGTTTATTGGCTGGGTCGACCGCGACGAACGTTGCCGGCGCGATTATTTCTGGCACGAACAAGGTTGATGACGACCTAAAAACACAAATTGACAACTGCGTTGCGTCTGTAAACGCGCTGAAACGCGCAATGATGCAGGCACGCATGGACGGCATAGACGTGGCAGAAGGCGAATCCATCGCCACCGCCTGTGGTGAATTTGAATATGTTGATATATCAAAGATAAACAATCGCGCCCAAGGTGCGTTTATATCATCGTTGGCGGGAACTGCGACGGGTCTTGCTGGTACGGTGACCAGTGCGCTTGCGAACACGGACAAAACGCGCAATGACAATACGGAATCGGGTAAGCAACGTGAAAAGAATCTGAACACGGCGGCGAATGTATTATCGATTGGTACGACGTTGGCATCTGGTACTGCGACTGTATTTAACGCGACACAGATAAGCGCGATTAAAAAGGTTGCATCAGTTGCAGAAAAATGTACGGGGGTATTGAAATGATAAAGAAAATAGCTCTGACATTATTATCCTTGTTCTTGGTTACGCCATGCCTGGCAAATATACATATAAATCCGAATACTGTTGTCGCAGTTATTAAAGAGATGGTACCCGCAGACAAGGTAAATGCAACAATAACTTCGTATAACACACAGTTAAAAGCATCAAGGGTCGCTGGTGGTGGTGCGACTCAGGGCATATCAGCAAAACGTCTGTGGAATGTTTGTGCAGCTGCTGGGTGGGATGTCAAAAAGCCTGCTGCGGGCAAACAGTCGTGTCAAAAATTTGTCGCTGCGATGGTAAAGAAAGCCACAGTGAATTTTGTCACGGCGTGTGACAAAGATAAAAAAGGAAAAGCCGGCAATATTTGCGTTGACAATTTCTTTACAAGCAAGGTCTATGGTGGCACCCAGGTTAAAATGCAAAACGCAATTGCGTTGTCGTTGGAATACATTCGCGTAAAATATAATGACACACAGGTTCAATGTCGGAACAAAGCAAATGAAAGATGGCCTGATTATGGTGTTTTATGTGTGTCGCGTGATAAAAATGCGGCGTATGAACTTATCTTTGATGATGTAGAAGAATCCATTGATAATACAATAAAAAACAGTATACAAAGTGCAATCTGCCGTATGTATGATGCAAAACCCACAACCGCCGGCTGTGGTGGGGGTGGAACAAACGTTAGTGGCACATCAACCTGTTGGGAGGCGTCATGTGCGGCAAGCAGTGCGAAATGCAGCAATATAAACCAATCTATGGCTAAATTTGGTTATGCCGCCATATATAAAAATAATAAGTGCGAGATAAACTTTAATACCATAAGAAAAAAGGAAGACCTGAAAACCGCATACGGAATTGATAATTTTGTATTCTGTAAAGGCATTCAGGTATCAAATGCGCCAAACGTTGAAACATACCTTAAACAATATGTTTCTGGAATTGCCAAGGTGCCTGTAAAATCTGTTGTTTGTTCCAAGGGCTTTAACACATATACTGGGCCTGGTTGCTCTGTAGACGGCATGACCGACATTAAAGACGACATAATACGATGCAGTGTTGGTAAAAATCATATTGATTTTGTCTTTGATGACGTTAACGAGGCGTTTAAAACAACCAGTGACGGTGGCATTCAGGGGATGAGTTGTATTGTGTCTGGTGGCGCATACAGTGGCAAACGTTGTATCGGACTGGGCGAACAACAGTGCAACGTTCTGCGTCAATCTAATTTGAAAAATTGTCCAGAATGCAAGGCAGTAAAATGGGATAAAAAGACCCAAAGTTGCATATTGCCATCGTCTCAATCTGCACAAAACCTGCAAAAGGGTATAAACGTTGGCATAATGGTTGGCCTGACAGTCGCGGGGGTCGTTATTACTGTCGCAACTGGTGGTGCTGCAGGTGCGCCAGTGGCAACGATTGTATTTACAGGTATTGAAACCATTGGTGCCGGTATTGAAATAACCAGTCAATTAAAAATCAACGGAATTGCAGACGATTTCTTGGTTGAAAGTAATAAGTGTAAAAACGCAACGTGTGCCAAAGAAATGCTGAAACAAAACCTGCAACGCATGGCGAATTATTACAATGATATGACCACGGCAGAAGCCGATGCAGTTGATAGCGAGCTGGCGCGTTTGGCAGACCTGATACCAGACAATGATGATATGTGGGCAGAAATATTGGTCAAAGGCACCGATATGCAGAGCAATCAAAAAGGTTTGTTCGATATCGACAGTTGGGAACCCGAACAAGTTTGGCGTGCGGTTGGTATCGGATTGCAATTGGCATCTGTGGTCAGTTCTGTGGGCAAATGGCTATTAAAGAAAACTGGTCGCCTGGCAAAAAGTACAGCAAAGATAAACGCAAAGTTTACAGCGGCAGTAGATAGTGTAGACCGAGCGCAAGAAGGTACGCTAACAGAGAATAGATTAGCTCTTAAACGTACAATAGTGCAGAAACGCGCAGCAGGTGCCATCGATAATCTGGATGAAACTGAAGTTGCTTGGAGAGAACTTTACAGAAAATACGCACCACGAGATCAATCTCTTGATGATTTCAAGGCAATGGTAGACGGCAACATAGAAGAAATGCAACAAATGTCAAAAGACTGGATTAGTTGGGACGATCCGCTGGGGCAGGCTGAAAGTCGATTGTTAGAAACGGAGGCAAAATTAAACGATTTTTGGAGAAACGCAGACCCAAAAGTCTTGGATTTGTATTCGAATGACCCAACGGAATTTGCCAGGCAATACCCAAAAATAGCTAATTTGCAAGCAGATCAAAGACAGATGGAAGATATTCTAGTTAACGGTTTTACAGGTAATTTTACCACGTTTAACCCAAATTTAAAATCTCTGAAGAAAAGTGCGCAACAAAATATCACATTACAAAAATCTATGACGAATACAGAAGTAAATATGCTTCGTAAACGGGGATATTCGGAAAAAGAAATAAACGATTTATATGGAGGTATTATAGGTGATACGAGAAAATACACTACCGATAATGTGTTGCGGGAAACTGCTGAACGAGTTACAATTTCACAGTTAGATGATGTGGCGTTGCTGCGCGCAGATCAAATGCATGATATAATAGAATCTGATTCTTGGTTAAAATCGCAAAAACAGAATTGGTACAGTTTGACAACAGATGAAAAGAGACAGTTCGCGCAAGAAGTTTCTAATAAGTTACTTTATAAAAATGGGGTGCCAAACAGTAAAGCAACCGAAATTCGTGCGGCAAAACTAGAAATTGGAAATACAGGCTCATATAACAAGCATACAAATGTGACCAAAATAGACTTTGATCAAGTACAGGATTACGAGTCTTTTATAAATGTACTTGCTCATGAAAACGGTGGACATGCAATCGATAATTTGAATTCCAATGCTGGGGCTTTGGGGAGCCAATTGCAAGATGCTACTCATGATTTATATGGTGCCACATACGATGCATATCGTGCAAAGCCAACAGAACAGACGTCGTGGCGAATCGGAGATTTTGCATCAGTTGTAAATTCATATGACAACAGCGATTTGACAGATGTGTTGCTGGATGCTGTTGATTTAGACAAAAGAATACAGCCGTATGATAGAATAACAGGGCGTACAATTGATTATAAAGCCCTTGGATATAAATCGCCAGTTAGTGCATTGTGGGACGATTTGTTTGGCTCAAAAACATCTGTTGCATTAGAAATAAGGTCAGATATAGAAAATGCAGATGATATACTTGATGTTCTAAAAAAATCCGGTCGATTTGAAGTGCTTAAATATACTGATGGTAGCGCCTGGATCGCCATTCCAATCAAATAAAAAACACCCCGCAATATGCGGGGTAAATAGTGGCGGAGACGAAGGGATTTGAACCCTTGATACGGGGTTGCCGTATACACGATTTCGAGTCGCGCGCATTCAACCGCTCTGCCACGTCTCCGGTGTGGGGTATTATAATTGCACTGGGATTATTTTGCAAGACCAAATATTTGACATTTTTATCGTCATTGATAAACTAATAATCATGGAAAAAACATTCAATGAAAAAGTCTATGATGTTGTCGCGCGTATCCCATCGGGGCGCGTTGCGACGTTTGGTCAAATTGCGCAAATGATTGGGCGACCGCGCTGTGCGCGTTTTGTTGGCTATGCGTCAAATAACAAGGCGTCATGGCACCTGCCGTGGCATCGTGTTGTGTTCAAGGACGGCGGTCTATGTTGTGGGTTTGCCACCGAACAATATCGCACCCTGCGCGCCGAAGGTGTCAAATTTGACAAAGAAAAAAAGGTTGTTATGTCTGATTTTCAGTGGAATCCTGAACGCGACGGCGTGCCAATGGACATACGTGATTTTCCGCTGGTATTTTAAACCAATAACAGACAAAGTTGTCCGCCCCAGGGTTATTTTTTGTCAGCGTGTTTTTTACAGATTTTTTCATGTATTTCTCTTTCTGATAATTCTTTGTATTTCAAGAACCATGGACTGACACCGCCGTGTTTCCTCATGGCTTCGTTCGTAGTTGGGGCAGGGCATAACACATCATCGCCTGGTTCCCAATTAACAGGCAATCCAACACCAAATGCATCGCTGGTTTGCAGACCTATAATCATACGTCTAATTTCCCATAAATTGCGCCCCAAGGTGGCTGGATAGTATAAAATTGCCCTGATAATCCCCTTTGGGTCTATGATAAATACTGCGCGTACTGCGGATGTGTTTGATGCGTTTTCGTGTATCATTCCATACAGTTTTGCAACATGCATATTCATGTCATCAATCAATGGGAATGTAATGGTTGTGCCGTTATACATTTTTGATATCGAATCAAACCATGCCAGATGTGACGACAATGTCCCAACAGACAGCCCCAGCAATTTCGTGTTAATTTCTTCGAAGTATTTCAAATCGTTCTGAAATGCGATAAATTCTGTCGTACAAACAGGCGTAAAATCAGACGGGTGTGAAAACAGCACAACCCATTTGCCCACATAGTCATATGGAAATGTGACAGCACCATCTGTTGTGCTGGCAACAAAACTGGGGGCGTGATCGCCAATTAATGGCATGGAATATTGCTCGGAACAGTCGCATAAGTCTAAGATGTCATCCATAAAAAACTCCTTTTCGTCATATTAAAGGCTATCATTTTTCTGATTTTTCTGGCACAGGAACGTATTCTGAACAGATAAAAAACTTTATTCTTGATAAAATGTGTTAAGATATGAATAATAAAGGGCAAGAATAAAGGATATAAAAACATGAAACGATCAGACATTGTACGTTCTATTCAGGTTAAATTTAAACATATGCGCGCGTCTGACGCTGCGGCAATTTTAGACACTGTTTCGGATCATATGATTGAATCTGTTGCCAATGGTGACAGAATTGAAATTCGTGGCTTTGGTACTTTTCAACCGCGCGCCCGCGCAACCAAGATTGGTTATAATCCTTGCACTGGTCTGCCAATGCCATTGCCGGCCAGCACGACTATCTTGTTTAAGCCCAGTCGTGAATTAACAAAAAAGATGAATGGATAATAAAATGTTGTTTGGTAAAAAATCGGGGATAAAAAACCGCAATCGTGAACGTTATGAACGCGTTCGTCGCCTGCTGTGGATTAAGTGCGAGGCTTGCGGTCGCCTTGTTTACTACAAAGATTACAAAGAAAACAAATATATTTGCCCGAACTGTGGTCGTGCGTTTATTATGACGCCAAAACAGCGTTTCGATTTACTGTTTGATGACAATACTTGGGAACGTCTAACGCCACCAACAATATCAGACGATCCGCTGGAATTTACAGATCGTGTGTCGTACGCTGACAGATTGGCTGATGCGCGTTCCGAAACAGGCTCGTATGACGCAATCACAACCGCAGACGGCACAATTGGTGGTGTTCCGTCAACTGTTTGTGTGTTAAATGGTCTGTTTATGATGGGGTCAATGGGACGTGCCGCCGGTGATGCGATTGTTGCTGCAATGGAACATGCAATTGCAGAACGTCGTCCATTTATTATGGTGACGTCCAGTGGTGGTGCCCGTATGCAAGAAAACATTTTATCGTTAATGCAGATGGCGCGTACAACGGTTGCTGTGAACAAATTGCACGAAAACGGAATTCCATATATTGTGTTGTTAACTGATCCAACATTTGGTGGGGTGACGGCGTCTTTTGCAATGTTGGGTGATATTCATATCGCTGAAAAGGGCGCGCGAATTGGGTTCGCAGGTCGTCGCGTTATCGAACAAAACATTCGTGAAAAATTACCATCAAAATTCCAGACGGCGGACTATTTATATGAACATGGTATGGTTGACATGGTTGTCGCGCGTGGCGATTTGCATGATGCGATTGCGCGAATTTTGCATGTCTTAACCAAACAAGAACGCGAACCAAAGACAATCAAAACAACAACGCCACCGCATGATGCGTCAAAGAAAATACGTGGCATGGGTGAAAACGAGGCCTATGACAAAGTTTTGTTGGCGCGAAATGAAAACCGTCCGCATTTCTTGGATTATATTGACGGCATTGTTGATGAATGGACATATTTGGCGGGCGACAGATTGTTTGCCGAAGATGCCGCCATGGGTTCTGGTATTGGATATTGGCGCGGAATCCCGGCGGTAATTATTGGTCAAGAACAGGGACGCACAATTGAAACACGTCAAAAACATCGCTTTGGTATGGCAAATCCAGACGGCTATCGCAAGGCACAGCGTATGATGCGCCTGGCAGAAAAGTTTAATTTGCCACTGATATCGTTATTTGATACCGCCGGCGCATTCGCTGGCCGCGAAGGCGAAGAACGTGGTCAGTCCCAGGCGGTTGCCTCATCTATCTCGGTTGGTCTGTCTATCAAGACGCCATATGTCGCCGTTAATGTGGGGCAGGGCGGCTCTGGCGGTGCCATCGCGATTGGTACGGGCGACCGTGTCTTGATGATGGAAAACGCAATTTATTCGGTTATTGCACCAGAATCTTGTGCCAGTATTTTATGGAAAGATAACAAATTCAAGGCAACTGCCGCCCAGGCAATGAAGTTGACTGCGCGTGATATGGCGAACCTGAATGTTATCGATGAAATTATACCGGAACCGGCCGGTGGGGCGCATACTGATTGGCAAACGACGATGGAATTGTTGGCAAATGCTGTGGCAAAACAGATTGCAGAATTGCAGCAAATTCCGGCGAATGAACTGCCGACCCGTCGTGCTGAAAAGTATATCGCGATGACGCGTGATGTCGAAATATATCAACCCGACCACGTCAGTGACGAACATTAAAAAATCCCCATTATGGGGATTTTATTTTTGTGCTGTACGTTTTATATATCAACAAAAATTACCCGCCGATTTGGCGGGTGAATTTTCTGGCGGAGCGTATAGGACTCGAACCTATGGACCAAAAATTTCGGTCACAGATTAGCAATCTGCTGCATTACCACTCTGCCAACGCTCCGTGCAGGGGA
>JAZRPS010000003.1:0-9947 GCA_045649345.1 Candidatus Enterousia sp. | reverse complement strand
AAACACAACCGCAAACACCCCCCATCCAAACTAATACACCCGCACCAAACGCGCCATCCAACAGCCTGGTACGTCCACCACGCTTAAATAACCCACTTGCAAACACAATCGCATCATCTGCACCATTCACAGCACCAACTGCGCCTGTTTCCACCCCACAACCCCCAACCACGACACAACAACCCACGCAATCACCTGAAATGCGCGAAATATTTGAAAATGCAGGCTATATCGTAAAAAAAGCCCCCCAGATTTCTGGTTTGCAACTATCATTGTTTGCGATTGGTTCAAATGAAAACGTTTGGATTGGTGCCACAGGAATCGAAACTGAGACAATGGCAAACATCACTGACACAATTAACCAAGTATTTTTGGACACCCTGGACGGCATTGAAATCGACATCAACAGTTTCATAGTATCAGCCGCGGATTCAGATGCCCCCGTCAACAAAAGCATTTTTACATTTGACAGCATTGAAACATTGCGTCAATATATTAACGAGCATCCAAATCCACCTGTTAGTGGTGAAGCAGCCGAAAATTTTGAGGCATTTTCCGACTACATCACGACAGTTGTTGATTACCTAGGGAAATTGTAATGCAACTATCTGCCAGTACGGCTGAAAAACTTATCGCAGAGCTTGGCATGCCAGACATACCATTAATGGAACTGGAACCAAAACCTGCGCTTGTGTCATCTGATTGGTTTACACGTTATAAATCCCTATGCCGTGAATTTATGACATCTCTGGTTGATTCTGCAGAAACATTGGCATTCATGAATTTATCCCAAGATGAATTTATGAATTTAGTGATGGGCAAATCCCTGCCGTCAAACCTATCGTTTCGCCTGCGTGTACCATTGGTATGGGGTGGGAAACTAGAAATAGATAATATGTTTATGTGCTGGACATTCCCACATTCACAAAACATGGACAGGTTTTTAATCACCCAATCTGACGCAAAAACGGTGTGGTTGCCCAACCCAGAAAAGAAGATATATCATCCTGCCCACACATTTGGTGGTGGTGACGGTGGCAATGGAACCGAAGACAGACTGACCGAAACAATTGCGGCACAAATTGCCAGCGACCGCGACATGTAAAAGGCATAAAAAATGACATGTGATGAATTTTTATCATTGATTAAATCACGTGGCGCGACAATGACCCCGCCGGTATCGTCTATGCAAACACAATTAACGAACGCAACATTACAAAAACGTCGTTTTGCAATGTTGCCACCATTTTTAACGGATTTATATTCCAAAACCGGTTGCATAAATATGGACACAGGGTACATCTTTGGCCCGACTGAGGTTCCACGTCCATCGCGCTATCCTGTCCCCAGCATTATTCAGGTTAATGACGACATATCATCACTACGAAAAACTGTTGGCATGACCGTATTTGGTCGCAACGATTTATTCTGGTTTGCATTTGACGCATTTGGCAATTGTTATATGCTGGACAATTTAACACTGAAACCTATACGCAAATACGATGACCCATATCGCGCATTAATGGACTGTCTAATCGCCGGAAAAGTATAACGAAATGAAAAAAATATCTGTATCTTTATCAGGTCATCAAACCAGTATAACCCTGGAACCAGAATTTATTGATGCGCTGCATGCCTTGGCAACACGTGCCGGCAAACCGATTGCCCAGATTATTAATGAAATTGACGCGACGCGCACCCCGGACACCAATCTGTCATCTGCGGTACGGGTTTGGGTATTAAATCAAATGATTTTACGCATTGGTGGGAATTAAACATCACAACAACAAAAATCAAACATCTGATTTTGTCACCCCAATGGCGTCCTGCGGACCCCAGGTGTATGCAAATAAAAAATATTCAACCGTTTACTTATTTTGGCGCTAATATTTCGCAACACTTATACAATCCATTTTCTGAACAGTCCTGTGTAAAGTTATACTTACCAAAAGTATTTTTACACCGCATTGAATTATTACTTTTATCACCATGTATTGTTGATCACTGCTATACTGATAAAAATCATCACCATAATATTTCATTCCCGTTCCATTATGGGGATACCATTCTGTCTTATCACGTGCCAAGATATTTTCACGCGTATCACACCCCGAACCATCTGGGGCAAAAATCTGCCCCGATGGACATGTGTCTGGTTTCTGCTTTTTCTCGGCTATTTTTTTAACACATTCACCACTATCATCACGCGTTTCATCGGCACAACACTAATCACGTCGATACGTCAGTGTCACACCTGCAATCGAAACCAGCAAAATTATTATCATCCACGCATTCAAACCAACCATACGATACGGCGTATTATGCGCCCCCCAAACATACCCATCCAATATACCTGTCGCCCCGACCGGCAAACTGGATATAACCGAACCATCCGACGCAATAAACGCACTAATACCAGAATAATTTGCACGCACAATCGGCAATCCCGATTCAATTGCATAACGACGCACCATATCTAAATGCTGATACGTACCCGGCGTATCACCAAACCAATTATCATTTGTGATATTTATAATTGCGTCTGCCCCCCCTGCCCCACGCGGCAACAAACTATTCGAAAAGATAATTTCATAACAAATCGCCGGTGCAAAAACAAAATCACCAACCGAAATTATTTCTGGTCCCGAACCGCGCGCCAAATTTACCGGTGCCGGCAATATCCCCAACGGACGATATTCACCAAACGGAACCAAATGCGACTTACTATAAATCCTTTCCACATTACCATCAGCATCTGCGACAATCATTGAATTATACAGTCCACCATCGCCAAACGTATTTGCCCCAAAAACTAACGGTCGATTTATCGCACGCGCCAACGGAACACTATCACCGTCAACCAACACGAATGGATATGCCGTCTCTGGCAAGACAACAATATCCACGTCCCCCGGTTGCATTGCCAAGCCCATTAAATTATGCAAATTATATTCTGCATTTTGCAAGGCTTGTTCACGACTATGCGTTGCTTTTTTCGACTGCGAAATTCCCGGCTGTACGACACGTATCAACGTATATGACGAATTTGCCCCCATATCTGCACGCACCATATTTTTATGTCCTATAAACATTCCACACAGCATCAACGACGCAAATAACCCCAACACCAACCACGCAACATAATCGCGACTATTTCGCAACACATTAACAACACTTGCCATTAATCCAACAATAACAAACGTTAATCCAATTGCGCCCCACAACGACATTGAATTCGCAACAACCGGAATTGACATTGTAATATTGGCAATCGGATTCCATGGAAAACCTGTTAACACCCATTCACGCGCCCACAAAACCAGCGCCCAAACACCTGCAAACATGAAAACTTTGGCAGATGGGCTTATACGTTTCTGCGCAATCGCAACAAATGGCAACGAAAAGATTAATACACCCGCAACCCCCAATCCAATCAGCCCAGGCACTGTCCAAATTGCAAACTGTGCGGTCAGTTCTGGCACAACATATATTGAATGCAACACCCACCAAAACATGCACATTGAATACATTGCCCCAAATGGCGAAACACGCAACAAAGACTTCCAAAAACCACCTATGTTTTCATTACGCACCGTCAACCAATATGCACCTGCAACACCAACAACCGTCCACCACCATTGATAAAATGGTGCAAAACCAAACGACGCTATACAGCCAAATCCGCCGTATAGCAAATATTGCCAAAAACTATTTTTACATATTTTTATCTTTTTTATCCACGCAAAGAAACGTCCACCTGGACAACATTTTTCATCACAACAGCACATATCATCCTCATCTGCATACGGATTTTTTATACCCAACCGTTTCAAGATTCCCACCTCTTTAAATTCCATAACTTGCGCATCATCATCTATGACATGATCATACCCCAACAAATGCAACACACCATGAACAACCATATGTGCGACATGATCTTCAACAGAAATATTTGCTATCGCTGCTTCCTTTACAACCGTATCTAACGATATATAAATATCACCTAATAAAATCTCATCACCCAATTCAAACGACAGAACATTTGTTGGTCTATCAACGCCACGATATTCACGATTAATCGAATGAACTTCTTTGTCATTCGTCAAAATAATCGAAACCTCAGAATCCTTGTATACGCCAGAAACTGCCGTACAGACGATTTTACCAAAATCAACTTTATACTTTTTCCAGCGTTTATCGTGCACATCGACACAGACTTTCATTTTATCCTCCTATACCCTACGAATAACAGATTCACTACCATATAACAAGATATCACGTTTGGCATTTTTTTGATGCATTTGTTTTATACCTGATTCATATGCAAGCTTTCTATCTTTACCTTTAACTGTTTTCAAAAGCCCATTGACTCTATTTATTGCTTTTTTATACGTCTGTTTATGTGTCTCAGATATTTCACCCATATCAGCATTTTCCAAGGCCGTCTGATAATTCTTTATTGCGGCCCTGAAATTCTTTTGTGCTAATCCTAAATTGCCTTGTGTCTTATAAATCTTTGCCATTCCTTCACGTGCAGCACCTGCATTATAATACGACGCAGCCTTTACAGCACGATCCAACAACAAAGATTTATTTGCGTTCATTCGCGCATTCCCCTGTTTAACAGTTTGAATACATTTTTCATAATATTCTATTGACTTATTTTTATCTCCCAACTTCTTATACGTCAGTGCCAGACTGCTATACGCTTCCATATTATCGACATCAATCTCTATTGCTTCTAAATACAACTTTGTCGCTTCTTCATAATTTCCAGCCCCCAACAGCTTATCCGCCTTGTTTAAGAGTCCCATTGACTCTTCAATATTGACACCTTGTTCTGCTATTTCTTCTTGTTCAATCGTTATTACCACATGATTATTTTGCCCTGTTTTTATCTGCGCTAAAATATTGCGACCTTCTTCAAAATCCTCTAAAAACGTTTTTACGCCAGACTTATTACCACCTTTTGCACGCGCCAACGCATATTTAACTGTTTCCGCTCCTAACTTAAAATGTCCATTTCTATACACATTATTTAAATCAATTCGTGAAAACCCATCACGTGATAATTCTAAGAAGTCCTGAATAGAAATAGCACCAACCGCATACGCCGCACACCACCAACGCCGTTTCAAAGTACCTTCTCTCCACTTAGAACTAACCGACGAATACGCAAACGCATCTGCCACCTGTTGTCGCGTCTTAGCCACTGAAATACGTTTTGCAATTCCAGCCATATCCGCCGGTCTTTGATATCCCGCCCAAACCAATGCAACAGACAATCGGGCATTTATATTATCTTTATTCTTTATCGCCTCCCGCAAATAAGGCAATGTTTCATATAACAAATGCCATTTACACTGTTCATAATTCGTATCCTTACTCCACTTTTTGGTATCACCAAGTCTATTTGGATACCGACGCAACTTACCACTTGAATCATATTTATAATGCCATGTACACCCCAAACCATTTGTTTCGCGTTTCTCGGTTCCATGACGTTTTGACACTGCCCGATACGTCTCTAATTCTGTCAAACCAATTGAGATTTCTGCCCAATATTCCTGCAAAGCACGTTTTACAAAATCTGCATCTGCCGGATCAACCATTTGCATAGATTCCGTTATTTCTTCATTTGTCTTTTTTGTATCTGCCTGCTGTTCTTTTTTATCTGTTTGGGAATCATCTTTATCCAATGCGTTATATACTGCACGCCCACCCAAAACAGTCATCAACATAATCGCATAATACATCAAATACGACATAACAGCCGGATGATTTTTTGCAAATCCATCATTCTTTTTATTTGCAAATTTTTGTTCCACACCACGCAATACAGTGTTATCCACCATAACACCGTTCATTGCACGCATTATTTTTTCCGTTAACCACAATAACGACACCCCAGACAATTTCAGTGCATGACCAGAAACTTCACCCAACCAGCCTATAACATCTGCAGGTTCCCACTTCTTAATATCAGCCAAGTGAAAATCGTCTGAAATTTCAACAGACTTTATTTTTTTTCTCACCCGTTTTAACTTATCTGCTGCCTCTCTAACATTATCACCCACATTCTGTGCAACTGTCTTCTTTTTTTCAGGATTTTTCATTTTCATCTCCTTACAATCATACCTCTCCCAGGATTTTTATTTACTAACTTGCCAATTCTCTTATAATTTAATAATATGATTATATCACAAATAAACTGTAAATAAAAGCCAAGCGAAATGACACGACCACTTGCCGATTTAATGCGCCCGAACACGATTGATGATGTCGTGGGTCAGACATCATTATTGGGCGAAAACGGTCTAGTTCGTCGCATGGTAGACAACAAGAAATTATCTAACTTAATTTTATGGGGGCCACCGGGTTGTGGCAAGACAACAATTGCGCGCGCATTGGCAAATTCTGTGGATATGGACTTTGTTCCGATGTCCGCGGTATTTTCTGGCACCGCAGACATAAAAAAGGCAATGGATGCCGCGCGTATGAACCGTGACATTGGTCGCAATACTTTGTTGTTTATCGATGAAATTCATCGCTTTAATAAAACACAACAAGACACACTTTTACCATATTTAGAAGATGGCACAGTCGTATTCATGGGTGCAACAACCGAAAACCCCAGTTTTAATTTGAATAACGCGTTATTGTCACGTTGCCACATTGGTGTTTTGCAACCCTTATCCAGTGAAGATTTATTAATACTAATGTCACGTGCCGAAGACTTTTTGAACAAAAAACTGCCACTGGACAACGATGCACGCATACAGTTGGCACAGATGTCCGATGGTGACGCACGCTTTTTATTAAATACTGTTGAATACCTTATTAATGCAAATTTTAAAACACCATTAACAGCGCATACGTTGATTTCCGCCGTACACAAGCGCGCGCCTATGTCCGACAAGCATGGCGACGAACATTATAATTTAATATCTGCTGTTCATAAATCCCTGCGTGCCAGCGATACAGACGCGGCACTTTATTGGGTTGCACGCATGATGACATCAGGCCAAGATCCAATGTATATATTTCGTCGTTTGACACGCTTTGCGGTCGAAGACATTGGACTGGCAGATCCCAATGCAATGCACATGGCAATTTCCGCATGGCAGGTTTATGAAAGACTGGGCAGTCCCGAAGGCGACCTGGCATTAACAGAATTGGTTATATACCTGGGGACGGCACCAAAAAGCATTGGAAATTACAAGGCACAAAAGGCCGCATATGCCGCCGCACGCAACACAGGCAGCATTCCGCCCCCCAAAAATATTTTAAACGCACCAACAAAAATGATGCGTGATATGGGATATAATGCCGGTTATATATATGACCCGGACACACCAAATGGCTTTTCTGGTCAAAACTGCTTCCCGGAAAGCATGGGGCGCCAAAAATTCTATTATCCAATTGAGCGTGGCTTTGAACGCGAAATAAAAAAGCGTCTAGATTATTGGGACAATCTGCGTGAAAAAATTAATAATAAAGATTAGAAAAAAATAAAAGATAATGGTATAGATAAACGGGTTAGAAATGGCGTAGTGTACACAAACGTACATGAGCCATTGCCCACACCCCTTGCCATGGGAAAAATTAAATAGAATGATTTAGATAAAAACAAAGCGGGAATCGTAGTGTACAGACGCTACATGAGATTCCCGATTTGATTTTAGATGAATTATTATATTTAATTTTTTAGAATAGAATGTTTACCCCGACCCCAACCTGGGCATCATCAGATTCGAATTCATAGTCCACATGCCCAATGTATTGGGTACGACCATATTGACGAACCAATTTGAAATGCAACCATTCCTGGTCATAGTCTGTATGATAAATTGGGTCTTTGTGTGTTGCCTTGCGAATTGTGAATCCGGCACCGATACGCCAATCTGGTGCAATACGGAAATACGATTCTGGTGTAAAGTCCAAGAACGCAACACCACGTTCATCATCAAAAACCCATGTTGATTTAATTGTTGCCGCCAATGTCATACCTGTCCACTGACGCCCAATACGCAAACCAACATAATAAGTAGAATCTGCATAATCTGGGGTACGCACCTGTGAACTGCCCCCAAATTTAAATCCAAACAATACGTCTGAAATTACATGCGCATCATTATCCGACGCCATCCCCATACGGTAAACACCACCTAAGTCAATTGCAGAAAAACCATCTTCATCACCATTAAAGTCATGCTGATAATGAACATTTGCACCAATACTTAATCTGTCGTTTAAACCATAAGATACAGATTGTCCACCACGTAAAATATGATCCCAATAGGTTAATGATGTCTTTGTAAAAATCTCATTATCTTGTTCCAAGAACAATGGGTCTGATGTATCACGCGCCAAATCATTTGCATTTGCAAAAGACGGCATCGCAAACAAACCTATCAACATAAATACAGATAAAAATCTACGCATAAAATCCCCCCCCTATTTTAGACACATTGCCCCCGATAATGGGGGCAACAATAATTTTTCCAATTAACTAGAACTGGAATATAATCTGTGCACCGATTGAATATTCAGAATATTTATCTATTTCTGTCTTACCGATATACTTTAATCCAGTCAATGGATATTCACCTGCGGCATCTAAATAAGAATCTGCGCGCCAGAAATATGTATCCAATTCTTTACCATCGGCACCACTGTATATCGATGCATGCGCATACAGATTCAACGCAAACCAGTCATTTGGCTGCCAACCAATTGCCCCCTTAATCGACATCTGATTGAACCAATCATAGTCACCAAAGATACCCTCAACATTCAATGTCCAATCTTCGTTCAAGACACTAAATACGCCCAGGCCCGCTTCCAGATACATGGTGTCACCTTCAGAACCATACGCCAGAATTAATGCAGAATCATAGCCAAGTGTATCTTTGCCACTGACACCGTTTCCATAAACCTCGCCATCAAAGTCCATATACCAACCGCGCGCCAACGCATAAATTGTTGATCTTGAAACCTTGTACCCACCTTTTAATTCTAACAAGACATTATTTGAAATATCCTTTTGATGCTGATAATACGCAGATACGGTTCCAATCCATTCTGCATTATCAACGAAACGCCACTGACCACCGATACCGAACAGATTCAAACCGTCATCGTCCATTTTATCAGATGGTGCCCCATCATCCCATTTAAATTCATAATCACTCATATCATACTGTGCCATTGCGACCAGTGCGACACGATCTGTGATACCATAGCTAAAATCTTCTTTGATTGTGACGGTTGATGCGTCCCAGCTGCCGGTTGCACCATTGAAAGAAAGTGGGTCGCCTACGGAATCATAAATCCCAGAATTAGTATTCGGCAATGTTATATCATAACCTGTATTGTTATATGATATATCTGTAATTGAACCAAACTTTCCCTGTAATGGCTGAAAGAATGGATGTGCCAAATAATATTTGCGCGTCAGTTTATTTACAACTGTTTCAGAACGTGTTGTACGCACTGTGCGTGTCGAAGCCTTGGCAGACGAAGAACCTGCTGCATCATACTGCTTATACAGTGCACTGCGCTGTGAAGGCTGTGCATAGTACAAATTACCTGCATCTGCTGCTTCGTATGTCTTGGTTGTTGTACGTGTCTGATACTTTGAATAATTTACTTTTTCATTTGAACGTGTTGCTGGTCCACTGGTCAAATCTGCACTGGACCCAGCACGTGTACCATAGTTTGTTGCTGCGACTGCTGGTGTCAAACCCAACAAAGCCACTGCACAAACAACACCGTAAAATTGTTTTTTCATAATCTTTAACTCCTTTTACCTAAAATTATAGCATAAAACTGCCAATTTTTAAAGTATTTTTGCATTCAAACAAAAAACCGCCATACGGCGGTTTTTCTATAATATCTGACGCTTACCAGACGCATCTGGGGCAGATATAATTCCTTCTTGCTCC
>JAZRPS010000002.1:0-28175 GCA_045649345.1 Candidatus Enterousia sp. | reverse complement strand
CAAACGGCGTTAACACTTGTTTTCACCAACTGACGCCCCGAACCTGAGGTTCTCATCTCGGTGGGAACACGCAAAATTAAAACCGACCGCAAAGGTCGGTGGTAATTTTGGCAGCCCCAACCGGATTCGAACCGGTGTTCTCGCCTTGAAAGGGCGGTGTCCTAGGCCTCTAGACGATGGGGCCAAAACTGCCGTGTTCATATCGAACGCTGGCAAATTATACATGTTGTTTATTTAATTGTCAAGTAAATATCAACGATTTTATTCTGTGACCGTTTCTGTGACAACTTCTACACTTTCTGTAGTGGGCGCATCACCAGGCAATGCGTCAACCTGGGTAAAGATTATTTCTTTGCCGTCCGTCGCAATCAATGTCAGTTTGCCATCAGACAGTTCGTATTTTTCAACCGTTGGGATAAACTGCATATATTCTTGTTCTGTTTCCATTGCCTCTGGTTCGCCCATCATCATCGTGGTGACGATTTCGCCAAAGTTTATTTTATCGCCGTCCGCCATGTATGGTCCATTGTACAGGTTTACAACCTTGCCATTTACACGCATTTCAACCGGGTCAAACGCCAATGTAATATCAACACCTGGTTGGGCAGACACAAATTTTGCACCCTTTAACATTTCTGGATTTTGTGCGTTGTCACCACACGCCGCCAGTGTTAATGCGCAGATTCCCGCAGCAATCATTTTAAATTTCATATTTTACTCCTTTCGTTGAATGATTCGTATATGAAAATTATAAATGATATTTTTTAATAATAAACAAGAAAAAACACCGTCTGATGACGGTGTAAATACTGGCGGGACCCCGGGGTTGTATATTCCCATATTCGCTGTCGCTTTATGGGCCCCTTTCACTACGTAAGACTCGAACGGCGCATATGCTTGTTCTCGTCAACTGGCGTTCCGAACCCGTGCGGGTTCTTCGCCCCGTCTAAACAAAAGAAAAACACCGTCTGATAACGGTGTAAATACTGGCGGGATTGACGGGGCTCGAACCCGCGACCTTCTGCGTGACAGGCAGACGCTCTAACCAGCTGAGCTACAACCCCAAAGCGTTGTATATATTATACTGTCCCAAGAATAAATGCAAGTACTTTTTTTATAAAATAAATATATATAATAATACAAATTAAAAATCGCCCCATTTGGGGCGATAATCATGATTTAAATTCCAATCAGATAACCACAAATCAGAATACCAACAACCATTATAAACCATACAATTCGTTTTTTGTGTTCGTATGTTAATTTCATTTTTGCCCCCTTTTATTTACCAGCCACGAAATATTTCTTCTTCGCAACCAAAAAGTTTTGCGCCACTGACACCACTGAACATTTGCAAGACAACGCCAACCGCAAACAACAGAATAAACCCCACCAACATCGAAATACCGGTAGTTTTTGCGCCTTCCATCAAATCTTTTGTAGCAATCTTGCCTGTACTTATCGCTTCCCATGCGTATTTTGCCATAATGAATGCAGCACCAACAAACGCCAATGTTCGCAGGATTTTAAAAACATCTTGCATCTTGACAATCAAATCGCACATGTCGCCAGATTGACCGGTTGTAACAGCAAACGCAGGTATCGAAAGCATGCACAACAATGGCGCAACGCTTATTTTCTTTATATTCATAAAACACCCCTTTGTTAAAAAGTTTTGTAAAAAACCGCCATAGGAAATGGCGGTCGGGGTGTTAGAAAAGCATATTGCGATGCACCCGTCGGCCTTTGGGACAATTGTCCCTGTTATATAGCCGACAGCACCCCGACACGCGGGGATTGTTATAAGCATAATAAACGGCGCACGCGCGCCCCAAATTATGCATGGATACGACACACATAGTGTATCGGCGCAATAAAGGCTTTCTAAGGCCCCGAAACCACATCCCTGTGGGTTCCTAGTTCAGATTATAACAAATAATTTGCCTGGACACAAGTTGCTTTTTTCACTACACTATTCTGTATGAAAGCGATAACTATTTGGCAACCATATGCTGATGCAATAAAACGTGGTTATAAGCAATACGAGACCCGTTCCTGGGCAACAAATTATCGTGGAAAAATTGTCATTCATGCGGCGAAAAAGCCCATTAGGAAACATGAATTAGATTTGGCGACAAAATACAATATTCCGCAACAAGAATTAATGTTTGGACGACTGATTTTAATCTGTGAACTGGTTGACTGTATCAAGATTGATGCTGAATTTGCACAAATGCAACCGCAATCAGAACTGGATTTCGGCGATTGGCGCATTGGACGATATGCGTGGAAATTAAAAATTATAAAAATACTGGATAACCAACCAGAAATCCGTGGACAACAAGGACTGTGGAATATCGATTTAGACTGATTGTTAATTAATTTTTTCTGCGAATTGCGAACACGAAAATAGAAAGCCCCACAAAAAACATTATCAATGACAATAATGTTCCCATGGTCAACCATTCGCCAACCAAAAAACCAATCTGAACATCTGGGGCGCGGAACTGTTCACAAATCATACGAAATACTGCATACCCCATCCCCATTATACCACCCAAGGCGCCCGGATATTTTCGCAATTTTGTATGTTTGTATAAGCAATACATTATGACAAATAATAAAACACCTTCGGTAAATGCCTCATACAATGGACTGGGGTGACGTGGAATTTGTGTATCACCATTGAACACAACCGCCCAAGGTACATCTGTGGGACGGCCCATAACCTCGCGATTAATAAAATTCGCAATACGACCAAAAAACAGACCAATGGGCGCAACAACAGACATGATGTCCAAGATTGACCAGGCATTTAGTTTTCTTTTCCTGGCAAATAAAAATACAGACGCGATAACCCCGATAAGTCCACCATGAAAACTCATACCGCCATGCCAAACGGCAAATATCTCCAATGGGTGCGACAAGAAAAATCCCAAATCATAAAATAGAACATACCCCAATCGCCCGCCAAGAATCACACCGATAATAACAGCGGTCAGCAAATCATCCAGTTGCTTTTTATCCAGGGAAACCATACTGTTTTTCGACAGCATCAATCGACGAAATAGACAATACCCCAGCACAAATGCAGCAATGTACGCCAGCGCATACCAGCGTACATCAAGCCCAAACAGCGAAAACGCAACCGGCGAAATCGGTTCAATTAAAATCGCCACTTACACCCCCCTGCACCTGACAATTTAACGCATACGACATCTTTTAGCGGTTGTACCATTTAACGTACCGCTAATATTTTCGATAATTTCGTCATAACGCGCCAAGTATTCTGGTGATGTTTTTGGATTCTTGGCTAACGCTGCACGTTCACGAACCAACTGTTCCTTTTTTTTGCCCAACGATTCCAAAGTGCGCAAAACCGCGTTTTTGTTATTTAAAACCGCCATTGCGCTTGGTGTTTCAAAACCCAAATAATCGTCAACAGAAATACATCTAACGCATAAACTAATATCTCTCATTTTTTATACCTTTGTAACTATTAACGTACACGACAATTTTTAGCAATGTTTCCAGTCAATGTGCTACGAATATTTTTGATAGCTTCATCATAACGCGCTAAACATTCTGCTGTTGTTTCTGGATCCATGGCCAGTTCTGCACGTTTAGATATCAAACCTTCCAACTTTGTCTTCAAAGCTGCCTTGGTACGTCGTGGAGACGCAAGAGAAGGAAGAATCGATGTTACACTAGGAGAATCGACAATCGTTTCATTTTTTTTCATTTTTGTATCCTTTGTTTGTTATGTTACACTTTTAAACTTTGCCCCCTTCCCTAAAGAATAACTTAATGCTGTTTTTCTTTTGACTTCTGTGGCAAGCATGCACAACGTTCATTATAGCTTTCAATAGCCTGCAACATCCTATCTTTAAGAAGCACTCTTGCTTTTGACTTACGTTGCAATGTATCTTGTAAATTTTTTATCATTCCATCCAAATACTTAATCATTTCTGGATCCACATCTGGGTCTTTAAGCAACTCTTCACGCTTTTTAATTCTTTGACTCAACATTCTTTCAATATCACATACCGATTCATTCGCTTCGACCACACCCCTTTGAATAGGCAAAGAATACCAACCATTTGCATACGAAAATGTGTTTGTTATATTTCCATTGTATATCATAATTTAACGCCTTTCTAAGTTGTTAAGAATTTCTCGCAGTTTTGCAACATACGCAGGATTTGTATTTGGATCTTTCTGTGCCGCTTCCCACTGCGCCTTGCGCAGATCATATTCAGATTTTATATAATTCTTGGCTTCTTTAACCGCAACAGCATTTTTCAACACATCCTTTTCGCCCTGCATCATGTTTTCAGTTGCAACCTCTGCCGAGATGCCACCACGTTGATTGCCTTGCGCACGTATCACTGCGCCACGCTGTTTAACTTTCTTTTCCATTTTTACATACCTTTTGTGTTTGACATACGTCCAATCAACCCTTTGATGTTATCAGCCATTTCTGTCAGACGTTTGACTTCTTTCAAATTGTTTGCCTTTTTTGCAAGGTCTAAACGCGCCTCTACTATCTTTAATTGTTTTGTTTGCGCGTTGATAATCTTTACCCTGTCTGGTGGCAAACCATGATCAACCTTGGGCCCGTTATGCATAACAGTTTCTTTCCTTAGTTGTTGATATTTTGACATACCACTCATAAAAAAATCCTTTTATTTATCTTGAATTACCCGTATCATTGTATTATATATTTATCAAATAACAAGGAGAAATATTACCATGACAAAAAAAATAACACCTATCAATTCTGAGGCAAATGGCGGCATTGAACTGTATCTGAAACGCATATTTGCACTGATGTTTGGTGCAGTTGGTCTGACCGCAATCGCAGCGTATTTAACAATTTGGGGCGGAGGTTTGCAATATCTGATTAATTTCCAAACAGGCGGAATGTCTGCACTGTATTATATCTTGCTGTTTGGTGGACTGGGATTGTCAATTTGGGCCCAGGTGCGCGTTTTTAGCATGAAACCAACAACAGCGATTGGATTGCTGGCGCTGTATGCTGTATTGATTGGTGTGACGATGACACCGTTGATTGCGTCTGCATTGGCAGTTAACCCAGGTTCTATATTAATGGCTTTTATTGTTGCAGCGGTTATGTTTGCATGCATGGCATTGTTCGGATACAAAACTGTCAAAGACTTGTCTTTCTTAGGGATATTCTTGATGATGGGTATGATTGGTTTAATTCTGGTTGGTATCGCATCATTTATATGGCCTGCGATGCTGGGTGGAACATTTGGTACGATTGTTTGCTTTATCGGCGTACTGGTATTTGCACTGTTCACCGCATATGACATGCAAAACTTGAAGCGCGCATATGCTGTGCTGGGTGACGACAGACAAAAAAATCAATTGGCGGTTTTAGGCGCATTGCATTTATATATATCGTTTATTGCGATGTTCCAGTATCTGCTAAGCCTGTTTAATAGAGAATAAACATTAACGAAAAAAGAGGAGTATAAAATGGTATATAAAATTGATCCTGCAAAATGTATTGGTTGTGGAACATGTGCTGGCATGTGTCCGGTGGCTGCGATTTCACAAGGGGCAGATGGCAAATATGTTATCGACCCTGCAAAATGCATTTCGTGCGGAACATGCGCATCTGTATGCCCGATGGGCGCGATTGCACCGGACGTTAAATAAGAAAATTAAAAAAAGGAATAAAGCATGTGGACAACCATCGCAATTATCGCAATCGTATTATTTTATTTTATCGCTGTTTATAACGGACTGGTTGCACGTCGCAACCAAGTACGTGAGGCATGGGCCACCGTCGACACGCAGTTAAAGCGTCGCTATGACCTGATTCCAAACTTGGTCGAAACAGTCCAAGGCGCAGCAAAACATGAAAAAGAAACGCTTAGCGCGGTCACAAATGCGCGCAATGCCGCGATGGCAGCCAATGGCCCCAGCAGTGCCGACGCACAAAACAAACTGACCGAAACATTGAAAAGTTTGTTTGCAGTGGCAGAAAGTTATCCTGATTTAAAGGCAAATCAAAATTTCTTGGAATTGCAACGCGAACTGACAGATACAGAAACCAAGATTCAGGCAACGCGTCAGTTTTATAATACGGTTGTTATGGGACTGAATACACAAATTGAACAGTTTCCGTCAAACATTGTTGCGCGTATGTTTGGTATCATGCCAGAAAAGATGTTTGAAATCGAAGAAAGCGAACGTGTTGCCCCAAAGGTTAAGTTTTAATGGAACAACTATTTACACTACATACGCATACCATCGGATTTGATGGCGAAGATACTGCGCGCGACATGGTTTCGCGCGCATATAATTTGGGCTTTAAAACAATTGGGGTTTCAAATCACTTTATATTGCATCCAGAAATTAAGCAGGCAAAGTTTTATCACTATGCACAAATTGGTGGTTATGGTTCGATTTATAGCGCATCATATGACGAAGCCCTGGGGCGATTTGCACCACATTACGATGAATTGTCTGCAATAAATATGCCAAGCATAAAAATTCTGCGTGGGATGGAGGTTGACTTTTTCTATCACCCACGTTGGGAATCAGAATATTTACGTGCAATTGACACGCTAAAACCAGATTATATAATCGGCGCGTGTCATATTATTGAACACAATGGTAAGTTATACAACATTCACGACATGAAAAATGCAAATGCAGATATGCGCGATAAATTATTATCACTATACTGGCAAAAGGTTGGCGATGCTGCGGCATCTGGACTGTTTACATGGTTGGCGCATATAGACTTGCCAAAAAAAGTTGGTCTGGGGCGCGAACAAAAATGGTCTGACTGCGAAGCCCGGGTGATTGAATCCATATCAGACAATAAAACGCCGGTTGAAATAAATACCAGATTTTTTAAATCTTATTGTTATGAACCGTACCCCAGTCCGCGAATTATGCAAATGATGGCTGCGAAAAACATCCCGGTGCTGTTAAGCGATGACGCACATCGCATTTCGCAAATCGGTGGTAATTTTGATGTTGCACAACGTATGGCGCAAGAAAATGGTATCAACAACTTTCTGAGCATGCAGAAAATACTTGATTTTTCAAATAAAACCAAGTAGACTACGTCGCGCTGGGTAATCAGAACTGATTAAACAACGGTGCTTTTTTGGTCCCGTCTGTGATAAGGATTCTGTTCTTGGTTGCGAAACCCGGCACCTAAAAAACCAAAATAAAAGGATAAAAAATGGCAAGAGCAGGCGCAAAGCGCAGCACACGTAAACTGAAAATCGGACGCAGTTTGGGTGTAAATTTGTGGGGTCAGGCAAAATCCCCATTTAACAAACGTAAATTCAAACCTGGTCAGCATGGTCCAACATCACGTGGTGGCAATTCATCTGATTATGCAAAACAGATGCGCGCAAAGCAGACATTAAAAGGCTACTATGGCAACATCGGTGAAAAGAAGTTCCGTGCATATTATTTAGAAGCAGATAATATGAAGGGCGACACACCAGAAAACTTAATCGGTTTGTTGGAACGTCGTTTGGATGCGGTTGTATATCGTGCGAAATTGGCACCAACTGTATTCTCGTCACGTCAGTTAATTAGCCACGGTCATATCAACGTTAATGGCAAACGCGTAAAGATTGCATCATATCAGGTAAAACCTGGTGATGTTATCACAGTCAGCGAAAAAGCAAAACAGATGCCATTGGTTGTGTTGGCATTGGAATCAGCAGAACGCAATTTTGCAGACTATGTTTCTGTTGACAGCGCAAACTTTACAGCGACATTTGTACGCGTACCTGCGTTCGAAGATGTACCATATCCGGTTCAAATGTTCCCTGAATTGGTCGTCGAATTCTATTCTCGTTAATAGAAACAAAAAATCCCCACCGAAAGGTGGGATTTTTTTTATAAAACTTTTTTATTTCAGGCAATTTTATGCTTTATTTCACGAATACGTGCCAATATTTCTTTTAATTCTGCATCTGTCACAGTTTGCGCAGGACGGTTTCGCACCTCGTCCGCCAGGACAATACACAACGTTGCCAACAACGCACTTTCTGGCAACGGACCAATTTTATCCAATATTTCACGTGCGCGTGCATCAACCATGCGCCCCAGCTCAATCAAGCGCGCTTCTTGCCCGTCTTCACAGCCCATCGGATAATTTTTGTTAACAATTGGTATTGATACAACACTCATTTCTTTAACTTCTTTAATATAGATATCGATTCGTCTATCATTTTGGTGGCATGTGCATTCTTGTCACGCAAGGTGCGCACCTGTTCAGTTAATATCGCAACCTCTAAATCCGTTTGTTTCCCTGCATGAATGGCAGTACCACGCAAACGAATGACCGCGTCTTCTAAATGTGTCAATTCTTGAAAGATTTGTTGTTTTATATCAGCCATATTTGCAGTTTAAGATATTTTTTATATGCGTTCAACCCTAAAATGTGATATAATATGTTTACGTATTGTGGGGGTGAGTTATATGAAAACGAAAATAATCTATATTTCTGGTAATGAAATTTTTGACATGGTCGAAATTCGTGCTGCTTTTGACGAGGTGCGTGGCGCATTGGGTTTGGACAACGACACCATTTTATTCGGCGTGCCTGTTGATAAAGATAACGCAATTGAAAAACCTGTGGCAACGGACATACCGACAAGTACTTGTGCGAATTCCCAGCCTGACACAGCAGCAGACAATCTAGTTGTCGCCCAAGAAATAAAACCAGAAATAATTACCACAATTATAGATTCACAACCAGAACCAATAACAGAAACAGAGGTTGCAGAAACAATCGAAGTGTCACAAGACAACGCCCCTGAACATCACGAAGAAGAAAGAGTTATTCCAATTTTATCAATCTTGGCGACAAAGAAAGAAACAAATCAAACAGAAGACGTTTTGGAAACGCCTGTGTCAAATGAAATCGAGGCAGAAAAAGAATATACGGAAAACACGAAACAATCAGAACCAGAAATCATCGTTCAAACCGTGTCAATCGAAACAGAACAAACCACACTAGAAGATAATGAAATCGTTTCTGAAACAATTACAGAAACAGTTATTGCAGCGACAGAACCAACAGAACCAGATGATTTTGCAAATATTATAGACGAAGAAGTGCCTGAGACACCAACAAAGAAAACACTGGAACAACTGTTGGAAAGTATGACACCATTGCGCGAGGATCATGAAAACCGAGCGACAATATCAAAAAATACAATCGATGACATACCTGTATTTGACATGTCAGACGCTTCGGAAGATTCAGAAGATGCAACATTGGCACAGCTGGCATCAGAATTTGCAGAAAGCGCAGATAAAATCGTCGCAACTTCAAAACCAGAAAACCATGGAAAAATTGGTAAATTGAAAAATATTCTGCCATTTAAAAAAGCAAAACGCGATGATTCCGGTTTGATGGGTGACTTGTTCGGTTGGGCAGGTATCGCAGCAAATGATGAAGACTTTTCAATTCCTGGATTTTTTACAAAAAAGCAAGGCGCATAAAAGTTCATAAATGGAAATAGAAAATATTCTTAAACTGTTAAAAAACGCTGGGTTTCAGGGATTGCGCGCTGACACCCAGAATATTTATATGGAAGATCCATCATGTGTATTACGTGCATTCGAAACGTTTATTGATTATGCATGGATGGGCGTAATTGCTGTTACAGCACTGTTAATTTTTGGGTGGGGAATCGCATTAATCCGTGGATCAAAATACGACAGTATGCTGATGAACATGCGCAACCTGATTCTTATTCTGGGATCCTTGGCGATTACAAAACCAATCCTTAATGCAATATATGGCAATGATTTGTTCGCACGCGGATGTAAAATAATTACCATATCAATTGAAGAAACACAAAAATTATTGGACGCAAGAAATGAAAAACTAAAAAGCCGCGACCAATACGATTTGTACGAAAGTATTAATATATATGATTCTGGTGCAAAATATTCCGAAGAAGAATTAGCCGGCGACGAACCTGTGAATCCAGATGATGTTATCGCAGAAATGCAACAAACAACGAATACAAATAGCAACACCAGCGAAACAGCAACATCACCAAGTGCATCTGTTGGCACACCAGGATTTAACGGTTCTGGTGTTATGCCGATAAATGCAACAGAAGAAGGCCAAAACGTGATTTACCATATGCCCGACGGTTCAAAAAATAGAAAATCCAACGGCACACGCGCATGGCGCAATACAAACCCAGGAAATATAAGATATGGAAAATTTGCACAGGGCGCAGGCGCAATTGGTAAGGCAGGTGGATTCAGCGTATTTCCTGATGAACCAACCGGACAAAAAGCAATAGAAAGCTTGTTAAAAACTGACAGCTATAATAAACTAACCGTTGCAGGCGCAATCAGCAGATATGCACCGCCTGTTGAAAACGACACAGCCGCTTATCAGCGCCATCTTGAAAAACTGACAGGGATTTCAATAAACAAACGCATGTCAGAATTAACCGCTGATGAACTTAGTCGAGTCGCAGGCGCAATCAAAAAAATTGAGGGCTGGAAAGAAGGAAAAATAGATAGGTTATAAAATGAAATCACAAAATGGAAACATCGCACTAAACATAATGTCGATATTGGCAGTCGCCGCAATTGTCGTGTTGGGGTATATGCTGTGGTCAAAAAACACGCAAAAAGAACAACAAACAACCGACGAATATATTCCACAACCAGAACGTATAGAACCAAAATACAAACCAAACAACGTGTTTACAGACGGGTTGACCGCACCCAGCAAATCAATCGAATATGAATTAGACGATACAGGTGCGGGAATCGCCAGTACAGATGTATACTATCAAGATATCAATGGTGATGGCGTACAAGATAGAATCACCAAAACAAGAAATGAAAATGGCACTGCACATTACTGGGAAGAATATAAAATCGAACTGAACCAAAATGGCAAATGGCGCAATATAACGCCGGACGGATTCCGTACAACCGAAGGCGCAGAATGTTCATTACAAAAAATACAATTTACATTTGAACCAAGTTTTGAAGTAATCAAAGTATCAAGACCATGGCGCGAATCTTGGTCAACCCCCAGCATGGCAACAAAAACAGTTTATAAAATACAGAACGATAAACTGGTTGCAGAATCAACACAAGAAGTTGGTGTTGTATGTGACGTTGCGGAATTGTTTTAATTTGAAAAACTGGATTTATTTAGTAAATTCTTGGCACGCATAGAATGAACGATGCCACCAGCAACAACAAAATGGTCATACAGCGTTATACCGCACTTGTTTAATAATATTTCCAGTTCCGTAGTCATAATAACATCCATATGCGAGAAAGTATTATCTGTTGATGGGTGATTATGCATTAAAATAACGCTGCGAATACCGTCAGATAATGCGCGTTTCAAAATCTGCTCTATATGAACATTTGATGATTCGATACCGCCATGACTGTGCAGTTCATGTTCCACGACGCAAAAATCTGAGTTCAGATACAGAACATGTACTTCTTCGTGTTCTAAGCCCGCTAATTTCAAACGACAAAAATCAATCACACTTTTGTTATCATTCAGAAACACTGCATTTTCTTGCATTGCCTTCATATGATTTATAGACATCAGGCGATGAACCAGTTTGATTAAAATTGCAGCACTGCGTCCAACACCAGGTACCGCCATCAAATCTTTTATATCCGCAGTAAAAACATAGTAAACACCACCAAAACGCGACGACAATAACCGTGCCAGCGGACGAACATCGCGACGTGGGATTGCAAAACTTAATAACAATTCCAACAGTTCGTAATCAACCAACTTGTCCGCCAAGAACTTTTCTTTTAACCGTTCACGATGACCGGAATGAAAAGACAAATCTGTTTTTGCAGACATGATTGTTGCGCCCCACCCTGTGTTATTAAGACATTTTTTCTGTGAATATTATTGCACCATCTTCGGTAATGCCGATTGTATGTTCCCACTGGGCAGACAGACCGCCATCAACCGTACGTGCAGTCCAGCCATCTTCATCAATCTTGCATTCCGCAGAACCCGTATTTATCATCGGTTCAATCGTAAATACCAGACCAGGAACCATTTTCACCTTGTCCCAACGCTTGTCATAAAAATGGTAAATCTGGGGTTCGTCATGCATAACCTTGCCAATACCATGACCAACAAAGTCACGCGATATGGAAAAACCATGTGGTTTAACGACTGCTTCTATTGTTTTACCAATTTCTGACAATGGAACACCAGGTGCACAGACAGCAATCGCAGAATTTAGTGCATCCTGACATACCTGAACCAATTTACGTGCCTGGGGCGAAACATTACCAATCATAAACATGCGCGACGCGTCACCGTGAAACCCCTTATACTCTGCCGTCAGGTCAACATTTACGATGTCCCCATCTTTTAAAATAACGTCATCACTGGGGATACCGTGAACAATAACATCATTTACAGACGTACAAATATGCTTTGGATAACCCTGATACCCCAAATCAGATGAACGCGCACCATTTTCTTTTAAGAATTGTGCAACCATTGTGTCGATTTCGCCGGTGGAAATTCCTGCCTTGATATATGGCGAAATAAAATCAAAACAACGCGCGACCAAATCGCCCGCCGCACGCAAACGTTTAAAATCCTTGGGTGCATAAACAGATGCCAACATAACCTAGCTCCTTCGTTTATTAATTGCAAGTTTTGCCGAACGCAATGATAGTTTTAACGCAAAGTCACGCAATAAAACCTCGCCCGGCATACCAGTTGTGCGTAATTGACGTTCTAATTCATTTAATCGCATCAGAACGTTCGCAATTTCTGTTTCAGACCAGATGCGCATCGCCTGTCTGAATTTATCTTCGACCTTCCAAAACAGGCGTGGCAGTTGACCATTTACAACCGCGTTTTGTAATTTCTTGAAATGACCATCCAACATGCGAACCAACATATTTGGTTCCTTGTTATCATATAACAATCTGTCCAGTGCAGTCATTGTCTGCTGAATATGACCTGCAGTTAAAGAATACAAAAATTCATCCATGTCTGCGGCACCAGTATCAGGCAAACACTTTTCAACATCGGATAATTCAACAATTCTTTTGTCATCAACATACAAGGCAATTTTTGTTAAAAAACCACGCGTAATACCACGGTCACCCCCCAAGTGCGACGTCATATACGCCATGGCATCTGGGGTTATTTGCTGAATGCCGGCGGCCGCGGATAATTCACTGCGAATAATATTTGCCAAACTGCGCGCGTCATCTGTATAGCACGGCAGTGCCGCCATGTTGTCCCCACCCTCGAACATGGTGCGCAATCCACCGCCGGCGCGCAAATCGCCCGCCGTCACAATCACAGTTGCACACAAGCCCGAATGTTCTACCAATTCTGCAATTTGCCGCGCAGACGCATCACCTGCGTTGGAAATGATGACCATCTTGCGACCACCAAACATTGATGGACTGCATGCCTCTGCATACAGGGCATCTTGTTTTTCGCGCATTTCATCAGAATCAAGTGCGAACAGGTTGTCTTTTTCAATCCCCAGTTTTTCAATTGCGCTATCACAATATTCATCAACCTGACCAGCGTCCGGTCCGTAAATCAACAAGGCACGGATGCCGGCAATACCATTCTTAAAATCAGCGTCTTTCCATTTCATTATTTCAGACCGTCCGTGTGTGAATATTTATACGTTTCTGCAATTGCACGCGCACCAATCTTTTCTGCCAAAACACGAATGGTATTTTGAACCGCGTTGTTGTAAGAAGCATTAGATGCAACCAAATAACGCACAAATGTATATGATTCTGCCGCAGATTCAGAACCTGTTGCAATTTCAATACCATTATGAGAAAGCGTATAAGATGCCGTCAGGGATATTTCTTGCCATGTTGCGTCACCGGTTTGCTCTAATGCCTTGTACTGGGTGACGGGCTTATTCAACCTTACCTTCAATATGTACGTTGCATTTGGTTCACGCTGTCCCCCAAACTTTGCCCACAGGGCATTGCGCAAATCGATGCCGTTAATACCACTGATTGGTTCAACATAAATATCAGCATCCGTCCCAGTAAACATAGGTTGAAAACCGCAGGCAGTTAAACAAAATACAAATAGTAAAAATAAAACTTTTTTCATGTTATCGTCAGATTTCCTGTTGCAATTTATTTGTATATTACCTAGACTTTTTATAAATCGCAAGGGGGAATGATGAATATTTTTATTATGATGCTGGCTGCACTGATTATGGTGGGGTTTTATATGTTCAGCAGCCCCAGTCAAAAAGTACAAAAGCATGACACAGAATACGCCATTACGACATCTGATTTGCGGACAATCGCACAATGCGCGTCAACAACACACAATGCAAAACTTAACGATATGGAATTTGATGATATTTGCATCGAACAAAACGCAATCATCAGCGAATTCGTATGCATGGATGACAAATTGAAAATAACAAAATGTCAAATAACAAAAAATAAAAAACCGACGTTTAGTTATATCGTGACTGCAACTGGTGAAATTGCACCCGATAACCATAACAGTATGATGGAAGTATTAGAAAAATACTATTCTGATTCTGGAACATTCGGTTTGCTAAATAACGGCACAATTATGGCAGGTGGCACAACAACAAAACGGATTGTACCAAAGGCAATCATTGAAGAATTGGGACTGACAGACGGTCAGTTGGTTTATTTAACACAATATGAAATCCCAGACGAGATTATTGAATACGTCCCTGCAATGGCATCTGATATTATATGCCCCACAGGCACTGCCAAAACATACAGATTTGGGCGATGGCAATGTATTGGGTATAATACGAAAACGGACTGTGGTGGCGACATGATTTGGGATTCTGATTTATACGAATGCGTTCCAGATGAATCCAAAAAACCGTTATGCGCAGATAACCAGAACGCCGTACTGGTCGATACATTGTGGGAATGCGTCAATCCATTTCCAGAAAAAAGCTGTCCGGATAAAATGATTGCCCGCTTGAATTATAATACACTGGAATGGGAATGCGTCACAGACCCGACAAATACAGAAAATACAAAGAAATGCGATCATGTTATCAAAGGTGCAGTTTATGGCGCACTGGGAACAACATTACGAATACCACAAACATCATGTACAGACTGCGAAAAGATGATTACAAATCCGGAAACATGTGAAACATCATGCATTCCAGATCCGTCCAAAATTTCAGACATGCGTTGTTATCCTGGGGGGGCAAATGAATGTACCGGTTCAACACGCGCATTCTATTTTGGTTTTCCAAATAAAGCATATGTTTCGAACATAACTGATTTGGGCGACACCGTCGTTCCTTTTGACAAACAACATTCGCAAAATAGACGTTTTAACTGTATGGATTGTGGCGATGGTGTTATCGACACAGTAAAATCCAAACCACCGTATGTTGCAATCTGTAAATAAAAAACGGGGCGACGCCCCGTTTTTTTATTCTTCACGCATTGGCGGTATGCCAACAACATCGTTGTAAAAAGTTAAGAAGCGTTTTCCTGTGCCACAATATATTTTTTGCAGAGAATCTTTATAGGCGCGAACCTCTGCAGCCCAACGGTTTTCAACATCTGTCTGCGCCCCCTGATACGCAGTAAATGCACCCAACGCACCACCAGCACCAGCACCAATCATGGTACTTTTCATACGTGCCTTGTTATCCAAATCGATAATTCCACCAGATGATGCACTAAGGTATACTGGTCGAAAATTTTCTAATGATTTGCCATCCAGTTTATCAATTGCAGTCCCCTTGATGCCGGCACGTTTTACAATTTCTAGGTTTGATAATTGCCCTTTTAACTTCTCCCAATCTTTACTCTTGTAACCAAATGTTGTATCCGTCACCCCAACAATCATCGCAGGTATTTCACTCGTAATCTTGTTAGGGATACCTTCAAACATAACATATAATTGGGCTATCTCACAGCTATTCATATCTGTTGTTTTTTTCAAATTTCCACGGGGGTCTTTGCAATAGAATTCGATACCTCTTGCCTTGTCCCAACCATCACGTTTTATCTCTTCCAGTGTTTTGTTTCCCTTGGTTAGCTTGTTCTGATTCGCGCTATAATCATAACCTTTCAAAGCCCCATCTTGCAATCTTGTGCCAATACAGTCCCAATAATCTGGCCCTTCCGCTGGCTGTGCATTTTTATTTGCACAAACTATTTTACTGCTGGTATTTTGCGCACTTACAAATGCCGCCACTGGTTTCTCATCCGCCTTCCATTCGGCAACTTCTTGGACAACACCCCACAAACACGTAGATGTTTCAACATTACCATTTCCGCGGTCTATTTCGCATTTTTCAATACGTATAACTTCATCACCACTGGCCACAATATTGCCCATTACGCCACCTGCTGCGGCATTTACACCAGCAGACAAAATTGTATCACCTGCAACCTTGCCGGCATAGGCATTACCCGCCATAACACCAGCCCCAGCCAAGGCACCAACAACAGAACCCTTGACCTTTTCATCATTGGTACCGAGTAAATTATCACTGCCGGGCGCACTTTTACCCACAACATTCCCAGCCAATGCACCAACCAATGCGCCGGCAGCAATCTTTAACCCAGCGTTTTGCTTTTGTTCTTCGTTCATTATTTTAATGACTTCTTCGATGGTTGGTTCTTGGTTTGCAGGAACCTCTACTTCAAAATTTTCGGTGGAATAAGAGCTTTCTGGGAAAGACGAAATATTACATCGGACACTATCACCAGCAGCCAAATACGCACGCGCAATAACATTTTCCCTGCCTTCTTTGTTTTTTTCAACAGTGCGCATTTCGACAACAGCCACACATGTCGCAGGCCCGCCAGCATTTACCCCAATCATTGGACGCGCCCACAAGAATTCACCATTTGGAAAAATCATGGAACACCTGTCCAACTGTTCCATGGAAACAGTCGCATCTGTTTGACCGGCTAATAATTTATTAGAAACATCCTGATCTGCAACGGGAACAGGCAATTCTGTTGGCATATTCGCAATACGTGCAGCCTCGGCAGACGCAATCTGCGCCTGTTGCGCCTGATAAGTCATCTCATTCACGTATTGATTACGCGACTTATTACTGATACGAATACCCGCGAACGCATCACCCGACACAGAAACCAATGCTGCCAACAGTGAATAATATATACCTAAATGCTTGCTTCTCATTCTCTCACTTCCCTTGCGATAGATAACATAAAATTGCGACCGAAAATCCGGCGCAATTTGTAATCTGTTTTAGAACTGCAATCTTAGACGCACGCCAACATCAACCATGCCCAGGCGACCGCTTTCATACCAGTTTGTATAGTGGAACACACTGTCATATGGGGCCTCATACTCGCCCCCGGCACCATCACCCAACCATTCAATTTGCGATAAAACAATACTGCCCGATGTTTTAACAGAACCCAAATTGGCATATCGAATGAAGAAGTCCAGTTTGATTCCGCCTTCCATTTCTGTGGTGACACCACCTTCTAGCATAAAGGCAAATTCTTCGGCTGTACCACCGTTATGATACGCAATAATATCAGATACCCCCGTCAACTGCCCTGCGTTAGCATAGGCAGGATCCATAATCGAATAAAAAGTATTGTCTGCGACAACATAGTCGGCGATTGTATTTAACGAAATACCAATACCCGCACCAATATATGGACGCAACGAACCACCAGCCAAATAACCAGTAAACGAATCAATATTATAGTAAACATTCAACATTGTTGTATTTGCGGTAATCGCACCACCGTCAACATTTGCCTCTACAACACCACCGGCACCATCCGATGTCTGAATTGTTTTTGGATACCCCAATCCAGAATAACGCAAATACGAAAAATCAACGCGAATATCATTGTTAATGGCGGCACCAACAGAAACCTGTAATGGGATAACAGTATCTGAATCAAAATCACCCTGTTCAAACGCACCGGGCACAGTATACGCATCTTCTTCGCCAGTATAGTCAGCGCTAATCCCTCCAATAACGGACGCATTATAACCAACACCAACACCAACATACAAACCACTGTCCGCCAATCTGTCATAATCAGCAGGTTGATAATATTGACGACCTGCAACCGTTTGCGAGTTTCCCACGCGGGGCAACGCACCCGTCACACGCGTTGGTTGCGCCGCAACCACAGAATTCGTCATTGGATTCATCATTGTACCACCAGCTGTCCCAACAACACGACTGTTTGGCGATGGCATATAGCCCAATTGCCCCCCCAACGATGACGCCTGATATGTTGGATATGCCGGATACGCACAATAACCAGCCATTGGCACACCAAATAAAACACCAGCCAACACGGCAGAAAAACCGAACTTTTTCATACCTTTCCCTTCTTTCTTTTTTGATATTATATCATTTCAAACCCAAATGTGCAAGCATCTGTTATATTTTGAAACTATAAATAAAAAAACCGCCGTTTGGCGGTTTTGATTATTTCTTGGCCACACGTTCACGAAATTCATTACTGGGGCGAAATGTCGCCACACGACGCGCAGAAATCACGGCAGATTCACCAGTCTTTGGATTACGCCCCATACGTTCATTCTTGGTTAAAATCTTGAATGTACCAAAACCTGCAAATTTAACCTCTTCCCCGTTAATTAATGCATCACGAATTTCATCAAATACAACATCAACCAATTTATACGCGTCCGCGGTCGTCAGACCAAAACGTTCACGCAATCTGTTTGCAAAATCATTTCTTGTTATTGTCGCCATTTTTTACACCCTAATTAATGCCGCCCCCCAGGTCAGACCACTGCCAAAGGCGGGATACAAAATTAATTGACCACGTTTAATAATACCATTATCAAACGCATATGCCAATGCCAAAACGCCGGACGCACCACTGGTATTCGCATGCTTATCCACCGTTATCAAAATTTTTTCCAATGGAAAGCCCAGGCGTTCTGCACCACTTTTGATAATACGCAGGTTTGCCTGATGCGGAATAATCCAATCCACATTTTCCGCGGTTATGCCGGCATGTTCCATAATATATTGGGCTGCGCCAGGCATATGCTGTACCGCCCGACGATACGTTTCAGGCCCATTCATTTCAATATGATGATCGGGCGTGCCGTGCAAAATATCAAATTCACGTCCATCTGCCATTACAACAGTATCAATAATACCAGAATAGCTGGACGTAGAATGCTCAAATATTAACGCACCCGCACCGTCACCAAACAAAACCGCCGTCGACCGATCAGACCAATCAATAAAACGCGTCATCTTTTCTGCGCCGATAATCATTATACGACGATGGATACCCGCCGTAAAAAATGCGCGCGCACAATGCAGGGCATAAATATACCCCGTACAAGCCCCACGAACATCAAACGCAGGCAAATTTGCCGACGCGCCCAAACGTCCCAAAACCTGAACCCCAACGGACGGAAAATCCAATTCTGGCGTCGTGGTTGCAACAATCACCAAATCAATATCATCGATTGACAAGCCGGCATTTTCCAGCGCACGCGTCGCCGCAACCGTCGCCATATCTGCCACAGTTTCATCGTCACGCGCAAAATGACGTTCACGCATACCTGTACGCTGAACAATCCATTCATCGCTGGTATCCATGATACGTTCAAAATCTTGGTTGGTCATGATACGTTCTGGCAAATAAGACCCGTATCCGATTAACCTGCTGCCCATACGCCTTTCCTTATTTTTTTAAATCCAGGGTATTATACAGACACAAAAGACAAGTTGCAATATTTTATTAAAAAGAAAAATTTCACATAAAAAACGGCGGAAAAATCCGCCCATTTTTTTATTTCGAGCTTTCTAGCAAAGAATGCAAATCGGTTAACTGTTGTTTTACAACAGATATCTTTTTTATCGCATCTTCGTACTTTTTCCTTTCCAATAGAATATCTTGCAACCGTTTAGCCATCTGCAACATTTTATCGGTATCTTTTTCTGTGGATAATTGCAGCACCAAAACATTGCACGCCTTGTTTAGCCCATCCATCAAGAATTCGAATTGTACCTGCATAGAATACAAATCTTGCCAGACCGGCACCTGGGGGCATGCTGTTTTTTCAGCCACCTTGTCTGATACTATTTCTTGTTTTGCGACCATTTCGACAGGCGTCGCCACTGAATTTTCTGCGACATTTTTTTTCGCTGTCTCCGGCTTATTTTTTAGCATTGGCGCCACATCCGCAGGTTCAAAATCGTCACGTCCGTCACCCAATTCTTTTATTAAATCTTCGACGTTTTTATATTCCTGCGTATCATTTAAATCAAAATTGGATAAATTTATATTCATCTTACGAATTGCCTTTTGATATGCACGTTTTGTCTTTTCATGTTCTGGAAAAAAATCCGTACACAAAAAAACATTACCACAAACCGCCCAGATAATACGCGCACGGTTGTTTTCCTTGCTGAATGATTGCGCCAAACACTGTGCGCTTTTCAAATAAATTGTATTCGAAAACTTTAATTCGCCGTCCTGAATATATGCAACCCTTTTACCCTGGGTAGACGCAGGATTTACATTAATTGCATTAATATCATTCAGAAAACCCAATAACATTTTTTTATTATCGCCACACGCACTGCGTAATTGCCCCCATAATCTGGTTGGGATGTATTTTTTTATTTCAACAGGCACAACCTGTTGCGTTCCAACATAAAACCCCGATGACGCTTCGTCACGTTTTTCTGTGACCGGCACCACTGTTCCCTTTTTTGGATTTTTGTTTTTTGCATTTTTTGTTTTTTCGCCCTTGTCCAGACGCGCTTGATTTTCATCAATTAGCTCAAGAATACGCGCAACAATCACTTTTACATCCGAACGATTTATGCACATTACATCAACACCATCTTTGCGTTTCATAACGCTGACCTTAACCCCAAACAAAAACAGTGACGAGCGCGCAATTTTTATATAACGCAACAAATCTGCGTCTGGAATTTTCGCCAATATTTCAGATACCTTTTTGCATTCGACCAACAATTCACCCTGATCCAACCAATCTTCTGTTTTTTCTGGCGAAGCGTTTTTTTGTTCAACAACAGGCGCAACATCATCAGAATGCACAATCACATCTTTCGCCTTGTCTATTTCTGCCAATATATCAGCCAAGGTACGCTTGCCATCTGTGACGCAAACATCCGGATATTTCTTTTGGAACTCTGTTGCAAAATAACGCGCATTATCTTTGTCATTTTTCACATTGTTCAAAATAGCACTGCGCACAAAAACCCTGGTAACACTGTCCGGTAATATGTCAATCAACGACCCTAAATCACCAATAGAATGCGAACAATCTAATACCAATATCCCGACCGGCAAAACACTGTTTGCATCTAATAAAAACGTCGAACAATCAAAACCACCCAAAATTACAACACCAGTAAAATCTGGCAACGGCATCTTTTTGCCGTTCGGCAAAACAACATTCCCCAGAATAACCATCGGATTTTCTGCGCTATACATATCACGCGGCAGATTTAACAAATCAACCTCGCACTCTTCATAATAATCGCCTTGTTTTATTCCAGCAATATATTTAGACGTTCCTTTTGCCATTTGCATTTCCTATTTTTTTTATATCCAAACAAAAATATTGATTCATACAATACTTTGTTTTAACATTCGTTTGTTTTTCAGTCCCCATAGTTCAACAGGATAGAACAAATTCCTCCTAAGAATTAGATCCAGGTTCGAGCCCTGGTGGGGACGCCATTTACCGCCATAACGCTATCGTGTACGCTGCGTTAAAACCAACAACGCATCTTGTTTACAGTCACGCAACCCAGATGGAACATAACGCGCCGACATGTCAACCACACGATTCACACCACCACTGCGCACATATTTATCGACAAAATAATACATAAAATTCGACCACACCAATCCATCTGCATCCCAAATATACCTGAAACTAATCTTTCCTGGATTTGAATTCAGATTTTGCTGCATCAGGGGTGACAAAACCTCTCTAAAAAAGCGTACATAACGTTTTTCTATTAACGCCTCATCAGAATACATATAATCAAAAATGTTCGACAATATGATTACGTCATATTTTTTACTAAAATTATCTGTCAGCCCACTAATATCAGATTGAACAAAAGAAATTTGTTCCGGCAATATAGATTTTAAATGATTATAGGAATCCTTGTTGGAGATATACGATATATTTTTTACATCAAAATCTGGATTGTGCGCCCCAGAAAATTTAAACACCTGGGTCCTTGTCGACGTTCCAATCCACGCCAAATAAGACTTTAAATCATCTGAAAATTTTGGATAAATAGGCTTTATAATTTCCTGATTAAAAAAGTGCAATTTACTGAAAAAGAAATCCATAAAGCGTTCATAATCCAAATCACGTATCATATGATTTTTTAATTCGATTATATGACGCTGATTTAAATTTATATCAAACATATCAACATGCGACGCGCCAGACAAATAAGCCTCAAACATATGATCGCCAGAGGCACCAACTGTCAAAACACGCCCACCCCGCGGGATCCCCAGCGCACGCATTGACGCAGCAACATTTTCATTTGTAAAACAGTAAACCGGTCCCAAAGATTGGAACCCATGACTAGAACATACAATATCTTTTGTTTTATTATTTTTCATGCCATCAGTATTGTTGCACAAATTGTTATATTGTCAACATTTATTTTCCTAAATATTTATATTTTACACGACAATAAAAATTTATATAATACAGATTCAATCAAAGGATATTAGATGAAAAACAAAGCTGTAAAGCTTGGAATATTCGCAACAATACTGCCGCATATTTTTTGCTGTGGAATACCGATGACGTTGGCTTTAATCGGACTAATTGCACCAGATATGGCGCATTTTCATATTCTGCCCCATTGGCTGGAACCATGGTTGTTTGTGTTTTCTGGTTTGACATTGGGATTATCGTGGTGGCTGATTCTGCGCGATTGCAGATGCGCATGCGAACATTGTGGCGGCAATCGAACACACAAAACCCAAAAAATAATCCTGGGCATAATCAGTGTAATATTTGTTATCAGTCTGGTCTTACATTTTATTTCACACCATCATTAAAAAAAGCGGGCAATTTGCCCGTTTTTTTATACAAATTTTTCTGGAACCAGATTGCTGATATTCTTCCAAATTCGACGAAACAAACCGGTATCTGGGGCATACTTGTAAATACGCGGTTTTTCATCACCAGGTCGACTGCCCGTCCAGACAGGTTCACCATCATCATCCAAGGTCACACGCCACGATGTCTGCGTATCTTTTAATATCATTTCACGCAATTTGTTTGCAAAGTCACGACTTTCAAAAATCGCAACATTTTCGGTGTTATAATATGCACTGCGCGGATCCAGATTAAAACTGCCAATCCAAGAAATATCATCATCGAACACCATCGTCTTACTGTGCAAGACAGAAAAACTAGATTGCTTACGTTCACGGTCATGCGATTTACCGTGCAGATTTTCAGCCGACACCATAAATTCGTAAACATCTGCACCAGATTCAATTAACTGCTTTCTATACTTTTCCCATTTTGCATAGACGGTTGGTGCATTTGTTGATGCCAATGAATTCGTCACAATCGTCATGTGTACGCCTGATTTTTCTTCACGCAACATATGTTCCAGACCACCCTGCCCTGGGACAAAATACGCAGCAGACATGTAAACAGAATCGGACGTTTCATCCCACAAATGTTGCAGCGCACGAATAATGTCGCCACGATATGCCTCTTTCTCTGCCATGGTCATTTCAACCTTTTGCGGCGGATCCGCCAAGAATTTTCCACGCCCCCAACTAAAATCCAGATTTTTGTTTTTATATTCGCGTTGCGCCATAGAAATAATAGTATTATAGCGACGAACATTTTCGATACTTTTATGTTCAATTTCTGAAAATGTCTTTTCCAATTTTTTTAAGGCATGCTTTGATTTTGCCTTTGGAAATACCGATGCAGGAATCGATAAATGATGATTCCAATACTCATTAAAACTGTCTGTTGCATAGTGCGTCATATCACCGATAAACAACACGTCCGTATCAGAAAAATTCGATGCTGTTTCAGGATAAAAATAATTACTGCCGACATTGCGACCACCCGTGATATAAGCAATATTGTCGACAATAAACAACTTGTTATGCATGCGCGAATTTAGGCGATTAAAATCCATCAAAAACTGTGGGTAATACAATAAGTTGGCACGATTGCGGACGGTATTAAAAACCTTAACCTCTATATTCGGGTGCTGATTTAACAAAACAACATCGGCAATATCTGAATTCGTCCCATAATCGTCCAATAAGATACGAACCTTGACCCCACGATCTGCCGCACTTTTTAATTCACCAACCAAAACCTTGGACGAAAAATCATTACTGTAAATATAGGTTTGCAAGTCAATTGTTTTCGTCGCCATACGCGCAAATGCAGAACGGATTACAAACGCAGACAAACCATCTTCGATTAACGTCGCGCCAGACACATCGTCACCACGCGACAGTTCTTCGGCATAATATTGTGCAATCGGGGTCTGGTAAGGATCATAGTCAAAATCAGATGCCGTCACCTTTGGTATATAATTATCCAAACGCGCATCATTGGTCGTTGTCGGCACAGTTGTACAGCCAACCAACGGCAGCGTGAATATAAACATCGAAACTTTTTTAGCAATCGTCACCTGAACATCACCCTAATTTTTTTTCAATCATGACATACAAGATAACACAAAAGAAAATAAAATTCATTATATTTTTTAACAATTTAGGATTTTTTACCTTTGCGCCAGACAATTGCATGAAATACAATTTGCATAAAAAGGGAGGTTTTTATGACACAAAAGATTATCGTCACAGGCGGCGCAGGCTATATCGGTTCACATACAACAGTCGCACTGCAAGATGCAGGGTTTGACGTTGTCGTTCTGGACAACCTGATAAATTCATCAGAAAAATCGTTGATTGGCATTGAAAAAATCACCGGCACACGCCCAGAATTTATACACGTTGACTGTACAGACCGTGACGCAACACGCAACGCATTTAAAAAACACAATGACGCAGTGGGCGTAATTCATTTTGCCGGTCTAAAAGCGGTTGGCGAATCCGTTGAAAAACCACTGATGTATTATCGAAATAATTTGGACAGTCTGATTAACGTCTTGGAAATGATGCATGAATTTAATATTCCAAATATCGTGTTTTCATCATCCGCAACAGTTTACGGAAATCCAGACACGTTGCCCGTCACCGAAGAAACACCGCTGAAACCAGCCCAGTCGCCATACGGTCAAACCAAGGTAATGGGCGAAGAAATCATTCGCGATACAGTACGCGCAACACCGACGATTAACGCGACACTGTTGCGATACTTTAACCCAATCGGTGCACATCCGTCGGGACAAATTGGCGAAAACCCACGGGGCATTCCAAACAACCTGATGCCGTACATAACCCAGACCGCAATTGGCATACGCGAACAATTAAGTATTTTTGGCAACGACTATGACACAGATGACGGTTTTTGCGTTCGCGATTATATCGACGTTAATGATTTGGCACGCGCACACGTTGCAGCACTGCGCCATATGATTAACGGTGCAAGTGGCGTAAATATATTCAACCTGGGGACGGGACGTGGGGTTTCTGTAATGGAAATGGTTCGTGCATTCGAAACCGCAACCGGGGTAAAGATAAAATATAAAATCGCACCACGCAGACAGGGCGATGTACCGGCAATATGGGCAGATGCATCGCGCGCAAAACAAATATTGGGATGGGTTGCGGACACACCACTGATTAACACATTGGCATCGGCATGGCGTTGGCAACAAAATCCAGATGCAAATGAGTAAAACTTTCTGAACAAACGTCTATTTTTCATTTGCGTAAATTTGTATGTTGTGATAGAATTAAACTAATAGAAGGGAAGTTTTATCATGAAAAGATTTATTGCCGTACTTAGTGGTTTGTTGGTTTTACCCGCATTTGCAGAGGTTGCACCGATATACTATGATGAGGTTATAGAATACACCGGCGAAGAAGTCGCGCCGGTCGCAGACGTCGAAAAAGAAGAAGAAACGGCAAAAATCACACCTATTATTCAGCCGTCCAAGGTTAATCCACGTGGTGCATCACGTTCTGCATCGCGTGTTGTCCCCAGTGTATCTGGTTCTGGAAACGTATCTGCCCGTGGTGCAACAACCCGTACTGCATCGTCATCACGCGCAACGACCAGTGCAACCCAGGCACGCACCGGTGTCGCATCGCGTACCGGCGCGACGACACGCGGGGTGGCATCACGCGCATCAACAACCACAACGGCGACACGCAATGTCCGCAGTGCAACAGGCAACACAGCCCAGGCGACGACACGTCGTGCAACAACATCTGCACCAACGACGGCACGTGCATCAATTGTTCAGACAGACACGGTTAACACCCCACTGTACACAGGTCGGGTCAGCACACGTTCATCGGCAATGCGCGCGCGCATACCAACAGTGTCAACCGCCGGCGCAACAACATCTACGATAACAACAGATACAACAACCGCGACAACAGACCTGGACGAATTGGCGCAGGTCACCGATTTCTGCAAGGCGCAGTATATGCAGTGCATGGATAATTTCTGTAATGTTCTGGACGACAATCAAGGACGTTGTTCGTGTTCAAAGAATTTGAAAAATTATGAAAAGACAGAATTAGCACTGAAAAAAGCAACCGAAGAATTGCAAGATGTCGCACAACAGATTCAATATATTGGTCTGACCGGCGACCAGATTGAAACATTATTCACCCAGACCGAGGCAGAAGAAACAATGTCATCAACGTCTGATAATACACAGTTAAAGAACGATTTGGATCGTATCAAAAATCTAATCGTTGATGTTAAACCAGGTACTGCAACATCAACTGCAACATCTGGAATGGCGTTTGATCTGTCTGGTCTGTTAGATTTCAGCATTGACAGCACTGGATTTGATTTAACCAGTTTATTTGGTGGCACAACATCAAACACCAGCAGCATCAGCAACCAACGCGGCGAACAATTGTTCAAAACCGCGACTGCACGATGCAAGGTGGCGGTATTAAACGATTGCCAGGCCCAAGGCGTTGACATTTCACTGATTACCAATTCGTATGATTTGGAAATCGATAAACAATGTATCGCGTACGAACGCAGCCTGACCGAAACAAACGAAGAAATGACCCAAACCGTACGCAACGCAAAAAGCGTTCTGCAACGTGCGCGTTTGATGGTTGCCCAACAAAAGAATGCATACGATATGCGTGGATGTATAAACGCACTGGACGCATGTATGCAAGATGACTTTGTATGCGGTTCTGATTATGAAAACTGTTTGGATCCAACCGGGAAATATATCGTAAATGGCGAAATTGTGCTGGGGTCAACACCGGGCAAACCTGGTGGTACATACACATCAAACCAAGCAACTGCGAATACCCTGTACACAACATGGGATTACGAATTTGGCAATAACAAAACCAAGGCTAATGCGTGGACAGATAACGGCACGGTCGCAGATTATGTTGATGCATATTTACCGTCTAATGCCACATATCCAACAACTGGTTTAGACAAAATGGCAAATTATTTGCACAACAAGATTGGTTATATTAGCGAAGGCAAGGCTGTTGGCATGTGCGCATCTGTCTTGAATCAGTGTCAGGATTATACATACACCGGCACCGGAAAAACCAAAACCTATACAGCGTCTAATGATGTTGTTAAGAATTATTTAGAGCGGACACTGATACAGATAAAGAGCAAGCAAGACATTTTATTATCAGACTATGCTGAGAATTGCATTAATGATGTTAACAGCTGTTTATCTCAGAACAAGTATAATTATAATATAGAAACGACTGAAGGCGGTTTAAATAAAGTAGCGGTACAGGCATGTATGTCCGAGATATTGACATGTCGTAGTGTGACAGCCTCAGAAAACAGTGTTGAACAAAGTGTTTATGCTTGGCTGAAAGACGCGCTGAATATGAGCAGTCCATTGGAGTCAAGTTGTATAAACAGCGGTGGCGAGTGGACAGAAACCACCACCAGTGATGGTAAAACAACAGGAAAGTGTGAGTGT
>JAZRPS010000001.1:0-21749 GCA_045649345.1 Candidatus Enterousia sp. | reverse complement strand
GTATCAATCAAATTGATACGATGATCGCGCCAGAAGCAAGTAGTTGCCGCGGATGTAATTGTAATACCGCGTTCCTGTTCCTGGGCCATCCAGTCCATTGTTGCGCCACCATCGTGCACTTCACCGATTTTATAGGTTTTACCCGTATAGAACAAGATACGTTCTGATGTTGTTGTCTTACCCGCGTCAATATGGGCCATAATGCCAATATTGCGGTACATATGTAAAGGTGCGGTTTTTCCGACTGACATAGTGTCTTTCCTTTGCTTTTTATATTTATTTTACCAACGGAAGTGAGCAAACGCCTTATTTGCTTCTGCCATTCTGTGTGTATCCAACTTTTTCTTAAATGCGCCACCCTGACCATTCAAGGCATCACGCATTTCGCCAAACAATCTATCCATCATTGTACGTTCGCCACGTTTGCGCGCAAACATAACCAACCAACGAATTGCCATTGTCTGCTGACGCGCAGGACGAACATCACATGGAACCTGATATGTTGCACCACCAACACGACGACCTTTTACTTCGACAGATGGTTTCAATGCATCAATCGCTTCTAATGTAGCAGCCAATTCATCACCATCTTTGGCAACCGCTTTCAGCTTGTCCATTGCACCATATACGATATTTTCAGCAACTTCCTTTTTGCCGTCCCACATAACATTATTAATCAATTTTGCAACAACCAGATTGTTATACTTTGAATCTGGCAAGATTTCACGTTTTGTTGCAGCCTTACGTCTTGACATTTATTTTTTCCTTTATTTTCTTCACCTGTTTACAAACAGATTACTCACGCACATTACATGCGTGTATTTACTTAGTTAATTATTTCTTTGTTTTGGCACCATACAAAGAACGACCCTGTTTACGTGCATCAACACCCTTGGTATCCAAGACACCACGAATAATATGATATTTAACACCAGGCAAGTCCTTTACACGACCACCACGAATCATAACAACACTATGTTCCTGCAAGTTATGACCTTCGCCTGGAATATATGCTGTAACTTCGCGGCCGTTTGCCAGTTTTACACGGGCAACCTTACGCTGCGCCGAGTTAGGTTTTTTCGGTGTTGTCGTATAAACACGTGTACAAACACCACGTTTCTGTGGGTTTTCCATCATGTCAGGCGCAGTACTTTTTACCACGACTTTTTTACGAGGTTTCCGAATCAGTTGGTTTACTGTTGGCATTCAAAATCTCTTTGTTTTTTCTACCTGTTTTACCCTGCACAAAACCCGCCTATCAGACTTATTTCAACGACTTATGCCGGATTATAAATCTGTAAAACGTAAGCGGTTTCTGTGTATTCATGCCTTCCTTGTTTACACGGAAAGCGAACATACTATAACCACCGCCCCCGTCATTGTCAAGAAAAATATAGGAAAAAATCATAAGATTTTCGCTTGAAACGCGCGAAAAAACAGGAATTTACAGCACATCAACAACAACGACAAAAATCTGATTTTGTCTCAACTAAAAATCACGTTCATTTCCTTGCAACAATTTTTGCACAGCCACCCCATTTGCCAATCCCTGAACACGTTTTATAAACTCATCGTATCCAGGCAATTTTTTTATCTGATAACGCCAAACAGCAAACTTGTTCGCACTTTTTAAAATCCAACGCCGTAAAGTTTTATCTAAAGCTGGCTTTTCTGTCGCCAGATTACGAACCCCATGCCGTTGCATTACAGAATCAAACTCAGATATAAAATCAATTGGCTTGTTCGCAGCCAATGCAGAAATAATTGATTGCACTGCACTACAATCCGCGTTCATTTGCAGCAAATCAAAAACGGCATTCAAATCACCATTTATTGTCAATATCCCCTTTTCCAAAATCCCCTCTTTACTTCTATACCGCAGCCCTCCTCTGTAGAGAAAATTTTCAAAATTCAGCCATACGCGCTCAAACCCCTCTTCCAAAGAATTAAAATGCCCCTTGTCACAGGCCGTCGCATCTATTCCATGCTCTATCGCAAGAGTCGCAACCTTATTTGCAACAGGCTTATTATCACCAATACCCCACCGCCAAACCAAACCGCCCGCATCATTAACACATGTTTCAAACGCCATATCACGAACAGATTCTGCCAACAGCATTTCCAGTTTATCTTCAAAAACGCCGCGCCAAAAAGCATTTTTATCCTTTACATTTTCATATAATTTTTTTGCCACACCCCCCATTTGTTGCAAACCTACGCTTTCAAACTCACATATATCAAGGTAACTAAAATTACCAGACAGATATTTTTCATAATTTTGGCGTTTATCCCAATCCATCTTATCTAAAATCGCCTTCTCTTCTGCCGGGGTAAAATTGCCAGATTTATATACAACCTGATTACCACGAATTGCCACCAATTGTCCATCAGGCAAATCATTTACCGGCCGTACAATGCGCGCATCTTTTGGCAAAACAATCCCAACATCTGGATCTGGCGAAAACCAAGTATCCTTAACCGCAACTTGAACTGGATTTCCATTTTTTTCTGTCATTGACGTATACGGCATAACAATAATATACGGCAAACCATCCCAATTGCCCCCATTATTTGACTGAACAACATGATTTAGCGTAAAATGAACGGTCGAACGCAGAACATCAAAATCCGTTGCCATTGCAGTTGTCGGAATAAAAAATTCACCCTTTTCATTTTGTTGCGGTAAATATTTAGTCGCATGCACCAACAACCAATTTTTCATATCAGATGCATTATCTGTCTCTTTTTTTAGTCGTTCCTCACGCTCATCTAATTCTTTTGTTGCGGCAACAAATGCACCCTGACGTTTTACACCCATGCAAATCTCCTATAGCCACACGAATAGTATCACAGCCAGATAAAAAAACCAAACAAAATAATCCGCCGAATGGCGGATTATTTTTCACTAAAAATCTATCCCAAATTGAACACCAAACGCCATCGGCGCACTATCAAAACTGTGGACTAAATCCTTGGATACATACATACCGATATATTTCGTTGAATCAAGATTATAATTCGCACCCAACTTTAACCGCAGACGTTCCCCGTCATAATAGTCATTATGCAAATCAAAATCGAACATCAAATCCGCAACCACATTCCAGTTATCATCCAGCAAATATTGCCCCTGAACCCCAACTGTCATCGCCAAAGCATCCCAATTCCCCTTATCTACATCATCATTTAAATAGTCTATTTCAATAATCCCAGCGACCGTCCAATCATCTGTCACACGCCCAAACTGTGTTCCGACGGTCCAATTATATGCAACTGTCTCTAACCCATCACGCGTATCATACACCTGCATCGCACGTCCATAAACATCCGCCTGATATTCGCCATCATTTACAACAGACCAATCCACCCCCACCTGCAAATGATTCCACGACCACTTTCCAAATTCCGGATGATTGCCAGAATCATACGACCCTGCTGTTTGAATCATGACATCTAAACTGTCCGTAATCCCATATCCAAATTCATCCGCCATAACAAAGCGTTCAAACTTTGTATTCATTTCAATTGGCGTAAACACGTTATAAAAATGCCCCTGGACAGGACTATATAATGGATTACCATTAATTATATTTGCCGCATTTGCCCCATCTGCAACAAAAATCAAAGCCCCAGAAATAATAAAAACCCGTTTCATATTTGCTCTCCTTTCATATCAAGAATTATAAAAAAGAAAAAACAAACTATAAACAGGAACGAATTCAAAAAAATCCCCCAAACGGGGGATTTTTTGCAATCATATAATTATTAGAAATTATAAGTGAAGCCGATTTGGAAATCACCTGTATTTGCAACATTGCCAGAATCAGCAACGGCACCAAAAGACCACCCTTCATCTACGCCCAACGCATCATTCTTAAAGTTATACCCAGCCGATACACCCAAGAAGTTCAAATTCGCATACAGCGTAAACGATTCTGAAATATCATATGTAATCATTGGAATCACAGACGCACTAAGTGTCGTCAATGTTTCGCCATCAATATCTTCGTTAACATCAGATGTCAACGTTGCAAAATCAACACCCGCAGAACCCTTTAACAACAGTTTAACACCACCAAATTCTGCCACTTTGTATCGTGCGAATGCACCAATTCCATATTCATAAGCCTTGTCATCACTGCCCAAGAATTTGTGATCATAACCAAAATTAGCCATAACACCCAAATCCCAATCAGAATTATATTTCCAACCAAATTCTGGCGACACGGCAAACAGTGTCGTATGCTCATTGTCTGTTGACAACGCTGCTGCACCACCAACAAAAAACTTGGTTTCTGCATTCGCAGCCGACATTGCAAACACCGCCAACAAAGAAGTTAATGCTAATTTTTTCATAACGTCTCCTTTCTTTTTCGTTATTAATGACTAGATTTATGTCTAGTTAATATAATTTTATCAGGCATAAAATCCCACTTGCAAGACCAAAGATTTTTGCAGACAAAGCCGAAATATGATATAATCATGCGCATGTCGAATCGGATTTTTATCCCAGTATAAATTTGAAACGCCCATAGGATTGGGCGTTTATCTATTTTGTTATAATTTGTTATGTTTTTTAATAATTACCAAAAATAATCAAGTGACGATTTTTCTAAAAATAATTTTAAAAATTTTTTTCCGAAACCGGCACCAATGCCATCACCTTGCGCTCTGCCATCTCTTTTGCTTTCAATTTTGCCTGCGCCAACACAAGCCGCATTGCCATGCAATCTCTCTTTATTTCCGCACTATGGTATCGAAGATGTTTTTCTGACCCCATTATATCATAATACCGACAAACCAAAAATTTATGTAATTGGACATGCTCTTGTATAAAATGCCAGGTTAAATTTGGATTTGTCGAACGCGGCAACTTATTTACATATTCCCACAATTCCGGCACACGCAATAAATCAAATGCATACATCACCTCAAACGCAGTCCTGTATCCAGACAATTCGAAATCAATAATCGACAACTGTTTCTTTTCTGTATCTATCAGTATATTTCCACCATGCAAATCATTATGCCCAAAAACCATAACTTGATTTTCTGGGATTTGAGATAAATAATCATAAACATCTTGAAACAATCGTTTATCTTCTGCAGAAAGAAATTGTTCGTCAACCTCATCCAATGCTTTTGCTATATCATCAGACGTCCTTATCGACGACGAAAGACCAAAACCTTCATCAGCCGCACGCACAGGTCGCAATTCTGACATATCATTTATAAATTCCGCCAAGGCTTTATACGCCCACTTCTTCTCTTCTGGGGATAATGTACCAATCACATCACGCCACAATTGTCCACTTGCAAATTGTTCACGTACCTTGCCATGAGAAATAAAAGTTCGCGGCACAAAATATGCCGGATTATTTTTCTTTTTTATTTCATCTGCAATCTTTTTTCCATTCTGTTGCCCCAGCATCCACATCAAATTTTTAGCACTTTGTTCATTCGCATTAAAAGGCAAAGGTCCTTTTTTATTTATCTGCTTTACAACAACATCCCCTGTTAATGTCTCTTGTCTATGCACAGATGTTGAATGACCGAACGAAAAATCTTGCGGTTCTTCAATTTCTTCTTTTTTTATAACCTTGAACTCTTTGGAAAAAATCGCCATCACAACATCCTATTTTTTATTTTTTGCATTTTTTATCGCACGCCAATCTGCATGATTTTTTTGGTGCGTTTCATAGTCCCGCGAAAACCGATGTCCGCCCTGCCCGTCTGCAACAAAGAACAAGAAACTGGTATCAGCAGGTTTTAACACAGCCGCAATTGCGCCCTGCCCTACATTTGCGATTGGTGCCGGCGGCAAACCGTTATTTTTATATGTATTATACGGACTATCTATTTTCAAATGTCCGCGCAATAATGGCTGTCCCTGCATATCGCCCAATTTATCTGTCAGTGCATAAACAACCGTCGGATCTGCCTGCAATCGCATTCCCTTGTTCAGTCGATTTAAATACACACTTGCCACGATTGGCATTTCTTTCATCTTGGGCGTTTCTTTTTGCACAATTGATGCCAACGTGATTACATCATTCCAATCCTTTAATGGTTTTGGCAGGCGACGCACACTGCGTTTCAAAGAAGATTCCACCGCTATCATTTTCTTTCGCGCCAATTCCAAGACCGCCAATCGCTTGGTTCCCTTGGCCACACGATATGTATCTGGGAAAATTTGCCCATCTTTTAAATCACACACAGGCGCAACATTACCCAAATCACATTCTGTCGCCCCCACCAGTTCAGACGACTGTAATAATAAATTCTTTATTTGTTTTACAGTTAAACCTTCGGGTATAACGATATTAACAGACGCAACATCACCCGACGACAGCATTTTCGCCACGCGCCACACACTGGCAGATTCTGGGATATCGTATTGTCCACTTTGAATTTTTCCACCATGCATTCGAACTGCGAACTTAAACACATACGCCGAATCGATAATATTATCTTTTTCCAAACGCGTGGCAACACCTGTCACCGTATCACCGCGCGACACGTTAAATACCACCGGTTCACGAACAGGCGAATACACACCAAACAAAAACACCAACGCACACAGTACAATCACCACCGGCGCAACAATGATTTGAAATAACACACGTTTTGGAAAAAATTTTCTTCGTCTGCCCATAAGGTAAATTATGGCAGAATAAAATCCATTTGCAAACATATATAATCATAAAAAAGAGAGGCGGACAAAACGTGCCGCACTGCCCCCCCCAATGTACGTACAGGCAACGCACACGCATCACCAACAATGGAAACAATTCCCACAACCAAAAAATGGACAGAACAACTTTTTCATAACATCTCTCCCTTTTATTTATTAAGAATCTTTTACTTAAATGAATTTTATCAAAAAACGCCAATCAGCAAAAAAAAAAAAAAAATAACAACGACTTATACAACAAAAAAAATGACCCGATTGGCCATCCTTTTATTAGTGGTCGGAGTGACAAGGTTCGAACTTGCGACCTCTACGTCCCGAACGTAGCGCTCTACCAGGCTGAGCTACACTCCGTCAAACAACGCACGCAATTATGCAACGATTACAAATAAAAAGTCAACGACTTTTACCCCCCCGGCACTAGCGCGCTTTATCGCAACGTCTACACAACACCTCTTGCGCAAAAACAATCGCATCAACTGGATATGCAAACTCAATATTTATTCCCTTGCCACTTGAACTGGTATACCCTGTAATAACACTAGTGCCAATTTTTGGAAAATACTTTGTCCTTACCCCATACTTAGAACTTACTTTTAATTCTTGCGCTGTTATTTCACACGAACGATAACAACCATTACAACGCACAAGCTTTTTATTATCAGCCATCTAATTCCCCTATCTTGTTTTATACATATCACACAACTTGCAAATTTCCAACGCTGTCTTTATTGCGTCTGCACGGTAATCCAAGACAGGACGAATATGCGCACCCGTTTCATTTCTATACGTTTCAATTACATTATTAGCAATCACAGGAACATATTGTATAATTTCTATACCATTTGGTCTTACATATCTTTTTTCCTGTGCGTCCACACCACATCTATGACCACAACCCTGACATTTTAAAATTTTTATTTCATCTTTTTGCGTAAACATTTTATTTCCCTTTATTTCTGCGGTTTAATACATAATTATCGCACAACGCACAGATTTCACGCGCCTTGTCACGCGCAACCATCGCATCATAATCCGAATAAACATATCGCATATTACCCTTTTTATCCAAATAATCACGAATTACCACACTGCCTATTTTGGGGTAATACGCACATATAAACCCATCTGGATAACGAATCGTTTTGATTTCTTCGAACCATAACTGACATTCATGTTCGCACCCCTTGCAATGCCCCAAATGTCTGGCACGTTCACGCGTAGGCACCAAAACTTCAGAATTATCAAGATTCATCATTTCTTTTTGTGTAAACATTTTATATACTTCCTTGCTTTATACAAACAATATTTTTGTAAAACGGTTCGCCTATAATATCGAAAAAAATTCACATTTCCACTTGTTTTTTTTATAATCAAACCCCATATTACATTCATGTAAAAAAAGGAAAACACATGTTTGCGACACGTTTTTTAAGCAAAGACAAATTTGATAATTATGATGATTATATTCAAAACGCAATTCCAACAGTACCAGAAAACTTTAATTTTGCATATGATGTTGTCGATGTAATTGCAAACGAAACCCCGGACAAGGTCGCAATCCTATGGACAAACGATAGCGGTGAAAAAAAATCAATCACATTTAAAACGCTGTCCCAAATGTCAAACGCCGTGGCAAATTATCTGACAGAACGCGGCATAACACGCGGTGATACCGTACTGTTGTTCATGCGTCGCCGTTGGGAATATTGGGTACTGATGATGGCAATGCATAAGATATGCGCGATTCCAATTCCATCAACCAATCAATTAAAATCCGAAGACATAAAATACCGCCTGGACGCGGCAAATATACGCACCATAATCGCATTTGACGATGGCGTAATCATAAATGAAATCAAAAGCGCAATCGGCAACAACGACACGATACAATTAATAAACTGCGATGAAATAACCCGCGCATGCGAAACACATTCAACAGAATTCGAACGCATACCAAATGAAAATACCGACACAATGGTTGTATATTTCACCAGTGGCACAACAGACATGCCAAAAATGGTTGCGCATAATTTTGCATACCCATTGGGGCATATTAATACCGCCCTGTTCTGGCAACGCCTGCGCGATGGCGACATTCACTTTACCCTATCTGAATCTGGTTGGGCAAAATGTTCGTGGGGCAAAATGTACGGTCAATGGCTGGCAGGTGCAACCGTATTTGTATTTGACTTTTCACACGTATTTACCGCACATGATTTGCTGACCGCCATATCTGAAAATCATGTCACATCATTTTGCGCACCACCAACCGCCTATAAAATGATGATTCACACCGACATGTCAAAATATGACCTGTCGTCACTAACCAAGGCCGACGTCGCAGGCGAGGCTTTAAATCCAGACGTTTATGAACGCTTTTTGAAAAACACGGGCGTAAAATTACACGAAGGTTTTGGTCAAACCGAAACATGCCTGCTGTTATTCACCAACGAATGGATTGAACCCAAACCTGGTTCCATGGGTATGCCATCGGCGGGCTGGGACATACAGTTATTGGACGAACGCGGACGCGAAATCACAGAACCAAATACCGTTGGCGAAATATGTATTTATATCAAAGACAAACGTCCAACCGGTTTATTTCAAGGCTATCACAACAATGAAAAATTAACTGCAAACGTTGCACGCGACGGCTATTACCACACAGGCGACGTGGCATATCGTGACACAGACGGATACTATTGGTTTGTGGGTCGCAATGACGACCTGATTAAAACCAGCGGTTATCGTGTCAGCCCGTTTGAAGTGGAAAGCGTTCTGACCGAACACCCATCTGTTCGCGAAGTTGCTGTCACCGGCATACCTGACAAATCACGTGGCATGGCGATAAAGGCAACAATTGTACTAAACAAATACTTTCAGCCAACAGAAATTCTAACACGCCAATTACAGGCACACGTACGTTCACGCACCGCACACTATAAATGTCCACGTGTTATCGAATATGTCGACAGCCTGCCCATGACAATCAGCGGCAAAATTCGTCGTGCATTAATCCGCACAATCGACAGCACCAAAGACACAATCAAAGACAATATCATAGACCCAATAAAGGATACACTGGGGCTGAACAAAGAAGAAGAAAAGAAAGAAGAATAAAAACAAACGGGAATCTGTTTTGATTCCCGTTTTGTTTTTTTCAGACAACCTATTCTTTATTTTCTGCATTTTCCTTTTCACGTCTTAAACGCCAAGTGTACGCATTCAAGCGTTCCAAGGTTTCACATGCGTCTGCCTCGTGCGGTTGTTCACCTGTATGATACAATTTCATATTTTTGTAATCCCAATTTTTTGAAATTGTCAAGGCTTGCTCTTGCGTTAATGGAACAAATTCTTGTTTGATTTTCAGCTCTCCATTTTCTATTTTTGATTCACCTTCTACTTCAACTTCTATTACACCAGCATTAACCCTGGTACGATTATATATTCTGTATGCACAAGAATTTACCTTTTGAAAATCATTCAACTTTTCAAATTTAACAGGTGAATTTAATCCATAACCAACAAACTGAATTGCATATTCATCTGTATCTGGCGAATAAACAATATCCAACAATTTAGCCGCATAGGCATTATATGTTGAATAAATTATCTTGTCATCACGTCCAGACTGTTTAACAGGTATCCAGGCATATCTGTCTTCCGGATTATCAACAAAATACGCATCTGAAATATCTAGCAAATAATGATTTCCATTTTCACAAATATTCAAAGCATAAGCATCATAATAGTTATATCGCGCCCTATTCGCACCCAACTTTATAACCTTACTTGGTTTATCACAACCAACCTCATCTAAATATATATCAACTGGTTTATCATACCCTTTGTCCGCAATATATGTTTTCAAACGTGCCAAGACATCACATGCATCTTTTTCATGTTCTTCGACCGTTGGACTTTTTTCAGAATTTAAATAAGGCTTAAAATTATTTGGATCCCAATTTTTTGAAATCGCAATTGCATCTTCTGTTGGTATTTTTATACTAATACTCTCACCACTTCTTGATTCCGGATCAATTTTTTGTATTTCGCGCGAAGACCAGAATTGAGATTTCTGCCAAACAAAAGCAACACCATTATCAGAAAATTTTATTAACCTACCAATCTTTTCAATACATTGTTCTGTTGCATTCGGCATTCTATAACCTTTTAAATCTATCGACACATAATTATCTATACCGTATCCAGCATCATCACTAATATGACAACTCATAATACCCAACAATTTCTTTTCCGCATCATAGCGCATCATAACAGAAATTTCTTTTTTTGTACTTGGAATAACACCTCTCATTTCAAACCGATATTTTTTTGACGGTACGCGCTCTGCATCTTCTTCTGCCTTTAACAAAACATCTTCGCCATTAATATTTAAAACCATTTTTTCATTGTCCCAAACAGACAATTTCATCACCCCATATTTTTCTTCTGCACTACAACACGCAGAAAATAAAATTTCTGCCTGGGGTTTTGAATCACACGCCGCCAATATCGTGGGCAAGGTTAATAACATTGCTAATTTTTTCATGACTTTATTCCTCTCTCTTTTTTTAATTAAATACCACCAAAAAATGGTGGTTGGAGTTTAAACACTAGGTAAATCGATCTAGCGTGTGTTATTCGATATATTCCACACACTCCAACCACTGTCACCAGCAATTGGAGTTTTACGTCATTCCCGACGCGACTTACATAGGTGTTTAAGCCCAGCGCGGAACCCCCACGCACCATAAATTATACCACAATCACCACCGATTGTAAATGCTTTGATAAATAAAAGTTTGTCAAAGCAACTTGAATCTGCGTTTTTTATAAGGAATTTATAACCTGGGTCGTGGTCATGGAGTCTTTTTTCTAAAACAAAATATGCTATATTTTGTCACCCCTGTCTACTTTCTTTCTCGTCACCCCGGTGCAGACCGGGGTCCACTGTTTCATAATGCAAATAACAAAGCCTATAGTCAAAAACCCGCAACCGTAGTGTACAAACGCTACATAAGGTTGCGGGTTTGGGCATAGATATGCCATTTTATTGAATTTTTTTCAATACAACGCTGGCATTTGTTCCACCAAACCCGAACGAATTGCTGATTGCAACATCAACATTACGTTTTTGCGCAACGTGTGGTACCAGGTTGAAATCACCAACTGCATCTTCTGGTTCTTCCAAATTAATTGTTGGCGGAACGATACCATCACGAATCGCACAGGCACAGAATATCGCCTCTACTGCGCCGGCGGCCCCCAATAGATGTCCTGTGACTGATTTTGTTGATGACATACATGCATTGCCATCTGCAAATAATTCTTTGACCGCCGCCAATTCACCAACGTCACCCAGACCCGTGGACGTACCATGTGCATTGATATAGTCAACATCTGATGGTTTTACGCCTGCATCATTTAACGCAGACATCATCGCGCGTTTGCCACCTTCGCCATTTGGGGCGGGGGCAGTAATATGATACGCATCGCCAGACATACCAAAACCTGCAACCTCTGCATAAATTTTTGCACCACGTGCAACGGCATGTTCATATTCTTCCAGCACCAAGATACCGGCACCTTCGGCCATGATAAAACCATCACGATTTTTATCCCATGGACGTGACGCACGTTCCGGTTCATCATTGCGTGTACTTAACGCACGCATCGCAGAAAACCCAGCCAACGCCATACGACCAACCGCACCTTCGGCACCGCCACAAATCATAATATCCGCATCGCCATATTTAATTATACGTGCCGCTTCGCCAATAGAATGCGCACCCGTGGCACACGCCGTCACAGTTGAAATATTTGGCCCCTGCAAACCATACTTAATTGAAATATTACCTGCGACCATGTTAATAATTCCCTTTGGAATAAAGAACGGACTAACACGGCGTGGGCCACCATTATACAATTCAATACAATTATCATAAATCGTATTCAAACCACCGATACCACTGCCCACAGAAACGCCAACACGCGTCATATCACCCGTATAGTTTTCCAGACCTGCATCTTTGATTGCTTCATCAGTTGCAACCAAACCATACAATGTAAATCTGTCCAACTTGCGCTGTTCACGTGGTTCAACAACAGTATCAGGATTATATTGACCAGGTTCTGTCCCCTGTTGTGGCAATCCGGCAATTTGCGACGCCAAATCAGACACATCAAATTCTGTAATTTTACGAACACCAGATTTACCGGCGACAACATTTTTCCATGCATATTCCACACCCGTTCCCACAGGCGAAACAATACCCATACCGGTAACAACAACTCTTCTCATATTTTGTCTTCCTTTTTAAGTCTAACTAACATACGGGCATATAATAAACTTTTTCTTTCCTAAAATACAGCAAAAAAAATCCGCCAGGAAACCCCAGCGGAAAAATTCATACAAACACTAAATTAATTTTTCTTGTGTTCGTCGATGTATTTAACTGCATCACCAACTTTTTCTAATTTTGCAGCTGCATCATCTGGAATTGTGATATCGAATTCTTTTTCAACTTCCATAACGAATTCCACAACGTCCAAGCTGTCTGCGCCCAAGTCGTTAACGAATGCTGCTGATTCTGTGACTTTTTCTTCTGGCACACCCAATTTTTCAGCTACGATTTTTTTTACTTTTTCAAAAGTTGTCATTTCTTTTCCTTTGTTTTTGTTAAATTATTTGATCCATACCATGACCGTCATTATCTAATAAACTATCATTTTATGACCCCAGTGTCAAGAAATTATAACAAATGATAACAAACTTGACAAAATACACTTTACAAATCTTCGCTAAAAATTTCATCTAACAAGTCATTTAAATTATTGCGAAAATCTTCCTTGTCTGACGCCCAAACAACCCGACGCATCAAGAATTTATAAACATCGTCCATTGTTAAATTAGGAATCCCCGCGTTCTTTGCAACACGTTTCCATGCAGTTCTTGGGTCAATTAAATGCACGCCGCCACGCCCCGGGAAAACCCATTGACCATCTTGGGGCAAATCCTGTAATAAAACAATTGCACGGTCTGACAATGGACGCGACAACCACATATCATGATTAAAATCTAAATCTTCCCACGCCATTGAAAATATTTTTGAACGCGGTGCAAATCCATAAATCAACATCAAGAACGCCGAACGCAAGACAATATCTTCCTCCGCTTCTATCGCGCGCACCAAACGCAACAATCCCGAACGATTTAACGGACGCACACGACGCACCTGCTCTATCTTTTTTATACCAACAATTGGGTTAGACTTTACATACCCTGTTTCCAGCGCATAGTTAAATATACTCTGCAACAATTCTTGCATACGTGCAGCAATTGCATTCCCAGAAATTTTTTTAATCGTATTAAAAACATCATCTGCATCAATTTCTGAAATACCTTTTTCAAACAGCCCAGACAAATGTCTATCAATCGCACGCACCAATTTTACATGCGAATCTTCACCACGACGAACCTTATTTTCAAGATATAAATCCAGAAACTTTTTAAATGTAATTTTCTTGCGTCTAACTGGTGGCTTGCGCATTGCATCTTCCAAGATTTCAGGAACCCTGGTACGCGCAAGTTCAATATCCACATCCGGATAGTTTCCAATTAAAATTCTTTTATCTTTGCCATGCACACGTTTGCGAACAAAAAAAGTTTTCACACCACGACTGGTCACATACATACGCAAACGCGGTTCAGAAATATCTTGCACAACATCAAAACCCTTGGCTGGCGCCGGCAAATTGTCCAAGATGTACGGGTTAAAATAAAATTGATGTGCCATGGCAACACCACCTTTGGTTTATTATTTTACATTTTGAAATTTATTGCGCCAAAAATCCGCCACCGCCTGACTTTTCTTCTTATATTGGTTATAGAAATGCCAATAACTATTATGTTCTTCATTCAACGGACAAATCGGCGAACATTTTTTTTCAAAAAACTTTTTACAATAATGTGTTCTACTATTTTTCTTAAACAGCCCCACAATATTATAATCTGTACGTTTACAAAAATCACCCTGATAAGTAACTGTATTGGCAATCCTTGTTTTCCAGTACTTCATTCCGCTTTTATACATATTACGTTGTTTACGCAACATATTATATTCACACCAATCTGTATACATTTGCACCAACGGTGTTTTTTTTACATATTCAACCCAATTCATTTCAAATCCTTTTATGATACTTTTAACGCGTTAATAAATGCAGACTGTGGAATTTCTACATTACCAAACGAACGCATACGTTTTTTACCCTCTTTTTGTTTTTCCAACAACTTGCGTTTACGTGTTATATCCCCACCATAGCACTTTGCCGTCACGTCTTTACGATATGCAGCAATTGTTTCGCGTGCGATAATTTTTCCACCAATCGCCGCCTGCAATGGTATTTTAAATTGATGACGTGGAATCAGGTCTTTTAACTTTTCCACAATCTGGCGCCCACGTTTTTCTGCAAAAGACCGATGACACATAAACGATAACGGTTCAACATTTTCTTCATTAACCAGAATATTAACCTTTACCAAATCAGACGCCTGATAACCATAAACGACATAATCAAACGACGCATAGCCTGATGATATAGATTTAACCCTGTCATAGAAATCAAATACAATTTCTGCCAACGGCAATTGATAAACCAAAACTGCACGATTTCCAACATATGAAATATTTTCCTGAACCCCACGTCGTTCTGCGCACAGCGACATAATTCCACCCATATATTTATCAGGCATCATAATTGTCGCACGCACCCACGGTTCTTCGATTGATGCGATTCGTGTTGGCTCTGGCATATCGGCTGGATTTTCCAAATCAATCACCGACCCATCACGCATATGAATTTTATACAGCACACTTGGCACCGTATTAATCAGATTCAAATTAAATTCGCGCGCCAGTCGTTCACTGATAATTTCCATATGCAGCAATCCCAAGAATCCGCAACGCAACCCAAACCCCAGCGCTGACGACTTTTCCACTGTAAACATAAACGACGCATCATTCAACGCCAACTTTTCTGCACTTTCACGAAATGTGGGATAATCATCTGCCTCTACCGGAAAGAAAGACGAAAACACCACCGGCACAGACGGCTTAAAGCCCGGCAACATTTTTGCATTTTCCGCCCGCGCATCAATAATCGTATCCCCCACCTTACAGTCATGAATTGTCTTCATACCTGTAATAATAAATCCAATTTCGCCGGTATGCAGTTTATCGACATTAACCATCTTTGGCGTAAAGTACCCAATTTTATCGACAACATATTCTGCACCTGTCGCCATAAACTTAATTTTCTGCCCGCGATTCAATGTGCCATCGACCACGCGCACCAGAATAACAACCCCCAGATACGAATCATACCAAGAATCCACCAACAGCGCACGCGTCGGCGCATTTTCATCCCCATGTGGTGGTGGCAATTTATTTACAATTTCTTCCAGCAATTCTGGCACACCATCGCCCGTCTTGCCAGACACAGCCAACGCATCATTTGCGTCCAAACCAATAACATCTGCGATTTGTTCACGCGTTGCCGCAACATCACTGGACGGCAAATCAATCTTGTTCAATACCGGCAGCATTTCCAAATCATTATCCAATGCCAGATATGCATTTGCCAGCGTCTGCGCCTGAACCCCCTGGGTTGCATCCACCAAGACCAACGCGCCTTCGCACGCCGCCAACGATCGCGACACCTCATATGAAAAGTCCACATGCCCCGGCGTATCCATCAGGTTTAATTGATAGACTTCACCATTTTTCGCCTTGTAATTCAGTCGCACGGTCTGCGCCTTAATCGTGATACCACGTTCGCGTTCAATATCCATTGAATCCAGGACCTGGGCCTTCATCTCACGCGATTGCAGACCGCCTGTAAATTCAATCAGACGGTCAGACAACGTTGATTTTCCATGATCAATATGTGCAACGATTGAAAAATTACGGATATTAGATTGCTTCATAAAAACACCTTGCTGTTGCGGCAATAATAAACCAGTATTACGCCATTAGCAAGGTAATTTTTTTACAAACTTTTTGTCATATAATGTGTCATCGCACTTCGCACAAAGCCATGTTTTTGATAAAAATTCAAGACATTTGGCAACATACGCGAACTAACACGCACATTCTTTGCACCTTTTGCACGCGCATGCTTAATAAAGGCATTCATTAATTCTGCTCCCACCCCCGTAGACAATGCATTTCTTGTCACATACAGCAGTTCAATATTTGCGTCGGCACCAACCACATTTCCTTTTATAAAACCTTTGATTTCATTTTTACCATCACTAACGAACAACACATGTCCACGTTTTTCGACATCTGCCGGCATTGAATCATAAAAGACACCTGCATTACCAACATATTCTGACATGATATAATAACATTCACGTGCAATATTTTCTGTCACTTTAGAAACCTGTCGAACCATTTTTTACTCCTTTGATAAATTATTCAACAATTCGTCGATACGTTCTGCCTTATCCAGCGTATCATCATACGCGAACTTAATATCAGGCACATACTTTTGATTCATACGCGCCGCCAACTCAAATCGCACCGAACGCGTAATTTTATCTAACTTTTCCTGAACGACCGCCACATCTGGATTTCTTGTATAATAAAACAAGCGTACAAATTGCAAGCCACCATGTGCAACACTGCCGACCAACGACACCCCCGAAACAATCGGATCATCACCATAAACGTCACGCAGAATTTCCGCAACCAAAGTCTGCACCTTGGCGGCGATACGTTCTCCACGATTTGAATTAAATTGTCTTTTTGCCATTTTTTGCGCCCATATTTGCGATTATACAATTGTAAATTAGTAAAAAATTCGCTATAATCAAGTAAAATTTGACAAAAAAGGGCGTGGGAATGAAATTTTCTGAGTTTATATTAAAAAAATCTGAATCACCTGCATATTCATGGTTGGTATTTTTCCTAACGATATGCGAATCGATATTTTTATTCATTCCACCCGAAGTATTCATGACCCCACCAATTATTGCGAATAAAAAACGCGCCCTGCCAATAACGATTGCTGCAGCATTGGGGTCATTAGTTGGTGGCGCAATTGCATATTTGATTGGTATGTGGCTGTATGATTCTGTTGGTGTCTGGCTAATTGAAACCTTTTCAAATCCCGAATTAATTGAATCGACGATAAAGCCAATGTTTGGCAAGTACGGCATATTGATAATTGTTCTGACGGCGGTCACCCCGATACCGTATAAGTTGCTGGCAATATGGTTGGGCTTTATTGGCTATCCAATGATATTATTTTTGGCTGTATCTGCAATATTCCGCACAGGTCGTTTTGCGATTGTTGGCACCCTGCTGTATTTATTCCAAGAACGTGCGAACGCAATTGTAAAGAAATATTTTTGGCCATTAACGATTGGTGCAATTGTCGCCGCCGTCCTTGGCATTGGATTAATTAGTTTGATTTAATAAAATCTTCGATTTTGTCATTCCTGTGCAAGAGTTGCAAGAGTTTTTAATTTTTAAAATTTTAACGCCACTAATAAAAAATCCCCCGAACGGGGGAGTGATTATTCAATCCAAATCTGGGCGGCCGTCGCCCCATTTGCAGAGCCCACTGGAACCTGTCCCCACATCATAACACCGGGAACACTCCCACTCGCTGTTGCAACGTTCACCGCACCATTTGTAATGGTTGTATTTGTCCCCTGCTTTACAACACCAAGCGTATCACCATTCGCTGTTTTCGCATTCAATACGCCATTATTTACATCCAACGTATCACCAGTTGCACGCGCTGCTACATTACCATTGGAATCCGTCGTCACAACCGCATTAACTTTATCAGATCCAGAAACATTATCAATCTTCTCGGACATACCTTCAACCGTATCAGACATTTCAGAAACTGCCAGCGCCATAAACGCCGTTGCCATATGAACAGATTCTGCGCTTAAAACCTCATCAGAACCATATTCATATGAACCATTTTCAAACATCCCCTCATAATCATACAACTCTTCAAAATTCGTATCTGCAACCTTAACAACACCGGCGGTTGTCGCATTTGCCGTTGCAACATTTACCGAACCATCTGTTGATATGGATGTATTTGTACCCTGCTTTACAACACCAAGCTTGCCGCCATTTGCAACATCAACATTCAAAACACCGTCATTATCCACTGCCAAAGCTGTCCCTGGCCCAGTCACTTCGACATCACCTTCTTTAGAGGTCGTCACAATCCCATTCCCGGCATGACCAATCGTATCAAATTTATAAGACAGTGCGACACCAACAGCGGCAGCATGATCTTCTGCAGCCTGCGCTGCCGCACCAGCAGCGTCAGCAACAGCATTCGCATAGTTTACACTGGCAATTCCCGTCGTTTGACGATCTTTTGGCACAACGTAAACATCATGTGACACACCAAGTGAATCATTACCTGTCGGCGCATTTGCCCACAGTGGCGCAATAGCGCACATTGCAATGATAGATCCTGCAAAAGCAAATCTTGTCACAGACATACGATCTCTCTAACTCTCTCGCCCCGAACCCTGCGAATAATATTATGAAAACTATTTAATCCAGTTTACATAATATATCCATGTCATGGGGGTGATAATACATACCACCCCATGACAATAAACATATATATTATTTAACAACTTCCCACTGTGCGACTGCACCCGTGCCATTTCCTTTGATCGTCAAAGAACAAATAACACCATTAGCCTTACAAGCTTCAGAAACTGTAAAGTCAACAGGCATTGCAACCTGGTCTCTCTGAACCGCAGCATCAGCAGTTGCCTTTACATCAGCAATTGCACCCGTATTCGTTTTTACCTGACCTTCTGCCAACGCTTTAACTTGATTAGTAGTTTCTGTTTTTGCCGCTTCAACAGCGTCTGCTTCTGCGTAATCTGCATATTGTTTCGCCTCTGCCAATGCGGCATCAATCGCATCCTGTTCTGCTTCTTCTATTGTGTTTATTGGCGCATACGTCGTTGGCAACGCTTCAACCGTCTCTTTAACACCCGTCATATCGGTATTCAAACCAGTAATTGCATCAGAAATCTGATCTGCAACTGTAGTATTACCAACTTTAGCTTGCAAATCAGAAATATCACCAACATTTGTGCTAACCTGGGTTGCCAAACCTGTCAAACCGTTAATCTTTCCCTGGCTGATAGCGCCATCGTTGATAAAATCATCTGTGATTTTACTGTTCTTTACCGCATCAACTGCCTCCGAAGCATTAACATAACCTTTATCATTACTCAAACCAGAAATATTATCACCAGCCTTCAAATAGTTGCCGGATGTCAAAGCAGAAGAAATCTGAGCTGTGACCGTTTCATTACCAACCTTTGATTCCAAATCATCGATATCAGTTTCTGCCTGTGCCACTCTGGTTGACAATTCACTCACTGTACCTTCTGTTGCAATACCATCTGTCCTTTCCTGGATATATCCAACGATTGTTGTTGCGGTCGCACCTTCTGGCAATGTACCAACCAATGTGTTAATTGCGCTATCAGCATCTTCACGTGCAGATATTTCTTGCGTAATTGCTGTATTTAATTCTGCATCTTTAGCTTCTAACGACTGAACCTTTGAATCATAATCAGACTGACTAACTTTATTTGCAATATCACCCGCGTTCGCTTTAATTTGTGTATCCAAGGCCCTTACAGCACCTGTCAATTCTGTCTGACCAGAAACATAATTTGTACCTGACAGAACAACATCACCTGTACGTGTTTCAACATAAGTTGTTGATGCGATATCTGCGTTTGCGGCAGACACAGCCATAATGGCAAAAACTGAAACAGTTAATAATTTTTTCATCTCTCTTTCCTTTCTTTCTTGGTATTTATTTTATGTTGTGGAATGGGTCACCCCACCCACAACATAAGCCCCAACTATGCACCAAATGAATCATCTATCACACTTGGAATATCAGTTCCCTCTGGCTGCGCTTCACCTGTTGCACGTTCGATAACTTCCCACAGATATTTTGAACCATTTGTTGTCAAAACACAGTAATTCTTGGCATCAGAACATTCTGCCGGAACACGTGACAATTCATTCAGATTCAATTCTGAAATCTTTGATATTGTTTCCTGTCTTGCTGTTGAGACGGCTTGTGATTTTGCTTCTTGTACTGCATATGCAACAGAACCTGCTGTATTTGCATCACCTTTCAAGAGCTGCACATCATCCGTCAGAGTTGTCACCACCCCCGAAAAGCTTTCAAGATTTTGCTGAACAGCATTTGCAGAACCCTTTGGATCATACGCATCTGCACTTGTATATGCCGCAGAACCCAAACCTGTCACAGCAACATCTACACCGTCAACACTGATTGTACCGTTGACAGAACCCGCCACTACAGACTGAACCGCTGTATCTGCCAACTCACCCTGTGCCTTTGTTGCATAATTGCCAGCCAAACTATCTGCGTAATTTTTTGCTGCTGTTTCTGCTGCGGTTGCCGAACCTGCCGCATCATATGTATTTGCCAAGTCCAAGGCAGTAATAGAATCTGCAATCTGTTTTGCAACAGAACCTTCGCCAGTACCATTCAATGTTTCAATTGCGCCAGTATTTGCTGTCACTTTGTTTGATAATTCATCAAGTGCAGTATCTGTTGCAATACCTGTTGTCTTCTTATCGATATAGGCAACAACATTGTTTACACCAGCATCCGTCGGCAATGCACCAACCAAGTTAGAGATATTTGTATCTGCCTGTTCTAATTGACCAATTTTTGTATCATAATCAGATTGTGCAACCTTGGCATCAATTTTACCTTCCAATTCGCTCTTTGCACCTGCCAACGCACTTGCTGCTGTTGATTCAGCTGCAGATTGGGCTGCTGCTGCCGCTGCATCTGCCTTGGAGTCAACATAGAGTTTTGATGCAACAGCGGCATCTGCGCTGTTTGCGGATACGATTCCCAACATAACTGTCAAGATTCCTGCGGTTAATTTTTTCATTTTGCTTTCCTTTCTTTCGTTTGTTTTTTTGTTTTA